>NZ_JBITLX010000007.1:380161-387220 GCF_044465625.1 Actinoplanes sp. NPDC049599
GTTGTCCCGGGCCACGATGTCCTGCCGGCCGTCCCGGTCGTAATCCGCCACGCCCGCGAACGTCATCGCATTCCAGCCGTTGCCGATCTCGAACCGCCCCAGGCTGCTGTAACCCCGCGTCGACTGACCCGGATACAGCCAGAGCTTGCCGGCTCCGTCGCGCGCCACGATGTCCTTGCTGCCGTCACGGTCGTAGTCCGCCACGCCGGCGAACGTCATCGCCGGCGTGTAGGCGGCCGCGGGTGTGGCGCCGGCGACCGTGGAACCGGCCGCGAGCACGAGTGCCGCCCCCACGGTGGCCAGCCGGCGTCCCGCCGATTTTGTGGTGTTGGTGTCCATTTCTCTGCCCCCGTTGATCGTCCTGCCGCCGGAGCGGCCCTGACGTCCTCCGACAGTAGGCAGTTCATGCCGATATGCGAATGTTGTGTCGTCTTTCGGTCACACTGAGCAACCGTGCGATAGCTAGGCGAATCGGAAAGCCTCAGCTCCATGGCCCCAGCGCCGAACCGGGGGTCAGGGGCTCGCTGTGCAGGGCCTCGGCCGGTGCTGTCCACCTGAGGAGAAGAGAACGTGGCGCGGATCAATGGGCTGGGAGCGGCGTTCGACAACCGGTCGCTGCGGGCGAAGATCGGCGCGGCGGTGCTCGTCGCGACCGCGGTCGGGGTGGTCATCGCGGCCATCGCGCTGCGGACGCTCTACCAGATGAGCGACACGTCGATCTCCGCGCAGCGGGCGGACCTCACGGTGCTGAAGGCGTCGTCGAGCGTCGGGCAGAACCTCGAGGGCTTCGTCGGCTCGACCAGCTCGATGCGGGCGTACCCGGGGATCGCGGCCGAGATCGCCAAGGGCATGGCCGTGCAGCAGCAGGCGATCGACTCCGGGCTCCAGGTGCTCGCCACCAACCTCTCCGACGCGGCCGGCCAGACGCTGATCAAGCGCATGCAGGCCGACTGGGCCAGCTTCAAGGAGTTCATCACCGCCGTACCGGAGACGTCCACGGCCGCCGACCCGGCGGCCGAGCTGGCCGCCGGGCTGGCCAAGTTCAACGAGCTGCACAACGCGCTGCTGGCCGACCAGGCGGCGGTGGAGCAGTCCGTCTCCGACGGCGTCGCCGCGCAGATCGCCGAGGGTGAGCAGCGCAAGACCAACGCGGTGCGCACCGTCGCGATCATCCTGGTGATCGGCGTGGTGATCAGCCTTTACCTGGGGATGCGGGTGGCCAACCGGGTACGCCGCGCGGTCGCCGGCGTCTCCTACGCCGCCGAGGGCCTGGCCGAGGGCGACCTGACCCGCACCTGCAACGTGACCGAGCGCGACGAGGTCGGCCGGATGGCGACCCTGCTCGACCGCGGCATCGGCCGGCTGCGCCAGGACGTCGTCCAGCTGGCCGGCAACGCGACCACCCTGCAGAACTCGGCCGAGCAGCTGACCGCGGTCTCCAGCGCGGTGGGCTCGGCCGCGGCCGACGCGTCCGTGCAGGCCGGCTCGGTCGCCGCGGCGGCGGACGTGGTCTCGAACAACCTGCAGATCGTCTCCACCGGCTCGCAGGACGTGGGCGCCTCGATCCGCGAGATCAGCGCGTCGACCTCGGAGGCGACCGGGGTCGCCGCCCAGGCCGTGCAGGTCGCCGCCGCCACCAACGCCACGGTCGCGCGGCTCGGCGAGTCGTCCACCGAGATCGCCACCGTCGTCAAGGTCATCACCGCGATCGCCGAGCAGACCAATCTGCTGGCCCTGAACGCGACCATCGAGGCCGCCCGGGCCGGCGACGCCGGCAAGGGCTTCGCGGTCGTCGCGAGCGAGGTCAAGGACCTGGCCCAGGAGACCGCCAAGGCCACCGAGGACATCGTGCGCCGGGTGGAGACGATCCAGGCGGACACCTCCGGCGCGGTCGCGGCGATCGGGGAGATCTCCGCGATCATCGAACGGATCAACGACATCCAGGTGACGATCGCGTCCGCGGTCGAGGAGCAGACGGCCACCACCCAGGAGATGAACCGGACGCTCTCCGAGGCGGCCGACGGGGCGGGCAACATCGCCGCGACGATCACCGGCGTCTCCGAGGCCACCCGGCGGACCACCGACACCATCGACGAGACCCGGCACGCCGCCGGTGAGCTGGCCACCATGTCCCGCCAGCTGCAGGACCTGGTGTCACGCTTCCGCTACTGAGGACCGACCGGCCGGGTACGGGTCCGGACCCGTACCCAGCACGGCGTACCCCCATAGGGGGAGATCCGGTTCGATTCCCCGATCGCCGCCGGGCGCCGGAGTACCGTGGGCCGCTGAGACGAGCCGGCAGGTCGGCAGGCGCTCGAGGCCATGCCACCGGGTCTGCATCCGCGACGACGCTCCGATCCAGGTGAAGCGACGATGTCCACAACGCCCCTGACCCACGACGCGATGTTCTACGACAGTGACCAGGAATTCGCCGACGCGCTGCTCCCGTTCATCCGGGACGGCATCGACCGCGGCGAGGCGGTCATCGCGGCGGTGACCAAGGCGAACATCGCCTCGCTCAGAGACGGCCTGGGCCCGGACGCGACCGAGGTGTCGTTCCTCGACCGGGATCAGTGGTACCAGCGGCCGGCTTCCACCCTGGCCGGCTGGCAGCGGGTGCTGCACGACGCCACCAACCGCGGATACCAGCGGCTGCGCCTGATCGGTGAGATCGACTTCGGCCCCGCCGAGCGACATACGAGCTGGACCCGGTACGAATCCGCGGCCAACGACATCTTCGCGCAGGTGCCGGCGTGGATCATCTGCTCGTACGACCGGCGGACGGTGCCGCCCGCCGTGATCGACGACGCCCGGCGGACCCATCCCACGTTCTTCGCGTCCGACCGGCCGGCCAGCGACGCCTACGAGCCGCCCGAACGGTTCCTGCGGGCCGTCGCCGAGCCGATGCCGCCGACCTCCGGCCCGCCCGTGCTCAGCCTGCGGATCGCGGCCGACGTGGCGCTGGCCCGGTACGCCGTGGCGGCCCTGCTGGAGGCCCGGGGGTGGACGGACACCGACCGGGGTGAGGACCTCATGCTGGCGATGAGCGAGATCGTCACCAACAGCATCCGGCACGGCCGGGGCCGGCGGCACCTGCGGGTGTGGATCGACGGCTCCACGGTGACGTGCGAGGTCACCGACAACGGCGCCGGCCTGGCGGACCCGCTCGCCGGCTACCGGCCGCCGTCGCCGTTCAGCACGAACGGCCGCGGCCTCTGGATCACCCAGCAGATCTGCGACGGCTTCGGGATCAACCACGCCGACGGCACCACCACCGCCCGCTTCACGGTCACCCTGCCCTGATCAGCCCTGCCCTGATCCGGCGGTTCAGCCGAGCAGCGGGTCGTCCAGCAGGTGGGCGAAGGCCAGCTCGGCGGCGCCGAGCAGGGCCGCGTCGTCGCCCAGCTCGGGTGTCCGCATGCGGAGGTGCTCGCGGGCGGCCGGCAACGCGACGGCGTTCAGCCGGCTGCGGATCGGGGCCGCCGCGACCAGGTACACGTCGCGCAGCGTGCCGCCGAAGATCACCGCCTCGGGGTTGAAGATGTTCGCCAGGTTGCCGACGCCGAAGCCGATCCACGCGCCCACCTCGCGGACCGCGGACCGGGCCCGGCGGTCGCCGCGCATCGCCGCGTTGACCACGCCCAGCACCGCTTCCCGGCCCGACTCCCCCGCCCGGCCGGCGTGCCGGAGCAGCGCGTGCTCGCCGATCTCGGTCTCCCAGCAGCCGCGCGAGCCGCACCAGCACTCCCGCCCGTCCGGGTTGACGACCATGTGGCCGACCTCGCCGCCGTAGCCGCGGTGCCCGGCCACCCGGCGGCCGCCGGCGATGATGCCGGCGCCGACCCCGATGTCGCCGTGCAGGTAGACGACGTTGGCGCAGCCGACCGCGACGCCCCGGCTGTGTTCGACCAGCGCCGAGACGTCCGCGTGGTTGCCGACGGTGAGCCGGCCCGGTTCCCCCAGCGCGGCGCCGAGCGCGGCGCCGACCGGCTCCTCGCCCGCCCCGATGGTGGGCGCCAGCCGCACCGTGCCGTCCGCCTGACGGGCCCGGTCCACGACGGCCACGCCGGTGCCGACCGTGCGGGTGCCCACAGCCACCGCGCGGCGCATCTCGCCGACCAGGCAGGCCAGCGGCGGCACCGTGTCGAGCAGCGCCATCCCGCGCGGACGGTCGGTCTCCCGGCGGTCCAGGATGCGGCCGCCCAGCCCGACGCGGGCCGCGCGCAGCCGGTCCACCTCGATGCTCAGGGCGTACGCGTGGACCCGCGCCGACTCGGGCCGGACCACCAGGGACGGCCGCCCGGCCCGGCCGGTGTCGCGGGGCACCGCCTCGCTGACCAGTCCCGCGCTGGTCAGCTCGGCGGTCAGCGCGCCGATGGTGCTGCGGTTCAGGCCGAGGCGGGTGGTGAGTTCCGCCCGGGAGGTGGCGCCGTGCAGGTGCACGTACTGCAGGAGCGAGCCGAGGTTGGTCCGGCGGACCTCGTCCGGGCCCGAGGCGGCTCGCATCAGCGTGCCGCCCCCGGGCCCGGGGTGGCGTTCATCGTGTTCCGGTAGCAGCCGCCCTGCGCCGGGCGAGGGCGTCGACGCTCGCGGCGACCAGCAGGATCAGGCCGGTGAAGATGAACTTCTGGCCGGACGAGAAGCCCATCAGGCCCATGCCGTTGTCGATCACCGCGATCACCGCGCCGCCGATCACCGCGTTGATCACCTTGCCCTTGCCGCCGAACAGGCTGGTGCCGCCGATCACGGCCGCACCGACGGAGTAGAGCAGGATGTTGCTGCCGCCGGTGTTCGGGTCGACGGAGCTGGCCCGGCTGACCGCCATGATGCCGCCGATCGCGGCCATGAACGAGCAGATCGCGAAGACCGAGATGCGGATCCGGTCGACCGGGATGCCGGCGCGGCGGGCCGCCTCGGTGTTGCCGCCCACCGCGTACACGTGCCGGCCGTACGTGGTCCGGCCGAGCACGAAGGTCCAGAAGATCAGGAAGGCGGCGATGATCGGGACGACGATCGGCACGCCCTTGAGCGAGTTGATCGCCGGGTTGACCGCCCGCTCCTGGGTCAGCACCGCCGTGGTGGTCAGCACCAGGGCCGCCAGCCCGGCGATCCGCAGCAGCACGATGCCGATCGGGTCGGTCACCAGGCCGCGGGCGGCCCGGCTGCGGACCCGGTTGAACTGCACCAGCGCGTAACCCGCGACCACGCCGACGGCCAGCACCCAGCTCCACAGCACCGGGATGTTGTCGTTGTTCAGCGAGATGACGAACTCGTCGCGGATGGAGATGTTGATACCGCCGCCGAGCAGCACCAGCAGCAGCCCCTGGAAGGCCAGGAACGCCGCCAGCGTGACCACAAAGGACGGGATGCCCACCTTGGCGATCAGCACGCCGAGTATCAGGCCGATGACCAGGCCGGTGACCAGGGCGGCCGGGATCGCGATGTACCAGGCGATGCCGTGGTCGGTGAGCAGGATCGCCATCACCGCGCCGCACACGCCGCTGGCGAAGCCGGCCGACAGGTCGATCTCGCCCAGCAGCAGGACGAAGATCAGGCCCATCGCGATGAACACGACCTGCGCGCTCTGGGTGAACAGGTTGGCGAAGTTGAGCGGGCTGAAGAACGTCTCCCGGGCGATGCCGAAGATCAGCGAGAGCACGATCAGGCCCAGCACCGCGGGCAGGCTGCCGAGGTCGCCGCCGCGCACGCGGCCCCAGTAGTCGTGCATATGGCCGGCGAGGGTGGGCTTGACGACCTTGACGCCGCCGGCGGTGGTGGTCGTGGTGGTCACTGCGGGCCTCCGGGCGTGATGTCGACGATGTCGCCGTTGAAGTCGGAGGGCGAATCCGGGGGCAGACCCAGGTTGCCGCTGCGGCCGGAGGTGATCAGCTCGACGATCTGCGAGTGGGTCACGTCGCTGGCCTTGACCTGGGCCGCGGTCCGGCCCAGATACAGCGCGGCGACCCGGTCGGAGACCGCGAAGACGTCGTTCATGTTGTGCGAGATCAGCACCACGCCCAGCCCGTTGTCGGCGAGCCGGCGGACCAGCTCGAGGACCTGCGCGGTCTGGGCCACGCCGAGCGCGGCGGTGGGTTCGTCGAGGATGACCACCCGGCTGTTCCAGAGCACCGCCTTGGCGATCGCGACGGTCTGGCGCTGGCCGCCGGAGAGGCTGGCGACGAGCTGGCGCAACGACTTGACGGTGCGCACCGACAGGCTGGCCAGGGTGTCGCCGGCCATCTGTTCCATGGTGGGTTCGTCCAGGACCAGCCCGCGGACCTTCTCCCGGCCCAGGAACATGTTCTGGACGATGTCCAGGTTGTCGCAGAGCGCCAGGTCCTGGTAGACGACCTCGATGCCCAGCGCGGCGGCGTCCCGGGGGCTGTGCACGTGGACCGGGTTGCCGTCGAAGGTGACCGTGCCCGCGTCGATCGTGTAGATCCCGCTGACGCACTTGACCAGCGTTGACTTGCCGGCGCCGTTGTCACCGACCAGCGCGGTCACCTCGCCGGCGTAGACCTTCAGTCCGACATCGTGCAGGACCTTGACGGGACCGAAGCTCTTGTCGATCCCGTTGAGTTCCAGAAGGGGTGTCGCGGCCACGATGGTTCTCCTTAGCTCGGTGACCGGCTTCGGGCATCACTCGACCCGGGCGCCGCCCCCACCGGGGTGGAGGCGGCGCGTCGTGCCGTCCGGGACCAGGCCCGTGATGATCAGCCCAGCGTCAGCTGATGCCGGCTTCCGTGCAAGCCTTCGCGAAGTCGGCCGTGCACAGCTCTTCCTTGGTGACGAACTTGTCCGCGATGACGTCCTTCACGTTCTCCTTGGTGATGGACTGCGGCTCCAGCAGCACCGCGGGCACGTCCGCGCCCGAGTCCGGGTCCTTGACGGTGCTCGTGGCAGTGCTCGGACGCTCCCCCTTGGCCAGGGCGATGGCCAGCTCGGACGCCGCGTCGGCCTCCTTCTTGATGGCCTTGTAGACCGTCATGCACTGGTCACCCGCGAGGATGTTCTGCAGACCCTGCACCGTCGCGTCCTGACCGGTGACCGGAACCTTGC
>NZ_JBITLX010000008.1:0-319325 GCF_044465625.1 Actinoplanes sp. NPDC049599
CCACTCCGGGCGGTCAGGCTTGGTCCCTGCGTGGGTCATCCCCGCCCCCAAGCCCGTTGTGGTCACCCTTTTCCCCTTCCCCGCCTGCCCGGCTGCGGGCTCCTCGCGCGATCTTGTAGCGCTGCGGTGCGGAGCTGACCATTAGTCCACAACATCCACGGATTCGCCGTCCCCAGTCCGCCCACCAGCACAAACCGCCACCACCCGGTCACCGCCCGCCACTCCGCACACCACATCGCCCGCGCCGCACCACCACCTCGCCCCGCACCACCGCCTCGCACCGCACCACCGCCCGCACGCGCCGCCACCCTGCACCGCCACCCCGCGCCACCCCGCGCCGCACCGCCCTGCACCGCGCCGCCCAGCACCGCGCCGCGCCGCGCCGCGCTGGACCGCACCGCCCTGCACCGCACCGCACCGCGCCACCCCGCACCGCGCCGCACCGCCCTGCACCGCGCCGCACCGCCCTGCACCGCCCTGCACCGCCCTGCCCTGCACCGCCCTGCCCTGCACCGCCCGCGCGCCACCCCGCACCGCCTCGAACCGCCTGGCACGCCCGGCACCGCCTCGAACCGCCTGGCACGCCCGGCACCGCCTCGAACCGCCTGGCACGCCCGGCGCCGCCCGCACCCACCCCGAGCCCCCCGAACCGCCTCGATCACCTTGTGTCGACCGCCTGACCCTCCACCGCCCCGCACCGCCCACCGAGCCCTGCCGAACCGCACCGCCTCACCCGACACCGCATCGCCAGGCACCGCACAGCCTCGCCCAGCTCCCTGCCGAACCGCACCGCCTCACCCGGCACCGCACAGCCTCGCCCAGCCGTCTGCCGAACCGCACCAGCGGGCCCGGCACGGCGCCGCGACGACTCGCGGCAGCGCGCTGCCGCAAGATCCACTCAGAGCGACCGTCTCCGGATCGCCGACTGCGTGCGGGCGTCAGCGCCCCGCCAGGATGTTGTGGAGTGGGGGCGCCGAGCGAACCACGGCTCTACAAGGTCCACCGGACCACCCACCAGCGCACCCCGGTCACCCGCCCAGCCCAGCCATTGCCTCCCGCGCCACCACGCCACCCGCACCACATGCGCCACCGTGCCGCCTGCGCCACCCGCACCACATGCGCCACCGTGCCGCCTGCGCCACCCACACCACCGTGCCACCCGCACAACCGCGCCACCGCCCGCGCCACCACGCCACCGCGCCACTCGCACCACCGCGCCGCCTGCGCCACCGCGCCACTCGCACCACCTGCGCCACCTGCGCCACCTGCGCCACCTGCGCCACCGTGCCGCCCGCACAACCGCGCCGCCGAGCAGGTCCGCCGCCCGCCGGTACGGCGCCACCCGCGTCACCACGCCGCCGCCCGCGCCATCACGCCACCCGCGCACCACGCCATCACGCCACCCGTGCCGACCGCGCCGCCGCGCACGCCTATCGGGGCAAACGCCCGTCGCGGGCGAGGCCTCGCTCGGGTCTTTGTGGCGTCGGGCGGTGGAGAGCCGCTGCGCCGCCTGCTGGGCCCGGGCAGCCCGTCGGGGGTGGGCACCTCGCCACGGAGGCAGGGAGGCGCCCTGGTCAGGGGCGGGCCTGGAGCTCTGTGAGCAGTTCCATGACCGAGGCGGCTGGGTCGGTTATGGGGAATTGGACTGTTCTGATTGTGGCGGTTTGGTCGGTCAGGAGAGTTAGGCGCTTGAAGCGGTCCGCGCCCGCCGTTCGGAAGGTTGGCAGGCGCAGGGCTGCCGCCAGCTTGCCGTCCTGGTCCGAGAGCAGGGGGAACGGCAGCTTTGCGTATGCCGCGAAAGCCTCCAGCTGGTCCGGGCGCTGCGTGCTCACGCCCCGGATCTCCACGCCCGCCGCCGCGAATTCGGCTGCTCTGGCCGCGTACGTCATGGACTCGAGGGTGCAGCCGGCCGCGCCCGGGATCTCGCCCCAGCCCGGTGGGAGGCCGGCCGCGTCCGGCGCGAAGGCGCCCGGGAAGAAGTAGAGGACCGTCCAGGTCTCCACGCGCAGGCCCGGGATGCGGCGGCCCACCAGGTCGTGGACGCGGTGCGCCTCGGCCGAGGTGGGCGCCGCCGTCGCGGTCAGGGAGCCGTCGCCGAGGACGTGCCGGTCGCCCCACTCCTGGAGCGCGATCAGGACCGGCAGCAGGCCTTCGCCCTTCGGCGTGAGCAGGTAGTCGTGGCGGGGCGGGTGCTCCGAATAGCGGGCCCGGCGCAGGACGCCGTGCTCCACCAGGGCGGCCAGGCGTTCGGCCAGCGCGCGGCGGCTCACCCCGAGGGAGTGTTGCAGCGCCTCGAACCGGGTCACGCCGCCCGCGACGTCCCGGATCACCAGGAACGTCCACCAGTCGGTGAGCACGCCCAGCGCCTGCTCGATGCCGCAGTCGGCATCAATGAGTTCGACCCTGCGCACGTCCTCGATTATAGTCCGTTTCAGATTGGAACTTACTCGAACGGGGGCGGGGACCGTGAGCGTGTTCTGGCGCTGGTGGGCGGCCGGTACCAGCAGTGATCTGGGTTCGGCCGTCGGCGGGGTGGCCCTGCCGCTGACCGCGCTCGCGGTCCTCGACGCGACCCCGTTCGAGATGGGCATGATCGCCGCGGCCGGTTATGTCGCCTGGCTCGTCATCGGCCTGCCCGCCGGGGTCATCGTGCAGCGGCTCCCGTTGCGCGGCACTCAGGTCGGCGCGGACGTGGTGCGGGCGCTGGCCGTCGCGTCGATCCCGGTGGCCTGGTGGTTCGGCCTGCTCAGCGTCGCGCAGCTGGTCGTCGTCGCGCTGGTCGTCAGCTTCGCGCATGTGCTCTTCTTCGTCGCGAACACCACGTTTCTGCCCGAGATCGTCAGCCGGGACCAGCTGCAGTCGCGCAACAGCCTCACCTCCGGCACCCACGCGACCACCCAGCTCGCCGGGCCCTCGCTCGGCGGCCTCGCCGTCCAGTTCCTCGGCGCCGTGCCGACCCTGCTCATCGACGCGGTCAGTTACCTCGTCTCGGCGGCCCTACTGCGCAGCCTGCCGGCCCGGCGGGGCCACCGGCCCGACCGGCCCACCCCGATGGGCGCGATGATCCGGGAAGGCTGGGCGTACGTGACCAGGCACCCGATGATGGGCCCGGCCATGTGGTCCGCCACCGCGTCGAACTTCGTCAACGGCGCCTACCACGCGCTCTTCCCGCTCTACCTGGTACGCGAACTGCACGCGCCCGCCGGTGCCGTCGGTCTGCTGCTGGCCGTCGACGGTGTCGGCACGCTGATCGGGGCGGCGCTGACCAGCCGGGCCACCAGCGCGCTCGGCACCGCCCGCGGGCTGATCATTCTCGGGTTCGTGGAGGCCGCCGCCGCGTTTGTCATTCCGCTCGGGGCCGGCTGGACCGCCTACCTGGCCTTCAGCGTGGGCGTGCTGATCTTCGCCGGCACCGGGGTGATCTTCAGCGTGACCACCCGGACGTACCGGCAGATCGCCAGCCCGCCGGAGCTGCTGTCCCGGGTGATGGCGACGGTCCGGTTCGTGTCCTGGGGGGCCATCCCGGTCGGCGGGCTGGTGGCGGGCGCCCTCGCCGGGCCGCTCGGCGCCCGGACCACCCTGCTGGTCGTCGCGGCGGCCGCCGTGCTCGCGCCGCTGGCGCTGCTCTTCTCCCCGGTACGCGGCCGGCGCGACCTGCTCGAGCCCACCACGCCGGAGCGGGCGGCGGTCGTTGGGTAGGTTCGGCGGTTGTGGACAGCGAGTTCTGGATCTCCGAACTGACCGACGACGACGTGCCCGCCGTGGTGAGCCTCTGCCGGGCCGCCCTGGACCTGCCCGAGGACGCCGCCGAGGCCGCCGAGATCGTGCTGCGGCTGCGCGAGACGACCGGCACCGACGGCTGGTCGGCCGCTCCGCGCAGGGTCACGGGGTTCATCGCGCTGCGCTCCGCGGGTGGCGCCGCCGCTGCCGGTGCCGCGCTCTCCGGGGTGCCGGTGTCGGTGACCGGCGGGCAGGTGATCGGCGTGGTGCTGGGCTCGGTGTCGCACCGGGACCGGTCGATCGGGCACGTCGACCTGGTCGCCGTCGACCCGCGGGAGCGGCGCCGGGGCGTGGCGCGGGCGCTTGTGGCCCGGATCGAGGGCGCCCTGGCCGGGCTCGGCGCGGGCGACGTCGTCATCGCCGGCAACGCGCCGTACTACGGCTGGCCCGGCATCGACGTGCGATACACCCCGGCGATCTGCGCGGCCATGGCGTTCGGCTTCGAGCAGGACCAGCCGGCCTGGAACATGACCGTGGACGTGACCCGGGAGCTGCCCGGCGGCACGGCCGAGGACGAGGAGCGGCTGGCCGGGGAGGGCGTCACGGTGCGCCGGGCGCACGCCGAGGACGTGCCGGCGCTGGTCCGGTTCTCGCTGGCGAACTTCGGTGAGGGCTGGGGCGGGGAGATCACCCACTCGGTGGGCCGGGACCAGGCGGGCTGTCACCTGGCGCTGGCCAAGGACGGCGCGCTGCTGGGCTTCGCCGCGTACGGGTCCTCCCGCCCGTCCTGGTTCGGCCCGATGGGCACCGCGCCGGCCGCCCGCGGGCTGGGCATCGGCGCCCTGCTGCTCCGCCGCTGCCTGGCCGACCAGCATGCCGCCGGTCACGACCGGGTGCAGATCGGCTGGGTCGGACCGCTGCCGTTCTACGCCAGGGCCGTCAACGCCCGGGTCGAACGGGTCTTCCTGCTGTATCGCAAGCAGCTCTGAGGACGCACAGCAAAAGGCGGGCCGCCCGGAGGCGACCCGCCTTTCTGCGATCAGGAGCTGGACTTAGAAGTCCATGTCTCCGCCACCACCCGGGCCACCGGCCGGGGCCGGGTTCTTCTCGGGCTTGTCCGCCACGACCGCCTCGGTCGTGAGGAACAGGGCGGCGATCGACGCGGCGTTCTGCAGCGCCGAACGGGTGACCTTGGCCGGGTCGATGATGCCCGCGGCCAGCAGGTCCACGTACTCGCCGTTGGCGGCGTTGAGGCCCCAACCGGACTCGAGGTTGCGCACCTTCTCCACCACGACGCCGCCCTCGAGGCCGGCGTTGACGGCGATCTGGCGCAGCGGGGCGTCCAGCGCGACCTTCACGATGTTCGCACCGGTCGCCTCGTCGCCGACCAGGTCGAGCTTGTCGAACGCGCTCTTGCCGGCCTGCACCAGCGCCACGCCACCACCGGGGACGATGCCCTCTTCGACGGCCGCCTTCGCGTTGCGAACGGCGTCCTCGATGCGGTGCTTGCGCTCCTTGAGCTCGACCTCGGTGGCCGCGCCGACCTTGATGACCGCAACGCCGCCGGCCAGCTTGGCCAGGCGCTCCTGCAGCTTCTCGCGGTCGTAGTCGGAGTCCGACTTCTCGATCTCGGCGCGGATCTGGTTGACCCGGCCCTGGATCTGCTCGGCGTTGCCGGCACCGTCGACGATGGTCGTCTCGTCCTTGGTGATGACGATCTTGCGGGCCGAGCCGAGCAGGCTCAGGTCGGCGGCGTCGAGCTTGAGGCCGACCTCTTCGCTGATGACCGTGCCACCGGTGAGGATGGCGATGTCGTCCAGCATGGCCTTGCGGCGGTCACCGAAGCCCGGCGCCTTGACGGCGACGGACTTGAAGGTGCCACGGACCTTGTTGACGACCAGGGTGGCCAGGGCCTCGCCCTCGACGTCCTCGGCGATGATGACGAGCGGCTTGCCGCCCTGCATGACCTTCTCGAGGACGGGGAGCAGGTCCTTCACCGCGGAGATCTTGCTGTTCGCGATGAGGATGTAGGGGTCGTCGAAGACGGCCTCCATGCGCTCGGCGTCGGTCATGAAGTACGCCGAGATGTAGCCCTTGTCGAAGCGCATGCCCTCGGTGAGCTCCAGCTCGAGCCCGAAGGTGTTGCTCTCCTCGACGGTGATGACGCCTTCCTTGCCGACCTTGTCCATCGCCTCGGCGATGATCTCGCCGACCGTGGAGTCACCGGCGGAGATGGAGGCGGTGGAGGCGATCTGCTCCTTGGTCTCCACGTCCTTGGCGAGCTTGCTCAGCTCGTCGGAGACAGCCGCGACGGCAGCCTCGATGCCCCGCTTGAGGGCCATCGGGTTGGCGCCGGCCGCGACGTTGCGCAGGCCCTCGCGGACCAGGGCCTGGGCCAGGACGGTCGCCGTCGTCGTGCCGTCGCCGGCTACGTCGTCGGTCTTCTTGGCGACCTCCTTGACCAGCTCGGCGCCGATCTTCTCGAAGGTGCCCTCGAGCTCGATCTCCTTGGCGATCGACACACCATCGTTGGTGATGGTGGGAGCGCCCCACTTCTTCTCGAGCACGACGTTGCGGCCCTTGGGGCCGAGCGTCACCTTGACGGCGTCGGCGAGCTGGTTCATACCACTCTCGAGGCCGCGACGAGCTTCCTCGTCAAATGCGATGATCTTGGCCATACGGCTTTGTCCTCCTGGACATTCGCGGCGCCGGGCCGGTCCGGCCCGCTTTCCGCACGTTGAGAACCATGCGGACGTCACCACCTGGCGAAGTGACGTCCTCAGGCCGAGCCGGATAGCCCGCGACGACCGGTCCCGTGCCCCGGCACCGATGGCGGTGCCGCAGCCGTGACCCCACCGTCCCGACCTGCTGGCACTCACGTGGCGCGAGTGCCAATCACTTGTTTAGCACTCTGCTGGGGCGAGTGCAAGCAGAACGGACCGCCGCGGAACCGCCCGCCGGGTCGCATTTCCGCGTCGCGCTTGCTCCCACCTGGGCGACCGGGTAGGCAGGGCAGCATGACGACCACCGTCGCGCCGCCCCTGACCGTGCACCGGGTCACTCCTGCGGACGCCGGCCGGATGCGGGCGCTGCGGCTGGAGATGCTGGCCGACAGCCCGCTCGCGTTCCTGGAGACGCTGGCCCAGGCGGCGGCGCGGCCGCACGCGGACTACCGGCGGCGGATCGTGCAGGCGTCGACAGGCGGCCAGCTGGCCCAGTTCGTGGCCGATCCCGGCGGGCGGCTGATCGGCCACGCGGGCGGCACGGTGCTGCCCGAGGAGCGGGGCGCGACGGTCGTCTTCGCGGTGTACATCACACCGGCCCACCGCGGCAGCGGCGTGCTCCACGGGCTCGTCGAGGCGGTGGCCGAGTGGTCGGTGGCGATGGGCCGCGGCGAGCTGATGCTGGAGGTCGTGGTCGGCAACGACCGCGCGGTCCGGGCGTACGAGCGGCTGGGCTTCGAGGACACCGGGGTGCGCGTGCCCCACCCGGTCGTCCCCGGCCTGCTCGAGCTCCAGATGCGCCGGCGGGCCTGAGATGGGCACCGCGTGGCCCGTGGCCCGCACGCTGCTGACCGCCGTCAACGGCACCACCCTGGTCGGCCTCGGCATCGCCGTGCTGACCGGCGCCAAGATCCGGCGCGGGCCGGGCGGCATCCTGGTCGCCGAGGGCTACCGCCGCAAGGTGCCGCCCGCGACCTGCTTCACCATCGGGTCGGTGATCATCACCCGGCGCACCGCGGAGTGGCTGCTGGACGAGCGCCGGTCCGGCCTGCTGGCCCACGAGAGCCGGCACGCCGGGCAGTATGCGGTGCTGGGCCCGCTGTTCTGGCCGACGTACTGGGTGTTCTGCGGCTACTCGTGGGCGGCGACCGGCACGTACGGCGCCCGCAACGCCTTCGAGCGGCACGCGGGGCTGGAGCGCGGCGGTTACCGGGCGGCACCGCTGCGCCCGGGGCTGCAACGGCTCAGACGGTCAGCTGCCACTGAGTCACCTCGTCCACCTTCCGGAAGCCCATCAGCCGATTGATCCGCAGCATGTGGGCGTTGGCCGCGGCGTTGTGGGTGTCGATCGCGCGCAGGGCGGGACGGTTGCTCACGGCGTACCGGAGGTTCTGGCTTTTGATCGTCAGGCCCAGGCCGCGGCCGCGGTGACCGGGGTCGACGATGGTGATGCCCTGCCACCCGTGCCGGCCGACGTCGTCCCGGCCCGTGATGACGGTCCAGGCGACGACCCGCCCGCTCGCCTCGTGCACGGCCCCGGAGTGGAACGTGGTGCGCTGCCGGAGCCGCAGCATCTCCTCGGTCGCGCGGATCCGGGCGGCGTCGACCTGCTCGGCCTCCCAGGCCAGGTCGCCGACGGGCGCGTCCAGGTTGAGCCGGCCGTCCAGATAGGCCAGGTCATCCAGGAACTCGGCCGGGGCCAGACCCGTCCACTGGACGAGCCGGTAACCGTCTGCAATGGCCGGATCCGCGAGCGCACCGACGTCCAGCCGGCTGCGGTGCTCCACCAGGCCGGCGACCGCGCCCACGGCCGCCGCGAAACCCGCGCCGTCGATGGCCGGGCTGATCAGGTGCCGGCGGCCGAGTGCCCGGGTGCGGTCGATCGCGTACGCGAGCAGCGCCCGTCCCGTCCCCTGCCGCCGCCGAGCCGGGGACACAAAGAGCTCAACGTTGACGTTGGCCAGGTTGTCGAGCTGCGGCAGGCCCAGCTCCAGGTAGCCGGCGGGGACGCCGTCGCGGACCGCCAGATACTGCTCCAGCCGATTGCCGGGCCACGGGAGCCGCAGCCGGGCCCGGTATGCCGCGAAGGAGCCGAACGGAATATCCGGGGTGTCCGCCTCAGCGGCGGCCCGGGCGATGTCGAAGGCAGCCCGGGCATCAACGAGGGGAACGATTCGCAGCATCCCGACAGCCTGACCAACCGGCCGCGCAACCGCGAGGGAGATTTGGTCGGGAGGACGCGCGCACAGCGCCTCCGGCACTGGGTCGTTGGGCCCCTAGGAGATTGTCGCCAAGCTCGAAGGTGGGGCCACGTACGGCGTCGCGTCCTCCCGCGTA
Organism: Actinoplanes sp. NPDC049599; assembly: GCF_044465625.1. Lineage (NCBI taxonomy): Bacteria > Bacillati > Actinomycetota > Actinomycetes > Micromonosporales > Micromonosporaceae > Actinoplanes > Actinoplanes sp. NPDC049599. Next base: position 8,781 of record NZ_JBITLX010000008.1, read on the forward strand.
GAGCATCCTGCCGAGCCTGAGATCCCGGCGCAAGTCCTCGCGCGAAGGAATCTCAACGTTAGGCAGAGTGTCGACTACTGTGCGTCACCCGAGAAGGCCGGCGTCGCGGGCCCCGCGCAGCGACGGCTTGATCCGGTGGGTGGGCCCGACCTGCCCGGCGACGGCGTCGAGGGTCTTGAGCCCCTCACCGGTGTTGAAGACCACCGTCTCCTTGTCCGGGTCGAGCTTGCCGCTCGCCACGAGCTTCTTGAGCACGGCCACGGTGACGCCGCCGGCGGTCTCGGCGAAGACCCCGGTGGTGCGGGCGAGCAACTGGATGGCGTCGCGGATCTCGTCGTCGTCGGCGTAGTCCATCCAGCCTCCGGTGCGGGTCACGGCCTCGATGGCGTACGACCCGGCGGCCGGGTCACCGATGTTCAGCGACTTGGCGATGCCGGTCGGCTTGACCGGAATGATCTGGTCGGTGCCGTTGTGCAGCGCGGTGGCGATGGGGTTGCACCCGGCGGACTGCGCGCCGAACACGGTCCAGCCGCCCTCGGGCGCCTCGACCAGGCCGATCTCCACCAGCTCGGTGAACGCCTTGTCAATCTTGGTGAGCAGCTCGCCGCTGGCCATCGGCACGACCACCTGAGCCGGGATGCGCCAGCCGAGCTGCTCGGCCACCTCGTAACCCAGAGTCTTCGAACCCTCGGCGTAGAACGGCCGCACGTTCACGTTGACAAACGCGGTGTCCTCGAACTCGTCGGTCTCGACCAGCTCGCCACAGAGCCGGTTCACGTCGTCGTAGGAGCCGTCGATGGCGACCAGCTCACCGCCGTACACCGCGGTGGTGATGACCTTGCCCTGCTCGAGGTCGCCCGGGATGAACACGATCGACGGCACCCCGGCCCGGGCGGCATGCGCGGCAACCGAGTTGGCCAGGTTGCCGGTCGAGGCGCAGGCGAACCGCGTGAAGCCCAGCTCCCGGGCGGCGGTGAGCGCGACGGAGACGACCCGGTCCTTGAACGAGTGCGTGGGGTTGGCGGAGTCGTCCTTGACCCACAGCGGCGCCCGCAGCCCGACCTCGGTGGCCAGGGCGGCGGCGCTGACCAGCGGGGTCAGGCCGGGGTCGAGGGTGACCCGGGTGGCCGGATCCTGCCCGGTGGGCAGCAACGCCGCGTACCGCCAGATGTTCTGCGGCCCGGCCTCGATCTGCTCCCGGGTGACGGCAGCAAGCGCGGCGGCGTCATAGGCGACCTCAAGGGGGCCAAAACACTCATAACAGGCATGCTGCGCGGCCAGCGGGAACTCGGCGCCACAACCACGGCAGACAAGGGCCCGGGCGGGGCTGGTGGACTGACGGGGGGCGTCGACGGTGGACGTCACAATGAGGCTCCTTCTCATCTTTCCCCGGGCGTCGCAGGACGCACGTGGGGACGGAATTAGCACCTGCCGCGCGCTGAGCCTCGTCATCGAAGCCGGTGCGGTGGTTGCCGGGGCGTCATCGGGCCGTTCCCTCAGCCCCTCTGGATGAGGTATTCAGTTATGTTTCCAACACCTTACGGGGTCAGGGTCAAAAGCGCCGCCAAGCTTCCCGAGGTGTGAGCTTCAGCTCTCGCGCGGCTTCTCCAGCACACACCCCCGCCGAGCAGCCGTCACCCCGCCCCCGAGCTCCCGGGCGGAGTCACGGCCCGGTGACCCCGGGCGAGTGGCGACCTGTGCATAGGGTGACCCAGGTCATTCCCACCAGGCTCGGGAGGTTCGGCGTGAGTGCCGTCCTGGAGATACAGGGGCTGCAGAAGACCTACCGCAGCCGCAAGGGGGTCCGGCGGGCCCTCGACGGCTTCGACATGGTCGTCGAGGCCGGTCAGGTGCACGGCTTCCTCGGACCCAACGGATCCGGCAAGACCACCACGCTGCGTACGCTGCTCGGGCTGATCCGGCCCAACGGCGGCCGGATGGCGCTGCTCGGCCGCGAGGTGCCGGCGCACCTGCCCGAGGTGGCCGGCTCGGTCGGCGCCATCGTGGAGAGCCCGCAGTTCTTCGGCAACTTCACCGCCCGGGACACCCTCGCGCTGCTGGCCGACGCGGGCGGCGTGGACCCGGCCCGGGTGCACGAGGTGCTGGAACTCGTCGGCCTGCGCGACCGGGCCGGTGACCGGGTCAAGACCTACTCGCTGGGCATGAAGCAGCGGCTTGCGGTCGCCTCCGCCCTGCTCAAGAACCCGCGGCTGCTGATCCTGGACGAGCCGGCGAACGGCCTGGACCCGGGCGGCATCCGGGAGATGCGCACGCTGATGCGCAACCTGGCCGAGTCGGGGATGACCGTGGTGCTGTCCAGCCACATCCTCGGCGAGATCCAGCTCATCTGCGACTCCGTCACGATCATCTCGGCCGGCCGCCGGGTGGCCGCGGGTGGCGTCGCCGACGTGCTGGCCCAGCACGCGAGCTCCGCGGTCCGGGTCCGGATCGAAGCGGTCACCGACCTGACCAGCGCGGCGGCCACGCTGCGCGACCTCGGCGCCCGGGTCGTCGTCGAGCCGGACCACCTCATGGTCAGCGGCATCGCGCAGCCCGGCGCGATCACCCGGGCGCTGGCCGCCCGCGGCGTCTACGTCACCGAGCTGGCGCCGGTCACGGTCGATCTGGAGAGCGTCTTCCTCGAGCTCACCGGCACCACGCCGGTGGACGGCGCGCACCGGCAGGTGGACGAGTCCGCGACGGCCGGGGCCGCGCCGGCCCCCGGAGGATGGGGACAGTGAGCCTCTACACGGCGGAGACGCGGCGGCTCACCAAGCGCCGGTTCACCCGGTTCTTCGCGCTCGGCACCCTGCTGGTGCTGGCCGCCATCGTGGCCGGCATGTTCCTGAGCAACCACAAGGCCTCCCCGGAACGGCTGGCCGCCGCCCAGGCCGAGGCCGCCCAGGAGTACGAGCTCGCCGTGCGGCAGACGGCGAAGGAGAAGGCGGACTGCCAGGCGGCCCAGGGCACCGCGGCGGCGCAGAACTTCCCGCCCAGCTGCGACGATCTCTATCAGCCGACCCGGGAGGACTTCCAGGCGTCGTGGTACATGCCGCCGACGTTCACCTTCCGGGAGCAGTTCGGCTATCTGGTGATCGCACTCGCGGCCCTGCTGGCGGTGATGGCGTTCGTGATCGGCGCGACCTATGTGGGCGCCGAGTGGAGCAGCGGCGGCATGATGAACCTGCTGCTGTGGCGCCCGCAGCGGCTGAAGGTGCTGGGCACCAAGCTCGGCGCCCTGCTGGTGAGCCTGACGGCGTTCACCGTGCTGGTCTCCGCGGTCTGGACCGGGGTGTTCGCGCTGACCGCCCACCTGCGCGGCACGCTTGCCGGGATGACCTCCGGCGCCTGGCAGTCCATGCTGCTCATGGAGCTGCGCGGGCTGGTGCTGGTGCTGGTGGCGGGCGCGCTCGGCTTCGGCCTGGCGTCGCTGGGCCGGCACACCGCGACGGCGCTGGGCGCGGCGATCGGGGCGATCATCGTCTTCCAGTTCGGCCTGGGCACCGTGCTCTCGATGGCGAAGGTGCCCTACGTGGAGGCGTACCTGGTGCCGGTCTGGGTGGAGGCCTGGATGGGCAAGTCGTCCGTGGCCACCGACTGGAACTCGTGCGACTTCTCCAGCACCTCGGGGTGTGAGCCGGCCACGCTGACCATCACCTGGCCGATGGCCGGAGGGCTGTTCGCCGCGGTTGTTGTCCTCGTTGTGGGGGCAGCCATGTGGACTATCCGTAGTCGAGACATCACTTGAGGTAGTTTCGGCTGCACCAGGCACGGACGTACGGCGGGGATCGTCAGCTGCCACTATGCTGACGGTCCCCTTCGTACATCTGTGCGTGCTCTCCCACCGCCCAGGAGCGCCATGCAGCCCGACACCTCTCCCGACCAGCAACACGTCCCGGCACCCCGCGAGGCCGAAGCGGCCGAACCCGCCGAGCTCTCCGAGCGTGAGCAGCAGATCCTCGCGTTCGAGAGCAAGTGGTGGAAGCACGCGGGCGCCAAGGAGCAGGCCATCCGCGACGCCTTCGGCCTGTCCTCGACCCGCTACTACCAGCTGCTCAACGGTCTGCTGGACAACCCGGCGGCGCTGGCGCACGACCCGGTGCTGATCGGCCGGCTGCGCCGGTTGCGCTCGACCCGGGCCCGCACCCGCCGGCGCTAACCCGGGGCGTGCGTGCTGGCGTAGGCCTCCAGCCACGCCACCTGCACCGGATCGAGCGACGGCCGGATCCGCTTGCGCGCGGTGGCCATGTGCTCGGCGGTCACCGTGGAGGCGTCCAGCGACTCGCGCATCGCCGACAGCGCCGCCTCCCGGATCAGCGCGGCACAGTCGGCGGCGGAGAAACCCGCCAGCTCGGCGCCCAGCTCGTCCAGGTCGACCGCGCCGTCCAGCGGCACCGACTTGGCCGACGCTCGCAGGATCGCCGCCCGCGCCTCGGCGTCCGGCGGCGGCACGAAGACCAGCCGTTCCAGCCGGCCGGGCCGCAGCAGCGCCGGGTCGATCAGGTCCGGCCGGTTCGTCGCGCCGATCACCACCACGTTACGCAGCGACTCCACCCCGTCCAGCTCGGTCAGCAGGGCCGCGACCACCCGGTCGGTGGTGCCGCCGTCGGTGGACTGCCCGCGGGTCGGCGCCAGCGCGTCCACCTCGTCCAGGAAGACCAGGGTCGGCGCCGCCTCCCGGGCCCGCCGGAACAGCTCGCGGACCGCCCGCTCGCTCTCGCCCACCCACTTGTTCAGCAGCTCGGCGCCCTTGACCGAGAGCACGTTGGCCTTGCCGGTGCCGGCGATGGCCTTGACCAGGTACGTCTTGCCGCAACCGGGCGGGCCGTAGAGCAGCACCCCGCGCGGCGGCTGCACGCCGAGCCGGGCGAACGTGTCCGGATAGGTCAGTGGCCACAGCACCGACTCGGTCAGGGTCTGCTTCACCTCGACCATGTCGCCGACGTCGTCCAGCGTCACGTGTGCGACCTCGAGGGTCGACTCGGCCATCGAGGTCGGCCGGATCACGTCCAGCGCGGCCTCGAAGTCGGCCATGGTCACGGTCGGCGACTCGACTTCCTTCTGGCGCAGCGCGGCGCGTACCCCGGCCTCGCGGGCCAGCGCGCCGAGATCGGCGGCGACAAACCCGGGGGTACGCCCGGCGACGTCGTCCAACCGCACGTCCTCGGCCAGCGGCATCCCCCGGGTCAGCACCCGCAGCTGCTCCCGCCGCATCGCCGCGTCCGGCAACGGCACGGCCAGCTGCACCGCGAGCAGATCCGGCGCGCGCAGCCCCGGGTCGACCGCCTCGGGCCGGCTCGTGGTGCACACCACCGCGCCCCCGGCCCGCAGCAGCTCGGCCAGCACCTGCCGGAACACGGTCGCCAGCGGGCCGGGCTCGTCGCGGGGCGCGAGCGCCTCCACGTCGGCGATCAGCAGCACGGCCGGGCCGCCCGCCCGGACGTCCCGGGCCAGCCCGCGCAGCCGGGTCGCGGCGGCGTCGTTGGTCAGCGCCGCCAGCTCCGGACCCCAGACCGCCAGCACGGTCGCGCCGACGTTCGCCGCGACGGCCCGGACCAGCGCCGACTTGCCCGAGCCGGCCGGGCCGGTGACCAGCACGCCGAGCGAGACCGTGGTGCCCAGCCGGCCCAGCACCTCGCCGTGGTGGAAGCCCAGGTCGAGCAGCTCGGTCAGCTCCTGTGCCTGGGCCTTGAGCCCGGGCAGGTCGTCGAGGCTGGGCGGGGGCATCTCCGGGTCGGTGGAGGCGGGCCGCTGCGCCGCCGCGGCGGTCGGGGCCGGCTGGTCCCGTACGGTCGAGAATTGCCCATCCGACCGCCCCGCCACCGCCCCTGACCAGCCTGAAGACTGCCCATCCTGCCAGCCCACCACCGTGTCCATCGTGACCAGCGCGGCGTCAGCGTCCTCGACCGCGACGACCGTGAGCAGCGTGCTGGTCCAGGCGTAGCCGACCCGGTTGGCCAGGCTGCGCCGCGCCGCCTCGACCAGCGACCGGTTGCCCGCGTCCAGCAGCACGTCCTGCGGCAGCAGGGAGACGTTGTCGCCGGCGGTGACCACCTTGCCGAGCAGCGCCAGGCGCAGCATCTCCGGCGAGACCACCGCGACGATCTCGGCCGGGCCGGACAGCACCACCCGCCGGGCCGCGACAACCGGCACGGGCGTCACGGTGACCTGGCCGCCGTCCCGCAGCCCCAGGTTGCCGATCATCAGATCGTCGGCGTAGAGCAGCGCCCGGCTCGCCGTGGGCTCGGCCCGCGCGGCGAGGCCGGCGGTGGTGCGCCGGCCGGCCAGCCGCAGCGGATCGCCCGGATTGATGGCCAGCGCGGCCATCACCTCGGGATGCAGGCGGACGATGCCACGGCGCGCATCGAGGGCCGCTGTCCGCTGGGTCACGGTCAGCGTGAGGTCGTCTGGCACCGGGGAGGCCTCCGTTTTGACGAGGGGACTAGGTTGACACGCTAGCCGTCGTTCGCCGCTCGGGGAGGCACCACCGTTATGAGGCTCCGTCACGCCACTTTGGCCGTCGCCATGCTGACCGTGTTCAGCGTCACGGGCTGCGGGGACGACCCGGACGACCCGGCCCCGGCCGCGCCGGCGCCGAGCGTCTCCGCCGTGCCGTCGGTCGGCGGCGGGCTGGGTGACCCGGGCGCCTCCGCGGATCCGGGTACGCCGCCCACCGAGGGCACGTCGACCGCCAAACCGCCCAAGAAGGGCGACGGGGCGGCCCAGGGGCCGGCCGGCAAGCCCGCCACCACACCCTGAACGGCGTTCACAGCTCCCGCTCAGCGGCCCACGGCTAGCGTGGGCGCATGTCTGCCCTCACGACCCGGCTCCGCCGTGCCCTGCCCCGGATGACGCGGCGGCGGGTGGTGGCCGGTTCGGCGGTCGTCGTCCTGCTCGCCGCCCTGATCGTCTGGGCCGCGCTGCCCGAGCGCCACTCCTGGACCGCGGTGGACCAGCGGCTGACCGTGCTCTCCGGCCCGTCCGGCACCGAGCCGGTCGACCTGGACACCCGGCTCTACCTGCCGTCCGGCGACGGCAAGGCACCCGCGGTGCTGCTCGGGCACGGCTTCGGCGGCACCAAGAACTCGGTCCGCGACGACGCGGAGTCCCTGGCCGACCGCGGGTACGCGGTGCTGACCTGGACCGCCCGCGGCTTCGGCGCCAGCGCCGGCGAGATCCACCTGAACTCGCCGGACTACGAGGTCAAGGACGCCCAGCGGCTGCTGGACTGGCTGGCCGGCCAGCCCCGGGTGCAGACCGACGCGGCCGGCGACCCCCGGGTCGGCGTGGTCGGCGGCTCGTACGGCGGCGCCCTGGCGCTGCTGCTCGCCGCCCAGGACCCGCGGGTCGACGCGATCGTCCCGCTGATCACCTGGAACGACCTCGGCAAGGCGTTCTTCCCGCAGTCGGCGTCCGGGGTGAGCGCACCGGGCGTATTCAAGAAAAGCTGGGCCGGCCTGTTCTTCGGCAACGGCTCCGGCCCCCTGCTCGGCGGCGGCGGTGAGCAGGCTCCGGCGCCGCGGAACCCGGCGTGCGGCCGCTTCGCCGCCGATGTCTGCGCCGCGTACCTGAAGATGGCGACCACCGGCACGCCGGACGCCGCCACCACCGCGCTGCTCCAGCGCTCCAGCCCGGCGCCGGTGCTCAGCAAGATCAAGGCGCCGACGCTGCTCATCCAGGGCGCGGTGGACACGCTGTTCCCGCTCTCGGAGGCGGACGCCAACGCCAAGGGCATCGCGGCGACCGGCACGCCGGTCCGGGTCGCCTGGTTCACCGGCGGCCACGACGGCGGCGCCGGCCCGCAGACCGACCAGGACCGCACCAAGTTCCTCACCGCGCAGTGGCTCGACCACTACGTGAAGAAGGACGGCGCCGCCCCGGAGACCAGCTTCACCTACTCGCGGGTGGCCGGCTTCAGCGCGCTGGACCGCGGGCTGGTCACCAACGGCTACTCCGACCCGACGTACCCCGGCCTGACCGGGACCGGCCGCGCCGAGGTCACCGTCGGCGGCGCCGCCCAGCAGATCGCCAACCCGCCGAACGGCAACCCGGGCGGGCTCTCCTCGCTGCCCGGCGTGGGCGGGCAGCTCAGCTCGCTGCTCGGCGGCGTGGCCGGCGACCTGGCCGGCCAGCACGCCGAGTTCGACTCGGCGCCGGTCACCGACGCGATCGAGGTGGTCGGCGCGCCCACCGTACGGCTCCGCGCGGCCTCACCGACCGGCACGGCGACGCTGTTCGTCAAGCTCTACGACGTCGACCCGAACGGCACCGCCACGCTCAGCGGCGGCCTGCTCGCCCCGCTGCGGCTCACCGGGCTGCCCACCGACGTCGCGGCCGCCCAGCCGGTCACCGTGACCCTGCCCGGCATCGTCCGCCGGATCGACGCCGGGCACACCGTCCGGATCACCGTGGCCACCTCCGACCAGGCCTTCCTGACCCCGCCGGACCCGGTCACCTACACCGTGGCGGTCGAGCCGGCGGTCAGCCTGCCGACGGTGGTGGGCACGCCGATCGCCAACCCCCAGGTGGTCTGGCGGTACGTGCTGCTGGCCGTGCTCGCGGTCATCGCGGTCGGCGTCGCGGTGGTGCTGACCGTGCGCCGCCGCCGGCTGCGCCGTCAGGAGGCCCCGACGATCGACGAGTACGCCGAGACGCCGCTGATCGTGCGCGGGCTGCGGAAGGCGTACGGAGACGGCTTCGTCGCGGTGGAACGGGTCGACTTCACGGTCGAACGCGGCCAGGTGGTCGGCCTGCTCGGCCCCAACGGCGCGGGCAAGACCACCACGCTGCGGGTGCTGATGGGCCTGACCATGCCGACCGAGGGCGACGCGCTGGTGTTCGGGCACCGGCTCGAACCCGGCTCGCCGGTGCTGTCCCGGGTCGGCGCGCTGGTCGAAGGGCCGGGCTTCCTGCCGCACCTGACCGGGTTGCAGAACCTGCACGCGTACTGGCAGGCGACCGGCCGGCCGGCGGCGGACGCCCGGTTCGACGAGGCGCTGGAGATCGCCGGGCTCGGCGACTCGGTGCACCGCCGCACCAAGAACTACAGCCACGGCATGCGCCAGCGGCTGGCCATCGCCCAGGCCATGCTCGGCCTGCCCGAGCTGCTGGTGCTCGACGAGCCGACGGACGGCCTGGACCCGCCGCAGATCGCCGAGATGCGCCGGGTGCTCAAGCGCTACGCCACCGACGGCCGGGCGGTGCTGGTCTCCAGCCACCTGCTGGCCGAGGTCGAGCAGACGTGTACCCACGCGGTGGTGGTCAACAAGGGCCGGATCGTCGCGGCGGGACCGGTCGACGACATCGTCGGCGAGTCCCCGTCGGTGCAGCTGGAGGTCTCCGACGTGGCCGCCGCCGAGCTGGTGCTGGCCGGCCTGGACGTCCGCTCGGTCACCCCGGACGGCACGTCGGGGCTGATCGTGGACATGAACGGCACGCCCCGCGCCGAGGTGGTCGCCTCGCTGGTGCGCGCGGGTGTCGGGGTGGACCGGGTGGTGCCCCGGCGCCGCCTGGAGGACGCGTTCCTGGCCCTGGTGGGCGACAACTCGCGAGGAAGTGGAGACCGATGAGCGCCGCTGCGACGGGCTACCGGGCAACGGCCACCATGCCGCTGCTGGCCGAGGTACGCCGGCAGGCCTCCCGCCGCCGGACCCAGCTGGCCCTGGGCTTCATGGCGGTGCTGCCGCTGATCATCCTGCTGGCCTTCGAGTTCGGCGGGGACGGCGGCGACGACGACAACGGCGGCGGGGCGTTCTCCAGCCTGGTCGACCTGGCCACCTCGGGCGGGCTGAACTTCGCCCTGTTCAGCCTGCTGGTGTCGTCGGGCTTCCTGCTGATCGTGGTGGTCGCGCTGTTCTGCGGCGACACGGTGGCGAGCGAGGCGAGCTGGGGCAGCCTGCGCTACCTGCTGGCGATCCCGGTGCCCCGGGCCCGGCTGCTCGGCGTGAAGCTGGCCGTGGCGCTGGGCTACTCGCTGCTGGCCCTGGTCACCCTGGTCGGCACGGCCCTGCTGATCGGCACCCTGCGATACGGCTGGCACCCGCTCGGCAGCACGGTGGCGGCGGAGATCCCGGCCGGCGAGGGCGTGCTGCGCCTGGTGGGCATCGTCGCGTACCTGGCGGTGATCCTGCTGGTGGTGGCCGGCCTGGCGTTCCTGCTGTCGGTGCTGACGGACGCGGCCCTGGGCGCGGTCGGCGGCGCGGTGCTGCTCTGGATCCTGTCCGGCATCCTGGACCAGATCACCGCGCTGGGCTCGATCCGCGACTTCCTGCCGACCCACTTCAGCGACGCCTGGCTGGGGCTGCTGTCCACCCCGATGCAGACGGACGACATGGTGAAGGGCGCGATCTCGGCGATCTGCTACGCGACGGTCTTCTGGGGGCTGGCGTTCTACCGCTTCACCCGCAAGGACATCACTTCGTAGCGGTTCGCGGTGTGGTGTCGAGGGCTGTCTCCAGCGGTCATTTCGGGCTCAGCGCCGGTCTTTGACAGTTGTCCAGCAGGGATTGCGTCGCTTCAAGATCTGCCGCCGGCGCGCTCTGCCACTCAGGGCTGAACGCCGTGGTCGGGCCACCTCCCCAGGGGCGGATCTTGGAGCGCTGGATCGAGTCAGCCCGACCCCCACTCCACAAGATCCACGACACCGCGCCGCGGTCAGCAGACCTTGGAACGCTGAAGCGACCACGGCGCTCCAAGATCCGCCGGCCGCGCACCTTCCGCCCGCAGCCGCCCCGTCCCGCTCTGCCGCAGGACGCCGGCAAAGGTCGAGCCGCCCGCAGCCGCCCCGTCCCGCCCTGCCACAGGACGCCGACAAAGGTCAAGCCGCCCGCAGCCCCGACATCGCCGCCCACCAGCGGATCTTGGAGAGCTAACCCGATCCAGCAGAACCGCTCGACTTTCGCCATTTCTGGATCACGGTCCCCGGTGATCCAGCCACGTTGCCGGGTTCATCCGGTATGCGGGATTGGCAGTAGTAGAGGTTGAGGGGTTCATCTCAGGAGGAAAGGGACGCGAGTGGTGGACCTTGTAGCGGTGTGGTTCGGCTGGAACGTTTTAGCTCACCAAGATCCGGGGGAAGGCTGCCGCTGAGGCTGCGACGGCACTGAATGGCGAAAGTCGACAGAACCGAAATGCTCCAAGATCTGTCACTCGCGCACTCTGCCACTCGGAGCCGGCCACGTCACCCACGCCGCCGCGTCACCCACGCCGCCACACCGCCGCGTCACCCACACCGCCACACCGCCACGCCGCCGCCGCGTTACCCACGCCCCCGCCGGCAGATCTTGGAAGCTGATTCTGGAGAACGATCCTTGACCCGCACGCACCAGGCACCCCGACAAAGGCTGAGCGGCGGCCCACCCCGCCAGGTGGACCGCCGCTGGTCTGTGGCCGTTCGGGTCAGCTGTTCAGCAGCTGGAGCATCTGCTGGATCTGGTCGGCCCGCGACGCCCGGACCCGCTCCGCGAAGGCCTTCGCCTCGGCGTTGCTGCCCTGCTTGGTCTCCAGGTGCGCCATCTCCACCGCATTGTGCTGGTGGGCGACGAACAGGTTCAGGAACGTCCGCTCGAACTCCGCACCCTTCGCCTTCTTCAGCGCCGCGATCTCCTCCGGGCCGGTTGCCGGGAGGCCGCCGTGGTCGGCGTGGGCGTTCGGGGCGTGGTCCACAGTGGTCGGCGCGTTCCACTGCTTCAGCCAGCCGGTCATCATCGTGACCTCGTCCGACTGGGTGGCGTCGACGGCCTGGGCCAGGGTGCGGAGCTCGGCGCGCTTGGCGTTCTTCTCCGCCAGCCGGACCATTTCCAGGCCCTGCTCGTGGTGCGCCACCATCATCTGCAGGTACATCACGTCGGTCTCGTTGTGGGCGCCTTCGGCCTGCACCGCCGCCTTGGCCTCGGTGACCTGGTTGGCCGGCGTGGCCGGGGCGGTGCCGCAGGCGCCCAGCAGCAGCGCCGCCGAGATCAGGACTGTCGCGTAGCGGAGCTTCACAGCGGCAGCCAGAGGGCAAGGGTGTAGATGGACGGCTCCCAGCTGCGGATCGACGAGTGGCCCTGGCGGCACTCGTACGTCTTGCCCTCGTAGGTCACCTTGTCACCGGTCTTGTAGGTGACCCCGGCCGCCCAGGCGCCGCCGCCGGAAGAGACAGGGGCCGTCGTGGTCGGCTTTGAAGTCGGCGGGGTGGTCGGTGCCTTCGTCGGCGCGGTCGTCGTCGGCGCGGTCGTCGGGGTCGTGCCGCCGGAGCCGCCGCTGCCGCCCACGTTCAGGTCGATGCAGCTGTAGAACGCCATCGGGGTGTCGCCGATGTTCCAGACCGCGAGCACCTTCTGCCTGCCCGGGAACGCGCTCAGGTCCACGTTGTGCGTGACCACCGCGTCGGGCTGGGCGTTGCCGCCGTCGACCGTCGCGACCTTCTTGTCGCCGATGAAGTATTCCCAGTTGCTGGTGCGGTGCCGGGCCGTCATCACCCAGGTGAAGGCGACCTTGCTGGCGACCGCCTTGGCGGGCCAGTTGCGGCTCTCGTCGGCCAGCACCGAGAAGCCGGCCACCCCGCCGTTGCACGACTTCTGGCCCTTGGGCGCCTCGACGCTCTGCGGCTCGAACTGGATCGGGCCGCAGTCGGGGACCGCGCGGGACGCGCACAGGGCCTGCCGGCTGGGCGGTGCGGAGACGTAACCGTGCGCCAGTGCGGGTGAGGCGACGACGAGCGTCGAGCCGAGTGCTCCGAGTGCCACCAGCGGATAAGCGATGGACCTGCGCATCGTCTTGGGTCTCCCAACGTGTCGTCCGGTTCTGACGGCGGGAAACGTAACGAGGCGTTCCATAAGGCAGCCTTAACGGCACCGGAAACAATCATGAAGCCGTGCCCCGGCGGCGCCGGCCGGCCGGGCGCGGGGCCACCACGGCCCGGTCACCATCCGGTACGGGCAGCAGCATCGCGATCCGCGCCCCGCCCAGCGGCCCCCGGTCGATCACCAGCCGCCCACCGGCCGCCTCGGCGACCCGGCGCACGATGTCCAGGCCCAGCCCCGACGAGCCGGCCCCGCTGACCCCACGCTGCACGGCGGCGCCCGGGTTGCTGATCCCCGGACCGGCGTCGTCGACCAGCAGGCCGGCCTCGGAGACGGTGACCCGGAAGGCCACGCCCTCGGGCGTGTGCGCGAAGACGTTGCCGAGCAGGGCGTCCACGGCCAGGATCAGCTCGCTGCGCGGCAGCGGCACCGGTACGGGGTGATCACCGCCGACCACCTTCCAGGGCCGCGCCTGGTCCTCGGCCAGCGCCGACCAGAAGGCCAGCCGCTCGGCCAGCACCTCGACCAGGTCCGAGCGCTGGGCGCCGCGGGCCTCGACGCCGAGCCGCGCCCCCGCGATGATCGCCTCGAGTTCCTCGTCGAGCATGTCGCAGGCCTGCCGCATCCGGTCCGCGATCAGCCCCGGAGGCATGGTCTCGGCGTCCAGCCGCAGCGCGGTGAGCGGGGTGCGCAGCCGGTGCGACAGGTCGGCGGCGAGTTCCCGTTCGGCGTCCAGCAGCCGGCGCAGGTCACCGGCCATGGTGTTGAAGGCCATCGCGGCGTCGCGCAGCTCGGGCGGCCCGGACGGGGTCACCCGGGCGGTGAGCTCGCCCGCGCCCAGCCGCCGGCTGGAACCGGCGAGGTCCTGGGTGGCGCGGACCAGCCGGCTGCCGAGCCGGTCGGCGACCAGCACCGAGCCCGCCACCAGCACGATGGCCAGCCCGCCGAGGGCGAACCAGGCCGCCCACACCCCGCGGCGCATCTCCGCCTCCGGGACGTAGACCTCGATCACCACGGCCCGGCCGTCGCTGAGCACGCTGGGCTGCAGGTAGGCGACACCACCGGCGGCGGTGGCGGTCACCGGGCGGCGGTACGCGGTGGCCGACGCGACATCCGTGCTGGTGACGTGGGTGGCGCCGACCGGCGCGATGCCGGGCAGGTGCACCGCCAGCCGGCCTGCGCTGCCCGCCACGGTGCTGGCGACGGCGCTGGTCAGCAGCTTGGGATCGGCGTCGACGGCGAGCGCGGCAACCATCGCCGCGGCCTGCTGGCGGGCGTCGCCGATGGCCCGGTCGTGGGCGATCTGCCGGGTCGCGAACGTCAGCGGCACCAGGAACGCCAGGGCCACCATCGAGGTGATGGCCAGCGCGAGCCGGTTCAGCTCCCATCTCATGACGGGTCGACCATCATCACGCCGACCCCGCGCACGGTGTGCAGGAACCGCGGCGCGGCGGCGGTCTCGCCGAGCTTGCGGCGCAGCCAGGAGATGTGCACGTCGATGGTCTGCTCCTCACCGATCCGCGACTGGTTCCACACCTCGGTCAGCAGCTCGCGCCGGCTGATCACCTGGCCGACCCGTTCGGCCAGGTAGGTGAGCACGTCGAACTCGCGCCGGGTGAGCTGCAGCGGCTTGCCGTGCAGCGACGCCTTGCGCTGCCGCGGGCTGATCACCAGCTCACCCACGGTGATGGTGTTCGGGCTGGTGTCGGCCGCGACCCGGGCCCGCCGGAGCACCGCCTCGATCCGCGCCAGGATGTGCCCGCCGGAGAACGGCTTGGTCACGTAGTCGTCGGCGCCCGCGCTGAGCAGCGTGATGATGTCGGCCTCGGCGCGCCGGGCGGTGGCCACGATGACCGGCACGTCGGAGACGGACCGCATCATCCGCAGCGCGTCGGTGCCGTCGATGTCCGGCAGGCCGAGATCGAGGATCACCAGGTCCGGCCGCTCCTCGGTGAGGATCTTCAGCGCCTCGCCGGCCTGGCCGACCGGCCGCACCACGTGACCGGCGTCGGACAGGGCCCGGGTCAGGGCGGCCGTGATGTTCCGGTCGTCCTCGACCAGCAGGATCAGCGCCATGCGACAACCCTAGGCCCAAGTGGGATCATGGCTTCGTGCGATCTTCCCGTCTGGTTCCGGTGCTCGGCTGGTGCGCCGCCACGCTGACCAGCGTGGCGCTGGCCTCGGTGGCGATGCTGCCGGTCCTGCGGACCGCCACGCCGGACGGGAGCGCCCTGGTCTCGGTGGATCAGCTGCGTGATGCCGGCGCGGCCGAGCCGACGCCGCAGCCGTCGGCGAGCGTCGCCGCGGCCGACCCGGAGCCGGAGCCGAGCGCCCCGGCGACACCGTCACGCAGCCGCGACACCAAGCCCGGCGGCACGCCGTCCCGGTCCTCGGCCACGCCCACCCCGGCGCGGACGACCGCGCCGGCGGAGAGCACCACGACCACCGAGGACGGCTGGACGGTGACCACGGACGGTGACGGCACCAAGTCGTACGTGCGGTCGTTCCGGGTCGACGGGGGGTCGGCGGTGATCCGGATGACCGAGGACAAGGTCGAGGTGGTCACGGCCACGCCGAGCGACGGCTACTCGGTGGCGACCGTGCAGAACAGCCCGGACAACCTCGCGGTCTACTTCAACGAGGTCAACCACAGCTTCATCATCCACGCCGTGTGGAATGTGGACAAACCATTCGTTGAGGTCAGCGAGATCGGCAAGTAGGCCGTCCGGCAGCCGTCGCCGCGATGACGGCCGTGATTCACGTGGATGCCTTGCGGCGTCACTAGCGTCCGCCCGATGACATCCGCGCCAGATGTGAGCGTCGTCATCCCCACCCGCTTCCGGCCCGGCCTGGTCCGGCGCGCCGTGCTCGGCGTGCTCGCGCAGACCATGCCGGACCTCGAGGTCATCGTCGTCGTCGACGGGCCCGACGACGAGACCTGCCACGCCCTCGCGGCGATCGCCGACCCGCGCCTGCGGGTGCTGGTGCAGCCGGCCAAGGGCGGCGCGCCGAACGCCCGCAACCTGGGCGCCCGGGCCGCCCGCGGCCGCTGGACCGCGATGCTCGACGACGATGACGAGTGGCTGCCGCAGAAGCTCGAGGTGCAGCTCAAGCTGGCCCACTCGGCCCGGGCGGCGACACCGATCGTGGCCAGCCGCCTGATCAACCGCACCCCCCGGGCCGAGTCGGTGATGCCGCGCCGGCTGCCCGAGCCGGACGAGCCGATCAGTGAGTACCTGACCGTACGGCGGGGGCTGTTCTACGGCGACGGGTTCATCCAGACCTCGACCATCCTGGCGCCGACCGAGCTGTTCCACCGGGTGCCGTTCACCGTCGGGCTGCGCCGCCAGCAGGAGCTCGACTGGACGCTGCGGGCCGTACGGCACGGGGACGTGGAGCTGCTCGTGGCGCCGGAGCCGCTCGTGGTCTGGCATCAGGACGAGGACCGTGACCGGATCAGCCTGCACATGCCGTGGCGCCAGCAGCTGGAGTGGTTGCGGCGCAGCCGGGAGCTGTTCACCCCGCGGGCGTACGCGGCGTTCACGATGAGCGTGCTCAGCTCGATGGCTGCCACCACCCGCAGCCCCTCGGTGTTCCGGGAGCTGCTCCGCGAGGCGCGGACGCACGGCCGGCCGGGCGCCATCGACTACCTCACCTTCCTGCAGATCTGGGGCGTCCCGCCGCAGGTCCGCCGGGCGCTGCGGGACAAGGTGCTGGGCCGGGACCGGGCCGATGCCTAGGGTCGTCATCTGGCGCAGCGCGATGCTCTCCGGCTCGGAGACGTTCGTCCGTAACCACGGCGCCGCGCTGAGCCGCTGGCAGCCGGCGTATCTCGGCGCGACCCGGGTGCCGTCGGTGCTGGCCGAGCGGACCGACGTCATCGCGTTCCCGGAGACCACCGCGGGCCGGCGCGCGTTCCTGCGGTTGCGGCTGACCGGCTCCTCGCCGCGGCTGACCGGGCTGCTGGCCGGGCTGCGCCCGGACCTGGTGCACGCGCACTTCGGCGGGGACGGCTGGCTGGTCAGCCGGGCCGCCGCCGATCTCCGGGTGCCGCTGGTGGTGACGGTGCACGGCCACGACGTGACCCGGCAACCGGAGACCGCCGGGGCCCGGGGCGCCCGCTACCGGCGCAACCTGCGGACGGTGTTCGACCGGGCCACGGTCGTCCTGGCCGTCTCGGCACACATCCGGGACCGGGCTGTCGCCCTCGGCGCCGACCCGGACAAGGTGCTCGTCCACCACACCGGCGTGCCGATGACGCCGCTGCTCGACCGGCCGAAGAAGTGGGACGTGATCTTCGTCGGCCGGTTCGTCGAGAAGAAGGGCGTCGACGATCTGATCGACGCCCTGGCCGCCCTGCCCGCGCCGGGCCCACGGGCGCTGTTCATCGGCACCGGGCCGCTGGAGGCGGCGATGCGCGCCCGCGCGGCCGGGCACGGCCTGGCCGCCACGTTCCTCGGCGCGCAGGCCCCGGACCAGGTCACCCGGCATCTGGCCGAGTCACGCCTGCTGGCCGCGCCGGCCCGGACGGCGGCGGACGGCGACTCCGAGGGGTTGCCGACCACGATCCTGGAGGCCGCGGCCCAGGGCCTGCCCACGGTCTCCACCCGGCACAGCGGGATCCCGGAGGCGGTGCTCCACGGCGAGACCGGGCTGCTGGGCGCCGAGGGCGACAGCACGGCGACCGCCCACCACATCCAGAAGCTGCTGGGCAACCCGAGCCTGCGCGACCGGCTCGGCCGCCAGGCCCGCGCGCACGTCGAGGCGCACTTCGACCTGCACCGCCAGTCCCGCCTGCTGGAGGACCTCTACGACGCGGTCAGCGCCGGCGCACCCGCCGGACGGCCCGGCGCACAGCCTTGGCGCCGCTGAGCAGGGCCCGCCCCGGCGCCGCCGCGCCGAGCACCAGGTTGATCCGCCGGACCCGGGTCAGCTCGGCCTCGCGGTCGGTGAGCATCCGCTCGTACCAGTGGTGTCTGGCCCGGGCCTGGGCCAGCTCGGTCGTGAGCCGCTCCCGGGCCAGCAGCAACTCCCGGTAGCCGAGCGGCGGTTCGTCGGCCGGTTCCGGGACCTCCAGCTCACGGCCGGTCATCGCGGCCAGCGTGCCGGCCAGGTCGGCGGCGCCCGCCGGGGCCGGCCAGGGATGCGGATACCCGCCGTCGATCAGGAACGCGGCAAGACGCCGCAGCGCCTCGCCCGGGTCCCCCGCCGCGGCGGCCGCCTGCTCGGCCGGCAGCAGCGCGGTCAGCGTCGCGTCGGGGCCGACCACCACCTGATCGGCCGGGACGCCGGCCGCCGGGCCGTCCAGCCACGAGCCGAGCAGCTCGCGCACCGCCGGCAGGTCCCGCGCCAGGGCCGCCCGCAGCAGCAGGTCCTGCAGGGTCGGCCCGGCCGGCAGCGCCGGCTCAGGCACCGGACCCGAGGTGCAGATCCAGGCCGGGGCCAGCGCTGCCGCGGCCCCGTGCCGGGCCGCGCCGACCGCCACCGGCCGCGGGTCCAGCAGCACCGGCCCGGCCGCCGCGCACGCCTGGGTGAGCAGGGCCGCCACCGCCCCGGCCACCCGGTCGTCGGCCAGCACGCCGGCGCCCAGCAGCAGCGTCGGCGCCAGCGGGTCCGGATAGCCGACCAGGCCCCGGACCGGGCCGCCGAGCCGCTCCCGCAGCTGGTCCAGCCCGCGGGGCCGGGTCGGGTCGTGCCCGGCCGCGGCGGTCCACTCGTCGTCGCGCGGACCGCCCGGCAGCCGGACCAGCCGGTGCAGGCCGAAGTGGTTCTCCACCGCGAGCACCAGCGTGCCGCCGGGCCGGAGCAGCGCCAGCAGCTGGTCCAGCGTCTGCCCCCACGGCTGCTCGACGCCCTCGGCCGAGATCAGCCGCTCCAGCCCGGCCAGCGCGATCACCGTGTCGAACGGCGTGTCGGCGGTGAACTTGGCCAGCCCGCCGCAGCAGACCGTCGCCGCCGGGAAGCGGCCGGCCAGCGCCTCGGCGTCGTCGACGCCGCGGACCAGCAGCGTGAGGCCGTCCGCGGGGACCTGGGCGATCAGGTCCGGGTGGTGCGGTCCGGCGACGAGGGTACGGCCACCCGGGGCCGCCGCCACCAGCGAACCGAACGCGGCACCGCGCGCCACGGCGGGCTCGGACCAGCGCAGCATCTCGTCGCCGAGCAGAACCGGGTTCATGAGGCAACCTTCCAGCCGAGGATCCGGCGCAGTTCGGTGGCTGGCAGCAGCCGGTCGGCGCCCAGCTCGGCGACGGCGACCGCGTACGCCGCATCCCGGTCGACGCTGGCGCCGTGCAGCTCGGGCCACTGCCGGCGGATCCGCTCGTTGCCGCCGAAGGCCGGGTTCTCCCGGTGGAGCAGCATGGGATCGCCGTACACCGCCGGTTCGCAGCCGGCCAGGGTGCCGTAGAGGACCGCGCTGCAGAGCCGGTTCGAGGCCACCCGCCGGTGTCCGCGCAGCTCCGCGAGCTGGCGGTCGAGGAACAACGGGTCCAGGTCCGTCCAGCGGCCGCCGCGGTAGCCGTGGCAGATGACCCGGAAACCGGCCCGTTCGTAGCGCCGGCGGACGCTCGCCGTGCGGTACTCCTGCCAGTACAGGCAGACGGTGACCGGGCCGGGCTCGGTGGCCCGGATCTCGGCGATCAGGCGGGCGTGGTCGCCAAGGACGTGCTGACCCTCCCAGCCGTGGAACGGGTACCAGATCGTGCCGTCCCGCCGTACCGGATCATCGGTCGGCCGGCGCAGCAGGTACGCCCAGGGTGAGCCGACGACGTAGGTCTCCCGGCGGCCCAGCGACCAGGCCCGGCGCCGGGTCCGCTCGGACCAGAGCAGCACCGGTACGCCCGGCACGAACTCGTGGTCGGCGGCGAGGCCGTCGCCGATGTTCCAGCCGTGCTGGAGGTAGCCGTGCACCCGGGGTGGGTCGGCCGCGTCCAGCCCGCAGTAGCGGGCGAGCACGTGCGTGTGCCCGTAGTAGTGGTTGGCGTGGTGCACGCCCCATCCGATCCCACCCAGGCGACCGGGATGTGACGCCCGGGTGTCCGGCGCGGGATCAGGCGCAGACGACCTGGACGCCCGCGTCGCGGAAGGCGGCCAGCAGCTCCTCGGGCGCGCCGGAGTCGGTCACCAGCGTCTCCACCTTGCTGATCGGGCAGATCCGGGCGAACGCGTGCCCGCCCAGCTTGGACGAGTCGGCGATCACCACGACCCGCTTGGCCCGGGCCACCATCAGGCTGTTCATCGCGGCCTCGCCCTCGTGGTGTGCGGCGGCGCCCAGCTCGACGTCGAGCGCGTCCACCCCGAGCAGCACGATGTCCAGGGTGACCTCCTTGAGCAGCGCCCCGCCCAGCGGCCCGACCAGCTCGAAGGACTGCGGGCGGACCACGCCGCCGGCCACCACGATCTTCATCCGGGAGCGGACCAGCAGCTCGTTGGCGATGTTCAGCGCGTTGGTCACCACGGTGAGCTGGGCGCCGTCGCCGCTGGTGTTGAGGTCGGGGCGGACCGCCAGGGCCCGGGCCACCTCGGTCATCGTGGTGCCGCCGTTGAGCCCGACCACGGTGCCCGGCAGCACCAGGTTGGCCGCCGCCTCGCCGATGCGCTGCTTCTCGGCCGAGTGCTTGGCGCTCTTGTACCGCAGCGGCAGATCGTAGGAGACCCCGCTGGCGACCGCGCCGCCCCGGGTCCGGGTGATCATCTGCTGCTGGGCGAGCTGGTCGAAGTCGCGGCGGATCGTCGCCTGCGAGACGTCGAGCCGGCCGGCCGCGTCCTCGACGGTGACCCGCCCGCTCTCGGCCAGTAACTCGAGCAGGGCATTCCACCGCGCGTACCGGTCCACCCGAGCTCCCTGCTGCACGTTTCGTGATAAGAGTGTGCACATTAGTGCGCGAAACCTCACGAAGCAAAGAGTGTGCCTGCTCGAACACGCTCCGGTGGTTGCGGATGCGCAGACCTTCCACGCAGAATGACGCTCGAAATACCGGTGAACCGAGCGCATCTGCGCAGGCGATTGTAGGGAAAACTGCCATGAGTCACGTCAAGGTGGAGATCGCCAGCCAGCCCGACTGCTGGCTGCAGGCCGCAAAGCTCGCCGACTCGCCGGGCCTGCCCGGCCGCGGCGAGCGGGTGGCGGTCGTCGGGTGCGGCACCTCCTGGCACATGGCCAAGGCGTACGCGGCCCTGCGCGAACAGTCCGCGCTGGGCGAGACCGACGCCTTCCAGGCCTCCGAGTACCCGCTGGGCCGCAGCTACGACCGGGTGGTCGCGATCACCCGCTCCGGCACGACCACCGAGGTCATCGACCTGCTCGACGCCCTGGACGGCCGGACGCCGACCACCGTGGTCACCGCCGACGGTGCCGAGCCGGCCGCCGCGCTGGCCCGCGACGCCGTGGTCCTCGACTTCGCCGACGAGCTGTCGGTCGTGCAGACCCGCTTCGCCACCAGCGCGCTCGCCCTGCTCCGTGCCCACCTCGGCGTGGACATCGAGCCGATCGCCGCCGACGCCGAGGTGGCCGTACGGCTGCCGCTGCCGGTGCACCCCGCGCTGGCCCAGCAGATCACCTTCCTGGGCCGCGGCTGGACCGTCGGGCTCGCCGAGGAGGCCGCCCTCAAGTGCCGCGAGGCCGCGTCCTGGTGGGCCGAGGCGTACCCGGCGATGGACTACCGGCACGGGCCCATCTCGATCGCCGGGCCCGGCCGGGTGGTCTGGGCGTTCGGCGAGATCCCGCCCGGCCTGGCCGACGACGTGGAGGCCACCGGCGCCGCCTTCGTGCACAGCCGCTACAACGGCGGCTACGCCGCGCTGGGCAGCTGGTGCAGCGGCCGGGCCCCGCTCGACCCGATGGCGGACCTCGTGGTGGCCCAGCGGGTCGCCGTGCTGCTCGCCACCAGCCAGGGGCTCGACCCGGACCACCCGCGTAACCTCACCCGCTCGGTCGTCCTCAGATGACCGGCCTGCCCGCCGAGCCGCTGGTCGCGCCTTGAGCACCGACGTCGTGGTGGCGCTCGACGTCGGCGGCACCGGCATGAAGTGCGCCCTGGTCCGGCCGGACGGCACGGTCCACCACGCCGAGCGGCATCCGACCCTGGCGGCCCGCGGGCCGGAGGCGGTCACCGCGAACATCCTCGACGTCGCCGCCGGCCTGGCCGACCGGGCCCGCGCCGACGGGCTGAACCCGGTCGCGGCCGGGGTGGCGGTGCCCGGGGTGGTCGACGAGGAGACCGGCACCGCCGTCTGGTCCAGCAACGTGGGCTTCCGCGACGTACCGCTGCGGGCGCTGGTCGCCGAGCGCCTGGGCGTGCCCGCCGCGCTCGGTCACGACGTCCGGGTCGGCGGCATGGCCGAGGCCCGCCTGGGCGCGGGCCGCGACCAGCGGCACGTGCTCTTCATCGCGATCGGCACCGGCATCGCGGCCGCCCACGTGATCGACGGCAAGGCGCTGGCCGGGGCGCACGGCGCGGCCGGCGAGGTCGGCCACGTCATCGTGCGGCCCGGCGGCCCGCCGTGCGGCTGCGGCGCCCGCGGCTGCCTGGAATCGGTGGCCTCGGCCTCGGCGGTCGGCCGCCGGTACGTGGAACTGTCCGGCGTCACCGGGGTCACCGCCTCCGACGTGGTGGCCCGCGCGGCGGCCGGCGAGGAGCTGGCCAGAACCGTCTGGACCGAGGCGGTCGAGGCGTTCGCGGACGGCCTGCTCACCGCCCAGGCGCTGTACGACGCCGGGATCGTGGTGCTCGGCGGCGGGCTCGCCGAGTCCGGGGAGGCGCTGCTGGCCCCGCTGCGGATCGCGCTCGACGCCCGGATCACGTTCCACCGGATGCCGCGGATCGTCCGCGCGGCGCTCGGCGACACGGCGGGCTGCCTCGGCGCGGCGCTGCTGGCCCTCGACAGCCTGGAGGCACCCTCTTGACGGAGAAGATCAGCGGCCGCGTCGTCCGGCCCGGCGCGGTGGTGCCCGGGTACGTCGAGGTGGACGGGCCGACGATTCTGGACGTCACGGAGCAGGGCCGCGCGGGCGAGGACATCATCGTGCCGGGTTTTGTGGACCTGCACTGCCACGGCGGGGGCGGGCACACGTTCACCCAGGGCGTGGCCGCGCAGGCCCGGGCGGCGGCGGCGTTCCATCTGCGCCACGGGACCACGACGATGCTGGCGAGCCTGGTCAGCTCCCCGTACGAGCTGATGCGTTCGGCGACGGCCGCGTACCTGCCGCTGGTGGCCGACGGGACGATCGCCGGGGTGCATTTCGAGGGGCCGTACCTGTCGCACGCGCGCTGCGGGGCGCAGAACCCGGCGCACCTGCGGGAGCCGTCGCAGGCGGAGCTGACCACACTGGTCGGGCTGGGCGGGGTCCGGATGGTCACCATCGCACCCGAGCTGCCCGGCGCCCTGGACGCGGTGCGCTTCCTCGCTGATCGTGGGGTGATCGCTGCGCTCGGGCACACCGATGCGACGTACGAGCAGACCCTGGCCGGGATCGCGGCGGGCGCGACCGTGGGCACCCACCTGTGCAACGGCATGCGCCCGGCCCACCACCGCGAGCCGGGCCCGATCGTGGCCCTGCTGGACTCCCCCACGATCGTCTGCGAACTGGTCGCCGACGGCGTCCACCTGCACGACGGCATGCTGCGCTTCGCCGCACACACCGCGGGCCCGGACCGGACGGCGCTGGTCACGGACGCGATGGACGCGGCGGGCATGCCGGACGGCCGGTACGAGCTGGGCGGCCAGGAGGTGACGGTCGCCGACCGGGTGGCCCGGCTGGCCCGGGACGGCTCGATCGCGGGCAGCACGCTGACCATGGACGCGGCGTTCCGCCAGGCGGTCGGCGCGGGCCTGGACCTGCCGACGGTGGCGGCGATGGCGGCGACCACGCCGGCCCGCACGCTGGGGCTGGCGCACGAGCTGGGTGCGCTGGAGGCCGGGCTGCGGGCCGACCTGGTGGTGCTGAGCCCGGACCTGACGGTCAAGCGCGTGATGCGGGCCGGCGCCTGGGTGTGAGGCCCTTCAGATCATGAAGGGCCGGTGCGAGCATGGCGGCATGCGGGAAGTGCTCGACCTGATCGACAACGTGCTCCGCGATGTCGCGCTGAGCGAGGACGCCATGCGCTGGGCCCCGGAAAGCGTCCCCGACCTACGGATCCGGGTGCACCGGGAATGGCCGGCCCGCCGGCAGGCGACCTGGCGCTGGTGGTGCGAGACCTGCCGGCAGCCGCTGCCCCAGCCGCACTGGTGGGTGAACGGCGTGCCCGCCGGCGGGGTGGTGCTGAGCAGCGGCATGCGGGCGTTCCACCAGACGACCGACCCGCGCAACCCCCGGCACGCACTCGTCGAGCGCGTCTTCTCGCCGGACCCGGTGCCCGGCATCGGGCTTTCTTCCGGACCGAGTGCCTAGCGTCGGCCTTCTGCCGGACCCGATGCCTAGCGTCGGCGCATGGAGATCCGGGATCGAGTACCGGTGCGGGTGAACTGCGTGGTGCCGAGTTGGATCGGCCTGGACCGCGCCAAGGCCGAGCTGGCCGCGATGACCCCGGCACTACGCGCCGAGCTGCCCCCGCTGATCCCACCGGCCGAGCCGGCGGCGGCGGTGTCCGGCTTCATCCGCGACGACGCCCTGACCGGCCGGGTCGCGGTGCTGGAGGGCGGCCGGCCCCGCCACCTCCTGGTAGACTGAATCACTGCACGGGAAAGTGATTCAAGGAGGTGATGGTGGTGACCACGACGCAGGTCGGCACGCTCATCGACCGCGCCCGGATGGCCGCCGGCCTCAGCCAACGCTCCCTCGCCGACGCGGCTCGGATATCGCAGCCGACCCTGTCGCGGATCATCTCCGGCGACCGGACGGCGAAGCTCCCGGAGATCGTCGCGATCGCGTGGGCCACCGGACACACCGTTGCCCAGCTCACCGGCACCAGCACCGTGGCCGACCGCGTCCAGTGCGCGGCCCGGGCCACCAACGACTCCGGCATGGAGGCCATGCGGCAGGCGCTGCTGCACTTCCTCGAAGTCGACGACTATCTGGATGAGCAGGCCATCCCGGCCACGATCTGACGGTGGTGGCGCAATCATGAACCCCGAGGTCGACGGAAGCATCGCCGCGGCACGGTTCCGTCAGGATCACCGGCTGGGCGGACAGCCCCTGGGTGATCTGGTCGCGCTCATCGAACAGACCACCGGCATCGATGTGGCGGTCCTCGACGTGGGGCCCGACGAGCATGGCCTGACCATGCGTGATCCGAAGCGCGACACCGTGTTCATCGGTGTCGCACGGAGCCGGAAACCGATGCGTCAACGCAGCACGCTCGCTCACGAGCTCGGCCATGTGCAGTTCGGGGACTGGGCCCCGGACGCCGGCAACTGGAGCGACCGTTCGCCGGCAGAGATCCGGGCGGACGCCTTCGCCCGGCATCTGCTGCTGCCGGCCGACGGTCTGCTGGAGTTACTCGGCGACAGACGACGGGCGAGCGAGTCCACGCTCTCCGCGGTCGTTCAGCGTTTCCTCGTGTCCCCTGCCATCGCCGCGATCGCGATGCACCAGGCCGGATACATCAACCCCACCACCAAACAGGAGTGGATGGCGCTGTCCACGCCCCAGCTGGCCGTCCGCTTCGGCTGGAGCGATCAGTACCACGCCCTGCAGGCCGACGCGAACCAGCGAAGGGCGCCGCAGCGGTTGTTGGCGCGGTCGGTCAGGGGCTATCGGGAAGGGGTGCTGTCCGCGCAGGCCATCGGAACCTTGCGCGGCATTGCCCCGGAAGCGGTCGAAGCGGAACTGCGAGCAGCCGGCATCGTGCCGGCAGAGCACCCGATTGCCTGGGCCGAGGCCGCCCAACTGCCGGACGCCCAGGTCGACCTCACAGCCCTCGACGAGGATCTCCAGTCACCGGAGGACCGCCTGGAGACGGCGGAGTCGGAGGTGAGATGAGCCATCCGCCGATCATCGATGCCGGCCCCGGCTTGAACTTTCTCTCGATCAACAAAGAGCGCCTCCTCATCGGCGTGCTTGGGCCGCTCAGCGCACCGGAAGCCGTAGCGAACGAGGTCATCCGCAAGTCGCGGCAAGATCCCCGCTTCCGCGCCGCCGCGCCGGCCTGGCGGAAGCTGACGCCGAAGTGGATACGAGTGCTCTCCGACGACCAGACACCCGAGCTTGCCGCAGTTGTTCATCGCATCACCCGGCAGCCGATGTGTGAGCGACTCCGCCACTCCAAGGATCTTGGCGAGGTCATGGTCATCGCGCATGCCGTTGTCGCGGCTGAGACGGGAGGTTCCGTCGTCGTGCTCATCGACGACGGACCGGGGGCAAGGATCGCCACGACCGAGATACGCCGGCTGGACCGGCTTCGTTCCGCCGGCCGCGCGAGCGGGTCGGTCAGCTTGATCAGCACGCTGACGGTGCTGGAGCGTGCGGCAGACAGCGAGCACATCCCGGCGAGGGATGCCATGCGCAACCTCTACGAACGGCTTCGCGGTCTCGATGACGGCCTGCCGCCGATCGACGCGACCGCGCTCCTGACCACTCCTCGCTGGGATACCGGTCGCTGACTGCGCACAGCCGGGCCGGTGCTGGAGGGCGGCTGGCCCAAGCTGAGCGTGAACGCGTCTCCGGAACCGGTAGTCAAGGGCCGCTCTGAAGTAACCCGGCCGCGTCGTCAGGTGCTCGCCCGGGACGGGGACCTGCTGCTCAGCCGCCCGTCCGGGTGATCCGGGGCGCGTCCAGGCCGGCCGGGCGGTCGAGGCCGCGGGGCAGGGCCGGCAGCGGGATCGTGTCCCACGGGACGCGGGCCAGCAGCCGGGTCAGGATCAGGCCCAGCAGCAGCCCGGCCACCGAGTCGGTGATCCAGTGGAAGGCGAGCCAGGTGGTCGTGACGAAGACGATCGCCGGCGGCAGCACCCGCAGGGCCAGGTACGCCCGCCGCGACAGCACCGGCCGGTCCAGCGACCGCAGCAGCGCGTTCAGCAGCACCGCGATGACGCCGTACCAGGCCAGCGCGTTCGCCACGTGGCCGGACGGGTAGCTCATCGCCTCGATGCCGGAGGCGTACGGGTTGAAGAGCACCAGCCGGTCCGGGCCGGTGAAGGCCGGCGCCGCCCGGTCCAGCCAGACCTTGAGCGGGCCGATCGTCAGGTAGGTCAGCACGAACACGGCCGCGAAGACCAGCAGCGGGCGGATCGACCGGCGGCGCCACGCCACCAGCGCGGCCAGCACGATCGCGATCGGCATCAGCACCTGGCCGCCCTGGCCGAGGTAGTTCAGCACCCGCAGCACCACGTAGAGCGGCGTGGGCCGGTGGTCGACGAACCATCCGGCCACCCGCTCGTCGAGGGTGAGCAGGTTGCCCTGGGCCAGGGCGACGGTCAGCGCCGCGAATGCCGCGAGCAACGCCAGGTCGATCCCCCACGGCAGCCACCCGTGTTTCGTCTTCGTCGCCACCGCCACCCCTGCCCGCATGGCGCATACGGTACGTCAGAGATACGACCTGATCTTGGCGTTGAGCAGGTCGGCGCGGACCCCGGAGTTCGGGCAGCCGCCGAAGTGGTGCAGCGCCACCACCTTGTTGGTCTTGCGGGACAGCACCGGGCTGCCGCTGGAGCCGCCCTCGGTGTCGCAGTAGTACGAGACGTCGGAGTCCCGGGCGTACCCGTCGAAGGCCGGATCCGCCACTGCGCAGGTGCCGGCCCGCTCGCCGCGCCGACCGGCGATCCGGGTCGGCTCGCCCGCCGGGTGCTGCGGCACGTAGAGCACCTGGCCGCGGCCCGGGCGCACGGTGTCCAGGGTCAGGTAGCCGAACTTCTGCACCTGGCGGAAGTTCGACACGGTGAACAGCGTGTAGTCCAGGATGCGCTCGGTGGCCAGCACCCTGGCGCCCCAGACCTTGGTCGGCCTGAACACCTCGAAGCCGCCACAGGTGGCGCACTGATAGTTGAACCAGACCTCGGTCTCGTACGCGTTCGCCGAGGTGTTGAAGCAGTGGTTGTTGGTCAGCATCCGGTTCTTGGCGCCGACCCGCCAGCCGGTGCACAGCTCGGTGCCGTTGATCAGCAACCGGGCGATCGCCTTGGACCGGGTGTACGCGACCGGGTCGGACGAGCGGTAGCAGACCGCGTCCGAGCTCTCGTCCGAGCCGCAGACGGACTCCTCGCGGCCGGTCCGCCCGGGCGCCAGCAGCTGGTTCTCGGGCACCCGCGCCTGCTCCTGGCGGGAGTAGCCGCGGGCCACCCGGTCCACGTTGACGCCGAGCCGGCCGAGCAGCGAGCCGACCAGGCTGCCGCCGCCGCGGTGCATCTCGACCACGGCGGTGTCTCCCGTGATCGACATGGCCCAGCGGTCGGTGGCGACGCCGTCGAGCAGCCGCGGCGCGGCGTACCGGTACGACTCCTTGCCCTTGGCGTCGGAGACCGTGACGTAGTCGCCGGGCAGCATCGTCATGCGGCTGAAGTGCACCTTGACATAGGACGCCTGCGGGTAGTGAAAGACCTCACGTTCCGGCTTGCCGTACCCCAGCAGCTTGTTGATCGCCAGCAGCTCGCCGACCCGCTGCCGGCCGTCGCCGAGCTTCACCGTGGCGGACTCGGCCGTCAACCGGCCGCTCTCGGTGGGCGCGGAGGTCGCCGACGCGGACGCCTGCGGCTCCGCGGTCGCGGCGCCGGCGCTGGCGGCCGGGCTGCTGCTCACCTGCCCGGACGTGCCGGTTGCGGCCGCGGGCTGCTGCGCCGCGACGGGGGTACGGGGTGAGCCCACCCCCTCCTGCCAGGAGCCGACCGGGCGACCCTCGCTCGCCGAGTACTTCCAGGCCGCCGCACCAGCCGTGCCGGCCAGTGCCAGGGCAGCGCTCGCCCCGACGACGATGCTCACCGCGCGTCGCAAATTCACTCCCGCCCCTCGCTTCACATCACCGACATAAGAAACAATCCGGTGATCTCGCTTCTGTGTAACGAGCCACGTGCGGCAGCGACGCGCGCCCCGGAACGTGCACACTGGGCTCGTGCGCATCACGTCCGCCCTAGTCGACCCGGCGTTGCTGGACCTGCCGTGGAACGTTCCGCTCGAGGAGTGGCCCGCGTCCCACCTGGTCGCGCTGCCGCAGGGCATCTCGCGGCACATCGTCCGCTTCGTCAAGCTCAACGAGACCGTCTACGCCCTCAAGGAGACCCGGGAACGGATCGCCGAACGGGAGTACGACCTGCTCCGCGCCCTCGAACGGATCGACTTCCCGGCCGTCGAGGCGATCGCCGTGGTCCACGACCGGCTCGACGACGCGGGCGAGCCGCTGGAGTCGGTGCTGATCACCCGGCACCTGCAGT
Source organism: Actinoplanes sp. NPDC049599 (assembly GCF_044465625.1). Taxonomy (NCBI): domain Bacteria; kingdom Bacillati; phylum Actinomycetota; class Actinomycetes; order Micromonosporales; family Micromonosporaceae; genus Actinoplanes; species Actinoplanes sp. NPDC049599. The sequence continues at coordinate 37,865 of NZ_JBITLX010000008.1, forward strand.
TCTCGCTGCCGTACCGGGCGCTGTTCTCGCACACGTTGCGGCCCGAGACGATGAACAGGCTGCTCGACGCGCTCGCCGCGCTGATCGTCCGGATGCATCTGATCGGCTTCTCCTGGGGTGACTGCTCGCTGTCCAACACGCTGTTCCGGCGGGACGCGGGCGCCTTCGCGGCGTACCTGGTCGACGCGGAGACCGGCAACCTCTACCCGAAGCTCTCCGAGGGCCAGCGCAGCGAGGACATCGAGATCCTCCGGCTGAACATCTTCGGCGAGTGCCTGGACCTGGAGGCCGCCGAGCTGCTGCACGAGGCGATCGACCCGGAGGCCGTGGTCGACGACATCGTGGCCCGCTACGAACGGCTCTGGCACGAGGTCACCTACGAGCAGCAGGTGTCCCGCGACGCCCGGCACGACATCGAGGGCCGGATCCGCCGGCTCAACGAGCTGGGCTTCGACGTGGCCGAGGTGGACATGTCCACGGTGGACGGCGGCTACCGGGTCCGGCCGAAGGTGGTGGACGCGGGCTACCACACCCGCCGGCTGCTGCGGCTGACCGGTCTGGACGCCGAGGAGAACCAGGCCCGGCAGCTGCTGAACGACCTGGACGCGTACCGGGCGGAGTCAGACCTGATCGACGAGCAGCAGGCCGCGCACCGCTGGCTGACCGAGGTCTTCGAGCCGGTGGTCCGGGCGGTGCCCGCCAACCTGCGCCGCAAGCTGGAGCCCCAGGAGATCTTCTCGCAGATCATCCAGCACAAGTGGCTGCTGTCCGAGCGGGCCGGCCGCGACGTGGGCATGGCGCCGGCCGTGCAGTCGTATCTGACCGACGTGCTCGCCCACAAGCCGGACGAGCAGGCCGTGCTGGGCGTCGAGGTGAGCGCGCTCTAACCGGGCTCGTCCGCCAGGGCCGGCTCCTGCGGCGGGGTCGCCTGCTCCACCAGCGCGCGCAGCCCGGCCCGGCGCGCCACCACCATGACCCGGTCGCCGGCCGCGAGCACCCGGCGCGGGTCCGGCGCCCAGTCCACCCACTCGGAGCCGGCCGCGGCCAGCCCGATCACCCGGACGCTCAGCGGCCGGTCGGCCTGGCTGAGCACCGCGCCGTCCAGCGGGGCACCGGGATAGACCTGTACGCCGGCCACCAGCAGCGCGTGCCGGTCGACGGGAATGGTGGCGAGCACGTCGCGGTCCAGCATCGCCGCCGCGAACGCGGGCGCGGCCAGCCGGGACACGCTGCGTGAACTGGTGATACTGAACGCGGTCTGCACCCGCTGGGCGAAGTCGTCGTCGAAGAGCCGCAGCACCACCCGCAGGTCCGGGCGGACGGCCCGGGCGTTCAGGGCCGCCTGCAGGTTGGTGACGTCGTCGGTGGAGACCACCACCAGCGCCTTGCTGGTGGCGATGGAAGCGGCCCGCAGGGTCTCCTCCCGCGCCGCGTCACCCACGATGAACGGCACCCCCAGCTGCTCGGCGGCCTTCGCGCCGCGGGCGTCGGCCTTACGGTCGATCGCGACCACCTGCAGGCCCAGGTCGACGAGCTGGCGCAGCACCCGGGTGCCGACGTTGCCCAGCCCGACCACCACGATGTGGTCCTCGTGCCGGGCCGCGGCCTTGCCGCTGGAGAGCGCCAGCCGGGCGTTGACCATGCCCTCGACCACCGCCGCCGTGATCAGCGGCAGCAGGGCCAGGCCGGCGATCGTCAGCACCAGCTGCGCGGCCTGCGCGACCCCGTTGCGATCCATCTCCACATCGGACGAACCGACCACGGTCAGCAGCGTCATGTAGATGGACTTCCAGAAGCCGTTGACCTTGTCGGCGTGCACCAGCACCGCGCCCGACAGCACGGTGATGACCAGGGTCGCCAGCACGGCGATGCCGAGCTTGCGGCTCAGCGCCGCCCGCAGGGCCCGGCCCATCACCCGCATCGGCCGGCGGCGCCGGCGGGCCCGGACCAGGCGCTGCGCGGCGACGGCCTGCCCGGCCGGGCGCCCGGTGGCCTCGGCCAGCACCAGGTCGGTGGGGCGCCGCGCGTCCGGCGGTGGCTCCGCGGGCAGGACCTCCACCCGGCCGGCGCCGTCCGCGGCGGTCAGCGCGCAGACCACGTGCTCCGCCAGGACGTCCTCGCGGCGAGCGACGAACAGGGTGCGGCCGGCGAGGCGGACGTGGGTCGGCGCAACCTCACCCAGCGAGGCGGCCACGAACGCGGGCGCGGCCATCGCGGCGTCGGAGAGCACCGCGCAGTCGGCGAACAGGCGGCGGACGCCGTACCCCAGACCGGTGTTGAACATCCGGATCACCAGCCGCAGGTCCGGCTCCACGGCCTGGGCGCAGAGCGCCGCGTGCAGGTTGACCACGTCGTCCGGCATCACCAGGGCCAGCGCCGCGGCGCCGGCGAGCCCGGCCGAGCGGAACGTGCGTTCGTCGAGGCGGTCGGCGCGGATCACCCGGACGCCGCGCAGCGCGGCCAGGTCCGGCACGTCGGCTCGCAGCTTCGCCGGGACGATCACCGTGAGCCGGATCCGGTGGCCGGCGTTGGAGAGCTCCTCGGCGACCGTGTAGACGAGGGCGTCGGCGCCGCAGACCACAAAGTGGGGGCGGGCGTCGACGTTGCGCCGCAGCCGGGAGACCAGCGATCGGCCGGGTGGTTCACGGACGGGTTCGACGGCCATGGCCGCATCGTAGCCAGCGGATCACCGCTGCCTGACCCGGCAACTCCCCGAACCCTCCAGGCAGGCCACTCGTTGGCCTTTGCATCCTTTAGTCCTGATTTGATAGTGGAGGACATCAATGCGCAAGTGGTTCTACGCCGGGGCGGTGGTCGGCGGTTTCCTCCTGCTCGGCGCGGCACCCGCGCAGGCCGACGTGGTCCCGGCGCCGGCCGGCGGGCTGCTGTCCCCGCTGGGCGGTGGCAGCGGCAACCCCGGGCTCGGCCTCGACCCGGCCGGCGGCCTGAACCTGCAGAACCCGCTCGGCGGCGCGCCCATGATGGACGTGCAGCCGGGCCGGAACTCCGCCGACCTCAGCGGGCCGGCCACGGACGCGCTGTCGGAGCCCGCGGGCCGGCGGCCGGCTGCCGGATCGGCCCCGGCGGAGCTGCCCCTGCTCGGCGGCCTGACCGGCGGCGACTCCTCCGGCGGCGGCGCTTCCGGCGCCAACCTGGGCGGCGCGTTCTACGGCGGCGGCGCTTCCGGTGCCGGCCTGGGCGGCGCGTTCTCCGGCGGCGGCGCTTCCGGTGCCGGCCTGGGCGGCGCGTTCTCCGGCGGCGGCGCTTCCGGTGCCGGCCTGGGCGGCGCGGGACAGCCGGGCGGCGGCCTGGGCACGCTGGTCCCGGCCGACCTGCTCGGCGGCGGCCTGCTCGGCAACGGCCTGCTCGGCGGCGGCCTCACTCCGGACGGACGGCCGGCCGCGGCCTGGGCGCCGCGCGAGTCGGCCCTGTTCGAGGGCGGCGTGCCGCTGCTCGGCGGCCTCGGCGGGCTGCTGCCGGCGAACGAGACCCCGCGCACGCTCCCGGCGACCGGCGACGACACGCCGGCCGGCATGCCGGCCGGCGGCACTCCGGTCGATCCGGCACTGATCGACCCGGCACTGATCGACCCGGCACCGGCCGACCCGGCACTGATCGACCCAGCACCCGCCGGCACCAAGGCCGATGAGCCGGTGGACGACCCGCGGCTGCACGAGGAACCGATCGACGACGAGGACGGCGGCAAGCGGCGCTCGTTCTCCGACAGTGGCCGGCCGGTCGCCGGCGAGGACCAGGACTTCCGCTAGTCACCGACCCGACCGAGCCCGCCCCGGCACACCTGGGGCCGGGCTCGGGTCGAGCCCTCGGACCGGCCCGCCGGCCGCGTAACCGCACCGGTTACCCGGGCCGGTGCCCCACGTCGATCCGGTCCGGCACCCGCCGGCCCAGCCCCACCGTGATCGCCACCAGCACCACCAGCAGGCCCGCGATCACGTGCACCGGCGCCGGCCCGAACGGCGCCACCAGCGTCAGCACCGCCACCGCCGGATAGGCGACGACCAGCGGCCCCCGCTGATGCGGGCGGATGTGCAGCAGCCAGACGAAGAACAGATAAACCGCCACCGGTACGGCCATCGCATAGCCGGCCGTGACCCCGGAGATGTCCGCGTGGTGGGTGTCGTAGTCGACCGCCACCGCGACGCCCGCGCCGGCCGCCGCGGCCGAGGCGAAGATGAAGTAGTGGCCGTAGCCCCACAGCATCCCGGCCCGCACCGAGGTCAGCAGACCCTGCGCGGAACGGTCGAAATACAGCCACCACAGCGCGAACACGATGATCAGCCCGGCAATTGCCACGGACACCAGGTCGGAGACGTGTTCGCCGGTGTCCAGCCCGCTCCGGATGGCGATCGTGGCCGCCGACACCGCCTCGCCCAGCATGATGATCGTGAAGAGGCCGTACCGCTCGGCGATGTGGTGCGGGTGCCAGGTGGTGGGGCCGCCGGGCGCCCGCTCGGCGAGGATCGGCACCAGCAGCTCGCCGACCACCAGCAGCAGGAACGTCGGCGTCGACCACTCCTCCGGCAGCGCCAGCCGGGCCAGCCAGAGCAGCTGCACGACGGTGATGCCGGCGGCGTACCGCAGCGCGGTGGTCCGGCGCTGCGGGTCGGCGCGGGCCGCGCGCAGCCACTGCGCCACCATGGCCAGCCGCATGACCACGTAGCCCAGCGTGATGCCCAGGTAGTTGCCGTCGTCGAAGGCCGATGAGACGCCCGCGGCCAGCACCAGCGCCCCGGCGATCTGGACGAACGAGGTGATCCGGTAGACGTCGTCGTCGGTGTCGTACGCCGACGCGAACCAGGTGAAGTTCATCCACGCCCACCAGATGGCGAAGAAGACCATCAGGTAGCTGGTGACCCCGTGCCAGACGTGGTTCTCCGAGATGTCGTGGTGCAGCGGCACGGCGGCCTGCGCGACGGCGACCACAAAACACAGGTCGAAGAAGAGCTCGAGCGGGGTGGCGACGCGGTGGTTCTCGTCGGCGGACCGGGCCCGCATCGGGGTCAGCCAGCCACGCCGGGGCTCGGTGAACGTCATGACGGCTGATCCCCCGCGGTCAGATCCCAGTTGAGCAGCACGAACGGCGTTTCCTCGGTGGCGCCGGCCCGCCGGTACGTGGCCTGCGCGGCCTCGTTGTCGACCTCGGTGCTGACCCACATGCCGTAACAGCCACGCTCCCGGGCAACGTCGGCCAGCGCCCGCACGAGGGCGGTGCCGACGCCTTGCAGCCGGGCCACGGGCGCGACGCCGAGTTCGTAGACGAACATCTCCGTACCCTTGTCCGGATGGGTCATCTCCACGCCGGAGATCATGCCGACCGCGCGGTCGGCGAGAAAGGCGAAAAGCAGATGGTGGTCCGGCCGGGCGAGGAACTTCTCGGTCGCGTCCGCCAGCGGCGGACCGTCGAAGAGGTCGGCGGCCAGATGCACGGCCGCGGCGTCCACGATCCGCTCGATACGCATGGCGTGAAAATACTTTCCAGCTTTGGGTGGAGCCCCCGGTCGGAATCGAACCGACGACATCCTGTTTACAAGACAGGTGCTCTGGCCAACTGAGCTACAGGGGCGCGCGCAACAGCATACCGGTTGCCCGCTTGACGGGCCGAAACGCCCTTTCGCGGGCGTCGACCTTGGCAGTACGTGAAAAAAAGTTTACGGTGACGGCGTGTGGTCTCACCACACTGTTCCTCCACTCGGATCGTCCGGCACGTTCCTGCCGGTGGAAAGGAAGTCGGTTCACCATGGCTACGGTCACGTACGACAAAGCGTCCCGGATCTATCCCGGACAGGAGCGCCCCGCGGTCAACGAGCTGGAGCTCGAGATCGGCGACGGCGAGTTCCTGGTGCTGGTCGGCCCCTCCGGTTGCGGCAAGTCCACCAGCCTGCGCATGCTCGCCGGCCTCGAGGACGTCGACCGCGGTCGCATCCTCATCCAGGGCAAGGACGTCACCAACCTGCCCCCGAAGTCCCGCGACATCGCGATGGTCTTCCAGAACTACGCGCTGTACCCGCACATGTCGGTGTACGAGAACATGGCGTTCGCGCTGAAGCTGCGCAAGACCCCGAAGTCGGAGATCGACCGCCGGGTCAAGGAAGCCGCCGCGCTGCTCCAGCTCGACGAGTACCTGAGCCGTAAGCCGAAGGCGCTCTCCGGCGGTCAGCGCCAGCGGGTCGCCATGGGCCGCGCGATCGTGCGTGAGCCGCAGGTCTTCCTCATGGACGAGCCGCTGTCGAACCTCGACGCCAAGCTCCGGGTCCAGACCCGCTCGCAGATCGCGACCCTGCAGGCCAAGCTCGGCATCACCACCGTCTACGTGACCCACGACCAGGTAGAGGCCATGACCATGGGCCACCGGGTGGCGGTCATGCTCGACGGCGTGCTGCAGCAGTGCGACACCCCGCGGGAGCTCTACGACAAGCCCGGCAACGTCTTCGTCGCCGGCTTCATCGGCTCCCCGGCCATGAACATCAAGACCGTCGGGCTCACCGAGACCGGGGCGAGCTTCGCCGAGCTGTCCGTGCCGCTGACCCGCGAGCAGCTCGCCGCGGCGAAGGCCGACAACAAGATCACCATCGGCTTCCGCCCCGAGGCGACCGACCTGGTCTCCCCCACCGAGGGTGGCCTGCCGATCGTCGTCGACCTGGTCGAGGACCTCGGCTCGGACGCCAACGTGTACGGCCACGCCGCCCTCGAGGGCAGCTCGGAGCGCTTCGTGGTCCGCACCGACCGGCGCAACATGCCGACCATGGGTGAGACCGTCTTCATCAAGCCGCAGGCCGAGCAGGTGCACGTCTTCAGCGCCACCTCCGGCCAGCGCGTCTGAGCCAGGTAGCAAAACACAACGGGCGGCTCCCCTCGGGGGCCGCCCGTTCTGCTGTGCTAGCTAGCCGGCGAAGCGCTGGATGACGAAGTCCTCGGCGGCGACGCAGGCCAGATGCGTGGTGTCCCAGGAACAGGTCGACGAGCGGACACCGTCGAGCGGCCCGAGCGGCACGGCGTTGTCGCCGAGGTGCTCACCGGCCAGCGCCGGGTCGTCCGCGGAGGCCGACAGCGCCTTGGAGAACTGCAGCGTGTTACCGGCGTCGAGCCGGCCCACGACACCGCCGCGGGTCCAGGAGACCCGGCCCTTGGCGTCGAGCAGGCTGACCTGCACCGGTGACGTGTCGGCGGTGGCCAGCACGGCCTCGCCGACCGGGACGATCCGGTCGACGCCCGCCACGGTCCGGCGCCACACGACCCCGCCCTTGGCCGCGTCGATCGCCACCACCTGGGCGGTGTCGGTGGCGTACCCGGTGGTCTCGACCAGGCAGATCCGGTCGGTGCCGCACGGCGTCAGGTGGTCGAGCCGGGCGTTCGCGCTCGGCGGGGTGTAGAGCACCTTCGGGTCGAGCTTGGCCAGGTCGTAGGCGAAGAGCCGATGGGCGTCGGTGGACTCGGCCACGATCAGCCGGCCGTCGTGCGCGATGAGCTGGTCGTCGGTCTTGGCCACGCTCTGCCGGGGCCCCACGAGCACGTCGCCGGAGTCCGCGTCGAGCACCCGGGCCGAGTCGTCGGCGCCGATCTGCACGATCCGCTGATCGTCGTCGAACGCCTCGGCGAACGGCGCGCCCCCGGCCGAGGCCGGCCCGGTGAAGTCGGCGCCGGTCGTGACGGTGACCACCTTGGTGCCGGTCAGGCCGTACTGGCTCTTGGGATTCTTCTTCTCCCACCTGCCGTTGCCCCGCTTGCGGATCTCGAGCCCGACCAGCCGGCCCTCCCTGCGGTCGATCAGCACCGCCTTGTCACCGGCGAAGAGCACGTCGTCACCGGTGTCGATGGTGCGCTCCCAGAGCTTCTTGCCGTCGCCGGGATTCAGCAGCACCATCCGGCGGGTGCTGGTGGTGGAATCGGAGTCGGTGATCGCGACCACCGCGTCCGGCACCGCGAAGAAGAACTCCCACCGGCTCGCCGTGCCGGCCTCCACACTGGTCCAGACGGCCTTACCGGTGTCGGTCGCGGCCGCGACCACCCCGAGCGTCCCGTTGTCGTCGACGCTGGCGAAGTAGGCCCGCCCGTCCCGCAGCGCGGTCGCGTTGAACGCCGTGGTGACCGGGACGGCCGGCTTGATCCGGTGCAGCTCGGCGAGCGGCTGATAGTCCAGCGCCGGATACCCCGGCCAGAACAGGGCGGTCACGGTCGCGGCGGCCCCCAGCACGACAACCGTCGCGGCCGCGACAATCCAAAGACCCTTCCTCCGGTACGCCGGGAGCTTGGCCTTCGCCTCAGCCGACCCGCCGGGGTCGGGATGCGTCGACGCCAGCCAGGACTCCGGCGGGGCCGAGGCCGGGCTGGCGGAGATCGGCGCGCCGGAGACGGGATGCAGGATCGGGCCGCCGGTCGCGTTCCCGAAGGCCGCGGCCTCACCGGTGGCCCAGGGGTCGACAGGCTCGGCATACTGCGGCTCCGCACCCGGAGGCGGCGGGGCGGCAGGGGGCGGCGCCGGGGCGGCCGGCGGAGCCGCGTGCGCGGGGCTCGCCTGCCCGGCACCCGCCTGCGCGGCACTCGCCGGGCTGCCGGCCGCGTGGGCAAGGCTCGCCTGCGCGGCACCCGCCGGGCTGCCGGCCGCATGAGCCGGACCCGCCTGCGCGACACCCGCCGCGTGAGCGGCGCCCGCCTGCGCGGCACCCGCCGAGCCCCCGGCCGCATGAGCCGGACCCGCCTGCGCAACACCCGCCGCGTGAGCGGCGCCCGCCTGCGCAACACCCGCCGAGCCCTCGGCCGCATGAGCCGGACCCGCCTGCGCGGCGCCGGCTGAGTGGGCGGCGGCCGGAGTCGGGGCGTGGGCGCGCCCGGCCAAGTCCGGGTCCGTCGCGGCGGCTGTCGGCTCCATGGCCTCGGTTGCCAGGAGTGGCTTCGACGCATCCTGCCGAGCCTCGTCGGGGCTGTCGTGACCAGCCGCATCAGCGTCGGTCTGCCCTGCCCGCGACGTGTCGTCGGCAGCCCGGGCCGCCGGCGCGGTGACGGCATGGGCCATCGTGTCGACCGGCGGCGGCACCGCCGCCGGGCGCATCGGCTCGGCCGGGGTCTCCGCGTGGTCCGCACCCGCCGCAGTGTCCGGGCCTGCCTCCGCGGCCGGGCCGCCCGGCGCGACCACGATGGTCGCGCCCTCCGCCACCGGCAGCTCCGGCTGCTCCAGCACCGTCGGGGCGATGCCCAGCTCGCCGTGCAGCAGGCGCGCCACCAGCGGCACCCGCGACGAGCCACCGACCAGGAACAATCCCGCCAGCTCGGTCGGCGCCACCCCGGCCGCGCGGATCACCGACTCCGCCTCGGCCACCCCGCGGCGCAGCAGGGGGCCCGCCGCGGCCTCGAACTCGTCCCGGGTCAGGTGCACCGCGTGCTCCACGCCGGGCACCGGCACCGGCGCCAGCGCCGTGCGGGACAGCATCTCCTTGGCGCCGCGGACGTCGTCCCAGAACTGCCGCCGGGCCCGCCACTGGGCCAGCGTGACCGGCTCGGTCAGCGCCGTCCACGCGGCCGGCTCGCCCTTCCGCAGGTCGTCGCCGAGGTGCTCAACCAGCGCGGCGTCCAGGTCCAGCCCGCCGAGGTCGTCGATGCCGCCGGAGGCCGCCACCGCGAACCGGGGCAGGCCCTGCGGGGTGACCCCCTCGTTGCGGACCACGGCGATGTCCAGCGTGCCGCCGCCGAAGTCGAAGACCGCCAGCGCCGAGCCGACCGGCACCGGGCGGCGCAGCACGTCGGCAAAGTAGCGGGCCGCCGCGACCGGCTCGGGCAGCAGCTGCGTCGCCGGCGGCCAGCCGGCCCGGGCCAGGGCGGTCGTCAGCACCGCCCGGCGCCGGGTGCCCCAGGCCGCCGGGTAGGTCAGCACGGCCGGCGGCAGGAAACCGGCGGCCGCGACGGCCTCCCGGGAGACCGCCCCCAGCAGCGCCGCTAGCAGGTCGGCAGTGGGCACCTCGGCGCCGCCGAGCAGCACCGTCTCGGCGTCGACGTGGCGCTTCGGGTTCGGCTCCAGCCGGCCCGGCTCGGCCTGGCCGAGCCGGACCGCGTCCCGGCCGACGTGCAGCCGGCCGGTGGTGTCCAGGTAGACCGCGGAGGGCAGCAGCGGCTGACCGTCGAAGAGCAGCGGCCGGGTGCGGCCGTCCGGCCGGCGCAGCATCGCCACCGTGTGTGAGGTGCCGAGGTCCACGCCGAGCACCCAGCCGTCGCTCATGCTGTGCTCGCCTCCGGCATGCTCTTCTGGCCCTCACCGGCTCGGCCACCGGCCCGTTCCGCCGGGTGAGGTTCGGTGCAGTCGATCATGCCCTGCTCCTCCACGCCACGGTCCACCCGGCCCGTCACGTTACAGGCAGGGTGTGACTACCCGTAGATCCGGCGGCGGGACACCTCGGCCAGCGTGACCGCGGCGGCGACGCTGGCGTTCAGCGACTCCACCTCGGACATCATCGGGATGCTGACCCGCAGGTCGCAGGTCTCGCCGACCAGGCGGGACAGGCCCCGGCCCTCGGAGCCGACGACCACCAGCAGCGGGCCGACGGCGACCTCGAGGTTGTAGAGGTCGGTCTCGCCGTCCGCGTCGAGGCCGATCGCGGTGAAGCCGGCCTGCTGGGCCGCCTTGATCGAGCGGGTCAGGTTGACCACCTGGGACACCGGCACCCGGGCGGCCGCGCCGGCGCTGGTGCGCCACGCGGTCGCCGTGATGCCGGCCGCCCGGCGCTCGGTCATGAAGACGCCGTGCGCGCCGAACGCGGCCACCGAGCGGATCACCGCACCCAGGTTGCGCGGGTCGGTCACCCCGTCGAGGGCCACCAGCAGCGGCGCGGTCTGCTCCATCGCCGCGGCCACGAGGTCGTCGAAGTTCTCGTACGCGAACGGCGGCACCTGCAAGCCGACGCCCTGATGCAGCACGCCGCCGGTCATCCGGTCGAGTTCGAGCCGGCTGATCTCCAGGATCGGGATGCCGCGGTCGCCGGCGGTCCGGACGATCTCGGTGATCCGGTCGTCGATGTCGATGCCCTGGGCCACGTACAGGGCCGTCGCCGGGATCGACGCGCGCAGCGCCTCGGTCACCGGGTTGCGGCCGAGCAGCAGCTCGGGACCCTCCCTGGTCGGGTTGCTCTTGCGTCCGGGGGCGACCCGAGGGCCGGTGCGGCCCTGTGCCCGGGCGCCACGCTGCTGAGCCGGCCGGCCGGCGGTGCCCCGGCCGCCGCCACGGCCCCAGGTGGTGTCCTTGGTGCCGGGCACGCCGACCTTGGGCGCACGGCCCTCGGCGGCGGCGGCGCGGCGCTCCTTGTCCTGCTTGCGCGCCGTCTTCTCGGGCAGCTTCTCGGTGCCGGAGTAGCCCTTGTGCCAGGGCCGCTCGTCGGCGGGCAGCGTCTTGCCCCGGCCCTTGAGGCCCGAGCTCGAACGGTTCTTGCCGCCGGTGCCGGCGGACGCGCCCTTCTTGGACGTGACGCGCTTGCTCACATTGAACGAATTTCCCGGCATCAGTGCTGCTCTCCTACCGTCCAGCGCGGCCCGGCCGGAGTGTCCTCCACCTGAACTCCCGCATTCTTCAGCTGGTCGCGGACCGAGTCGGCCGCCGCCCAGTCCTTGCGTGCGCGCGCCTGCGCGCGCTGCTCGAGCGCGAGCGCCACCAGCGAGTCGACGATCGGCTTGAGATCGCCGCCGCCGTCGCCGGTCCGCCACGCGTCGTCGAGCGGGTCCAGCCCGAGCACCCCGAGCATCGCCCGGACCTCGGTCAGCGCGGCGCGGACGCCGGTCTCGTCGCTCGCGGCCAGCGCGGTGTTGCCCTCACGGATGGTGTCGTGCACGACGGCCAGCGCCGCCGAGGTGTTCAGGTCGTCGTTCATCGCCGCGGCGAAGGCCGGCGGCACGTCCTTCGGCCGACCGGAACCGACGACCTCGACCGCCCGCTGCACAAAACCCTCGATCCGGCGGTACGCCGTCGCGGCCTCCCGCAGCGCCTCGTCGGAGTAGTCGATACGCGAGCGGTAGTGCGGCACGCCCAGGTAGTAGCGCAGCTCCACCGGACGGATGCCCATGGCGAGCACCGCCTCGACGTCGATGACGTTGCCCAGCGACTTGCTCATCTTGGCCTCGCCGAGGTTGAGCAGCGCGTGGTGCACCCAGAAGCGGGCGAACGGCAGCCCGGCCGAGCGGGACTGGGCGATCTCGTTCTCGTGGTGCGGGAAGGTCAGGTCGAGCCCGCCGCCGTGGATGTCGAACTCGGCGCCCAGGTAGCGATTGGCCATCGCGGAGCACTCGATGTGCCAGCCTGGCCGGCCCCGGCCCCAGGGTGAGGCCCAGGACGCGTCGCCCGGCTCGTCGGCCTTGACGCCCTTCCAGAGCGCGAAGTCGGCGGGGTGCCGCTTGCCGCGTTCGGGGGCCTCGCCGGCGGAGAGCATGTCGTCGGTGCGCTGCCCGGACAGGGCGCCGTAGTCGCCGAAGCTGGGCACGTCGAAGTAAACGTCGCCGGTGCCCTCGGCCGAGACGTACGCGTGGCCGCGCTCGATCAGCTCGGCGATCAGCTCGTGCATCTCGGTGACGTGGCCGGTGGCGAGCGGCTCGTAGGTGGGCGCCAGCACGTTCAGGGACCGGTAGTCGGCGTCCAGGACGAGCTTGTTCGCGTACGCGATGGCCCAGAACGGGCGGCCCGTCTCCTGCGACTTGACCAGGATCTTGTCGTCCACGTCGGTGATGTTGCGGACGAAGGTGACCTCGTAGCCGATGTGCAGCAGCCAGCGACGCAGCACGTCGTAGTTGACCGCTGACCGCAGGTGACCGATATGCGGCACCGACTGGACGGTGAGGCCGCACAGGTAGATACCGACCTGACCGGGCGTCATCGGGACGAAGTCCCGGACGGATCGGGTCGCGGTGTCATGCAGGCGGAGCGTCACCGTACAAGGGTACCGACTGCCGCCAGCCGATGACCTCCCGGCCGAGTGACCCCGGCCGGGAGGTTATCCACAGGCTCATCCACAACTAGCGGTCAGCGGCCACCGACGGCGGCGTACGCGTCCACGATCCCGTGCCCGTAGAAGCTGTTGAACTTCTTCGGCCCGGCGCAGTACGCGTCGAACGACGCCGGAAAACCCTCCTGGGTGTAGCTGCGCAGCCGCGGCTCCGGACACGCGGTCTCGGTCGCGGTGCGGTACAGCCGCTGCTCGACCAGGTACGGGCTCATCGTCACACCGCCACGCCACCAGTCGCGGTGGCCGTACTTGCTGACGATCAGCGCCGCGACGCCGGCCGCGTGCGGCGACGCCATCGAGGTGCCCGCCAGGTACGTGTAGTAGCCGCAGGTGCCGCTGGAGCAGTCCTTGAGGACCGTGGCCCGGGTCGGCTCGCCGTTCGCGTCGACCGCGCCGCTCTCCTGGAGCACCTTGAGCGGGTACGTGGACAGGATGTTGTTGGTCGCCGAGTTGTACTGCGGGGTGCCGAAGAAGTCCCGGGTGAAGCCGCCCGGCGCCGCCACCGAGATCTGCTCCAGCCCGTAGTTGGAGTAGTGCGACTTGGACGTGGACGGGCCGACCGCCGAGACGCCGATGACGTGCGGCCCCTCGGCCGGCAGCGTGAGACAGTCGTCGTTGTCGATGTCCCGGGTGTACGGCGCGCTGCCGTAGTCCGGGCTGGTCGCGTCGTCGAGCGGGTCACCGAGGTTGTCGTGCTGGTTGCCCAGCGCGCCGACCAGCGTGACGCCGCGGGCGTGGGCGTAGTTCAGGGCCCGCTTCATGGCGGCGATGATGGCCCGCTGCTCGGCTTGCGCCTCCGGGCCGTCGGCCGCGTTCGACCGGCAGTTGTAGAGCCACGGGTCGACGTAGAAGGACATGTTGACCACGTCCAGGCCGGCGTCGCCCGCGTACGTGAGCGCGTTGACCACCGGGTCGAGGAAGAAGTAGCCCGAGTCCTGGCCGCCCTTGAGCTCGACCAGCGTCACCTTCGGCGCCACGCCGGTGACGCCGGAACCGTTGGCCGCCGCGGCGATGGTGCCGGCGACGTGGGTGCCGTGGCCGCCGTCGTCGGTGCCGACCGGGTCCACGCAGCCGGCGACCTCGCAGGGCCCGTCGACGTCGACCAGGTCCGGGGCGAAGTTGCGGGACAGCCGCTGGCTGAAGTTCGGCGCGAGGTCGGGGTTGCTCGCGTCCAGACCGGTGTCGAGCACGCCGACGGTGACACCGCGGTCGCCGGCCTCGATGGTGTGGGCCTTGTCGGCCTTGACCATCTTGAGGCCCCAGAGCCTGTCGTCGAGCGGGTCGGCGGACACACCCTTCGGCGGCGTGCCGCGGGCCGCGGTCGTGACCGGCAGTTCGAGCGCCGGCGCGACCTGGGGCGCGCGTCCGATGGGCTTGCTGGCCGAGGCGCCGATCAGCACGGCGGACCGGGCGACGTTGGCCTTGAAGTCGGCGGCCGCGGACGAGACACGGTAGGTGCCCGCCGCGGCGTTGCTGCCGACGACGGTGCCGCCGGACGCGGTGATGGCGGTGATGGCGTCGGCGGCGGACACACCGTCATCCGCCACGACGGTGTAGTCGATCGTTTCGGCTGCGGCGGCGGGCGAGGTGGGCAGGCCGACGAGCAGGGCCAGGCCCGTCGCGGTGGCGACGGCCCCGGCCGTCAAGCGTCTTCTCATTACCGCATTCGATCGAACATCCCGATCATTCACAAGAGTTGATCAGACAACTCCGGGCAGCCGTCAGGGCCGGGCCATCCGCAGCACGTCGAGGGTCTCGTCGAGCTGCTGCTCGGTGAGCGTCCCGTTGGCCACGTGACCGCGTTCGATGACCACGGCCCGGATGGTCTTGTCCTCCTTGAGCGCCTGCTTGGCGATCGCGGCGGCCTCGTCGTAGCCGAGGAAGCGGTTGAGCGGCGTGACGATGGACGGCGAACCCTCCGCGTACGAGCGGACCACGTCCACGTTGACCTCGAGGCCGTCGACGCAGCGGTCGGCGAGCATCCGCGCGGCCGCGGCCACCAGCTTGATCGACTCCAGCAGGTTGCGGGCCATCACCGGCAGCATGACGTTGAGCTCGAAGTCGCCCTGGGTGCCGGCGAAGGCGACCGCCGCGTCGTTGCCGATCACCTGGGCGACGACCTGGCGCACCGACTCGGGCACCACCGGGTTCACCTTTCCCGGCATGATCGACGAGCCCGGCTGGAGGTCGGGCAGGCGCAGCTCGCGCAGGCCGGCCCGCGGGCCCGAGCCCATCCAGCGGATGTCGTTCACGATCTTGTAGAGGCTGACCGCGACCACCCGGAGCTGGCCGGACGCCTCGACCAGGGCGTCCCGGGCGCCCTGGGCCTCGAAGTGGTTGCGCGCCTCGCTCAGCGGCAGCCCGGTCATGTCCTTCAGCAGCGAGATCACCGCGGGGGCGAAGCCGGGCGGCGTGTTCACCCCGGTGCCCACGGCGGTGCCGCCGAGCGGCAACTCGGCGAGCCGCGGGAGCGTGTCGGTGAGCCGGTCGATGCCGTTCTGGATCTGCGCCGCGTACCCGGAGAACTCCTGACCCAGGGTGACCGGCGTCGCGTCCATGAGGTGCGTACGGCCCGCCTTGACCACCTCCGACCAGTCGTGCGCCTTCGCGCTCAGCGCGACCACCAGGTGGTCCAGGGCCGGGATGAGACTGCTGGTGACCGCCTCGGTGGCGGCCAGGTGGATCGACGACGGGAACACGTCGTTGCTGGACTGCGAGGCGTTGACGTGGTCGTTCGGGTGCACCGGCCGGCCCAGCGCGCGGGTGGCCAGCTCGGCGATGACCTCGTTGGTGTTCATGTTGGACGAGGTGCCCGAGCCGGTCTGGAAGACGTCGATCGGGAACTGGTCGTCGTAACCGCCGTCGGCGACGTGCGCGGCCGCGGTCACGATGGCCTTGGCGAGGTCGTCGTCGAGCACCCCCAGGGTGGCGTTGACCTGCGCCGCCGCGCCCTTGATCCGGGCCAGGGCGCGGATGTGCGCGGGCTCCAGCCCACGCCCGGAGATCGGGAAATTCTCCACCGCCCGCTGGGTCTGCGCCCGCCACAGGGCGGCGGCCGGCACCCGCACCTCGCCCATGGTGTCGCGTTCGATCCGGAAACCACTCTCGTCAGTCGTCGTCACGCCTCCATCCTCCCCCCGCCGGCCGGGGTCCGCAGTTGATCCGTGCCACTGTCGAGCGCGGCCGGCCGGGCGCCGGTTGGACGTCACCGGGGTCGGAACGTATCGTCGCGAAGGGTTTGGACTTCCCCGACGAACAGGATCTTTGTCATGCGAACCGCCCTCCTCGCCGTCTCCCTCGGCGGACTGCTCCTCACCGGGGCCGCCTGCAGCAGCGGCGACAACGGCTCCGAGACGCGCGCCGAGGCACCTGTGGCGGAGACGCCCGCGACGACGACGACCACCGTGCCGGCGCCGGACTACTACGCCAACACCCGCAAGGTCTGCGCCGCCCTCGACAAGATCTTCGACGCGGACGTGGCCCAGTTCGGCACCGCGATGGGCAAGATGATCGCCTACAAGGAGGCCAAGCAGGCCGACGAGGCCGAGCAGGCCCGCAAGGCGGCCAGCAAGGAGCTCAAGGAGGTCGGCGCCAAGGTCCGCAAGGAGACCGCGGCCGCCGAGGACCCCGACCTGAAGCAGGCCGGTGCGGTCTCGGCCACCAAGTTCTCCAAGAGCGCCGCGGACAAGGCCCTCTTCGACAAGGTCAAGACCACCAAGGACCTGGACAAGACCCTGGCGGCCAAGATGCCGGACTGGATGGACCCGGTCGCCGGCCTCTGCGCGACCTGAGCAGCAGCAATCGGCTGACCCACAGCTCACCAAGAGCGATCTTGGAACGCAGCGGCGAGGAGCTCACCCCTGCCCCGCCTGCTTGAGCCCGGCCGAACGCAACAGGATCCCTTCCCGCGGTTCAGATCTCACCCGTCGGCGCGGCGGCGCGCTCGCCTCGCACCGATCTTGAAGAGCTGAAACGAGTTAGCCCGACCCCGCAGCAGGTGAGGGACATGGACGTCGCGGCGGATGTTGTGCAGCGGTGGTCAGGTCCGCGCCTCAGCGCTACAAGATCGAGGCGAGGCGAGCGCGCGACCCCGGACATGCGCTCAGCAGTGATTCGGCCGGGGACGCGCCGGTGCACGTTGCACCGCGGCGGGTAGCTCGATCGCGGCGGTACTGCGGGCTGCTCGGGGAATCTTGCGCAGCACCGGGAAGGCGGGGGCGTCCATCTCACCCACTCCGGTTCAGGTTTCACCCACCGACGCGGCCACGCCCGCCCACATGGGGCATATCGGTAGCCTGACACCGATCTTGAAGAGCTGAAACGGGTTAGGGTCTTTTGCGTGGTTGGGTGTATCGGGCGATGGCAATAGCCCGCCGGAGTGACGTGGGCCGCGCGCCGACCGCCACCGACGCGCAAGATTTCGTTCTTGTTGATGTGGGGTGAGCTCCGAACCTTAAGTCCACAAGATCGACAATTTGCTGCTCGCTTCGTGACTTTTACGCCCTTTGTTCCCTTAGGATTCCTGCGATGTGAGAATCCTGCTCAATATGTGGGCCAGTGCTGCGGGTTCGGCGGTGGGCAGGCCTCCGGCAATGCTTGGCGCGGCCGTTTCGGCGCGGCAGAAGCGTGTCGCCCGTCCGGGGGATGGTGATCGATCATCACAACAGCCATGCAAAAGACTCGTTAGCTCGACCCCGCCGCCACAAGATCACGGCGAGGCGAGCGGAAGACGAGGGCGTGCGCTCGCCGGCGACCCGGACGAGACGGTGCGCGGTTCGGCATCTCCGCCGAGACCGTGGACACCCGCATCTGAGCGGCGGATGTTGTGGCGCGGCTGTCAGCTCTCCGTGGCCCCGGCGCTACAAGATTCAGTGTCGGGGCGGGGCGAGCGGGCGGCCCGGACATGCGCTCGTCAGCGACCCGGACGTCGGCGCTGCGACGGATGTTGTGGAGCGGTGGTCAACACGACCGGAAAGCCGCAAGATCGGCTGCCGCAAGGCGGATCTTGGAACGCCGCGGTCAGGAACCCCGCGGCGTGGTGCCTGCGAATGTCGGCGCGGGGCGACCGCGACCAGCCAAACAGCCCGCGCCATGCCGACGCGAGCAACCGCGACCAGGCAAACAGCCCGCGCCATGCCGACGCGAGCGACCGCGACCAGGCAATCAGCCCGCGTTCGGCGGGAGCGACGGTCGGCGCCATGCAACCAGGCACGACCGCAATTTGGTCTTGATTTCGGCCTCTACCGACGGCCGATGCTCAGGACCGGCTTCGTGACCTCGGCGAAGAAGTCGTTGCCCTTGTCGTCGACCACGATGAAGGCCGGGAAGTCCTCGACCTCGATCTTCCAGACGGCTTCCATGCCGAGTTCGGGATACTCCAGGACCTCGACGTGCCGGATGCAGTCCTGGGCCAGCCGGGCCGCCGGGCCGCCGATCGAGCCCAGGTAGAAGCCGCCGTGGCTCTGGCAGGCGCTGGTCACCTGGTCGGAGCGGTTGCCCTTCGCCAGCATCACCAGGGAGCCGCCCGCGGCCTGGAACTTCTCCACGTACGCGTCCATCCGGCCGGCCGTGGTCGGCCCGAACGAGCCGGACGCGTAGCCCTCGGGGGTCTTGGCCGGGCCCGCGTAGTAGACCGCGTGGTCGCGCAGGTACTGCGGCATCGGCTCGCCCGCGTCCAGGCGTTCGGCGATCTTGGCGTGGGCGATGTCGCGGGCGACGACCAGCGGGCCGGTCAGCGAGAGCCGGGTCTTGACCGGGTACTTGCTCAGCTCGGCGCGGATCTCGGCCATCGGGCGGTTCAGGTCGACCTTGACCACCTCGCCCTCGTCCAGCTCGACGTCGGGCAGGTAGCGGGCCGGGTCGGGCTCGAGGCGTTCCAGCCAGACGCCCGACGGAGTGATCTTCGCGAGCGCCTGGCGGTCGGCCGAGCAGGAGACCGCGATCGCGACCGGGCAGGAGGCGCCGTGCCGGGGCAGGCGGATCACCCGTACGTCGTGGCAGAAGTAGCGGCCGCCGAACTGCGCGCCGATGCCGAAGTCGCGGGTCAGCTCGAGGACCGCCGCCTCCAGCTCGACGTCGCGGAAGCCGTGCGCGGTCATCGAGCCGGTGCGCGGCAGGTTGTCCAGGTACTTCGCGCTGGCCAGCTTCGCGGTCTTGAGGGCGTACTCGGCGCTGGTGCCGCCGATCACGACCGCCAGGTGGTACGGCGGGCACGCCGATGTGCCGATCAGCCGCAGTTTCTCGTCCAGGAACTCCATCATCCGCGCCGGGTTCAGCAGCGCCTTGGTCTCCTGGTAGAGGTACGACTTGTTGGCCGAGCCGCCGCCCTTTGCCATGAACAGGAACTTGTACGCGTCCGGCTGGCCGCCCGGGTCCTCGGCGTACAGCTCGATCTGCGCCGGCAGGTTGGAGCCGGTGTTGCGCTCGTCCCACATGGTCAGCGGGGCCAACTGCGAGTAGCGCAGGTTCAGCCGGGTGTACGCCTGGTACACGCCCTGGGCGATGGCCTGCTCGTCGGCGCCGTCGGTCAGCACGTGCCGGCCGCGCTTGCCCATCACGATCGCCGTGCCGGTGTCCTGGCACATCGGCAGCACGCCGCCGGCCGCGATGTTCGCGTTGCGCAGCAGGTCCAGGGCGACGAAGCGGTCGTTCGGCGAGGCCTTCGGATCGTCGATGATGGCGCGCAGCTGGGCCAGGTGGGCGGGGCGCAGGAAGTGCGCGATGTCGTGCATGGCCTCGGCGGTCAGCAGGGTCAGCACGCTCGGGTCGACGGTCAGGAACCGTCGGCCGCCGGGACCGTTGACCACGTCGACACCCTCGTCGGCGAGGAGTCGGTACTCGGTCGGGTCGTCACCCGTCGGCAACAGTGGCGAGTACGAGAAAGCGGCGGCTCTGCTCATGACGGGCAAGCCTAGGCCAGCGCCCGTGGGCGGCGCGAACCAGCACCTTTTGTCACCGCGCCGGCGACGCGCCGAACGGCAGGTACGCCATGTCCCGCCCCGACACCAGGATCAGGCCGCCGGGCCCCACCGCGAACACCTTGGCATCGGTACGCGCCTCGGCGAGCACCCCGCCGGTGCCCGGGCTCAGCGCGATCACCTTGGCGGGTTTCTGCTCGGCCAGCACCGCCGCGTACGGCGTCAGCGCCGCCTGCACGGTCGGGGTGACCGCCCGCCGCCAGGCCACCTTGCCCCGGCCGAACGACCGCCCGACCAGCGTCCGCTTGTCCTCGGTGCGGATCAGCGCGTACCGGTCGTCGACGGCGAGCACCGCCTGGCCCTTGTCGCCCCGCCAGAGCATCCGGCCGTCGTGCGCGGCGATCAGCTCCGGCCGGCCCACCGGGTCGACGCCGAGCACCACCTCGTCGCCGCCGGCCGGGTCGTGCTCCTGCTTGCAGGACGAGCCGTTGTCGGCGGTCCGCAGGTTGAGCGCGTCGCGCGCCCAGACCGGCCGGCCGTTGGGCGGGTCGTGGGCGATGACGCTGTAGTAGCAGGTGCCGTCCCGGGCCTCGCCGGTGACCGTGAGGACGCGGCTGCCGACCACGGCGACCCGCTGGTCCCGGCCCGGCGTCCGGGTCTGCACCACCCGGCCCTGCGCGGTGTCGATCACCTCGATCTTGCCGTCGCCGGGCAGCCCGAGCAGGTTCGGCAGCGGCCGCGGCCCGGCCGCCCGGGCGTCGATCCGCTCCGAGCTCAGCGGCCGGGTGTCGGGCAGGTCGGGGTTGGCGGCGTCCAGCACGAAGCCGATGCCGGGCGTGCCGATCGTCCACATCGGCGTGCTGCCGCGCGGCTCCCAGGCACTGAGCTCACACTCGCCGGCCTTGGGGCAGCGCAGATCGAGCACCGCGTCGGCGTACGTCCACACCGCCGTGGCCTGGGTGTCGCGGCGGCGGACCGCGCCGGTGGCCGGGTCCAGCACCTCGTAGCCCTTGGTGAGCAGCCGCCCGACCACCACGACCGCGTCGGTGGCGCCGCCGGCCACCCCGGCCCAGTCGGCGTCGGACTTCCACAGCTGGACCCCGGCGGTGATCCCGTACGCCTCGATCGAGGTGCGGTACTCGACCACCACCGCACCGCCGGTGATCGTGACGCTGCGTGGTGACCCACCGATGGCGGTCTGCCAGCTGGCCACGCCCTCGGCGATCGGGTCGCTCTGGTTGATCCAGGACCAGATCTTCGGGAACGGGTTCCACACCCCGGTGGTGGCCAGCACGATGATGACCACGACGCCGACCAGCGCGTAGCCTTTCGCCGACCCGCCGGAAGCCACGCCGACACGGTAACGAGATCGACTCAGCGCGACCGCGAGCCCGAAAGGCCCGTGTCGTCCGCGTATTACCGACTTGCCGCCCGGACCAGTGGCATCGTGCGGTACGGGATCTGCTCGGCCAGCGCAATGATCGTCGACGCCCGCAGGATGCCCTCGTAGGTCACGATCTCGTCGATCACCCGTTGCAGGTCGGCGTTGGAACGGGCCACGATCCGGCACATCAGGTCGCCGCTGCCGGTGATCGTGTGCGCCTCGAGCACCTCGGGGATGTCCGCGAGGTGGGCGGTCACCGCCGGGTGGCCGTACCGCTGGCTGATCTCCAGGGTGACGAAGCTCATCACGCCGTAGCCGATCGCCGCGGGTGAGACCTCCGGGCCGAAGCCGCGGATCGCGCCCCGCGCGATCAGCTTGTCCAGCCGCGCCTGGACGGTGCCGCGGGCGACACCCAGCCGCCGGGAGACCTCCAGCACGCCGATCCGGGGCTCCTCGGCCAGCAGCGCGAGCAACCTGCCGTCGAGGGCGTCCAACTGCACATCTTGTCCAGCCATAGTGCCGTAAGACTCTACCGAATGCGCAGACTGACCAGCCACATCTCCGACTATTGCCCAGCACCCGGCGGAGGGTCAGCCTCTGGACATGACGCAGATGTTGGAAACCGCCACCGGGACCGTCGACGTTTTCCCCGTCAAGGGCGTCGACCACCTCCAGTTCCTGGTGGGCAACGCCAAGCAGGCGGCCCACTACTACTCGACCGCGTTCGGCATGACCTGCGTGGCCTACCGCGGCCCAGAGCAGGGCTTCCGCGACTACGCCGAATACGTGCTGGTCAGCGGCTCGGCCCGGTTCGTGATCACGGGCGCCGTGCACGCCGGGGCGCCGCTCGCCGGGCACGTCGCCAAGCACAGCGACGGCATCCTCGACATCGCCCTGGCCGTGCCGGACGTGGACGCGGCGTACCGGCACGCGCTGTCCGCCGGCGCCACCTCGGTGAGCGAGCCGCGTGACCTCAGCGACGAGCACGGCACGGTCCGGGTCGCGTCCATCGCGACGTACGGCGACACCGTGCACACCCTGATCGACCGCTCCAGGTACACCGGGCCGTTCCTCCCCGGCTTCGTGGCCCGCGGCCCGATCGTCGACCGGCAGCCCGCGATCGACGCCGGCCTCCAGCCCAAGCGCTACTTCCAGGCCGTGGACCACGTCGTCGGCAACGTCGAGCTGGGCAAGATGGACGAGTGGGTGGCGTTCTACGGCCGGGTGATGGGCTTCACCAACATGGCGGAGTTCATCGGCGACGACATCGCCACCGACTACTCGGCGCTGATGTCGAAGGTCGTCGCCGACGGCACCCGCAAGGTCAAGTTCCCGCTGAACGAGCCGGCCGTCTCCAAGCGCAAGTCCCAGATCGACGAGTACCTGGAGTTCTACGGCGGCCCGGGCGCCCAGCACGTGGCGGTGGCCACCAACGACATCCTGGCCAGCGTCGACGCGATGCGCGCCGCCGGGTGCGAGTTCCTGGACACGCCGGACTCGTATTACGACGACCCGGAGCTGCGGGCGCGCATCGGTGCGGTGCGGGCCCCGATCGAGGAGCTGAAGAAGCGCAAGATCCTGGTCGACCGGGACGAGGACGGCTATCTGCTGCAGATCTTCACCAAGCCCGTGCAGGACCGCCCGACGGTCTTCTTCGAGCTGATCGAGCGGCACGGGTCGCTCGGCTTCGGCAAGGGGAACTTCAAGGCGCTGTTCGAGGCCATCGAGCGGGAGCAAGAGCTGCGCGGAAACCTGTAACACTGTCTCCGTGACCCAAGCAGACGACGACGCCGCGGCCGTGGCCGGCCCGCCGACCGGCGGGCCGGTGCGCGCCCCGGTGCCGCCGCACCCCGCTCAGCAGGCCCTCGTGCCGCCGCAGACCTTCGGGCCGCCCCGGCCGGCGTCCTACGGCCCCGGGCCGGGGCAGCCGCCGTACTACCCGCCGCAGCAGTACGGCTGGCGGCCGCAGCCCGTGCCGGTGGCCCCCGACGGGCGCCCGCTGGCCGATTTCGCCACCCGGCTGCTCTCCCACCTCATCGACACCTCGATCCTCACCGGCATCGCGATGGTGGTGTTCGTTCCGGTGGTCTTCGCGGTGTTCCTCAACCTGATGCCGGACTTTGCCGAGTCGGCGGGCAACTCCGACCCGACCGTGCTGGCGAACGACATCTTCGCCGACCTCTTCGTGCCGCTGCTGCTGGTCGAGCTGGGCCTGTTCGTGGTGGTGCTCGCGGGCTACTACGTCTACTTCGTCGAGATGATGTTCCGCAGCGGTCAGACGCTCGGCAAGAAGCTGATGAAGATCCGGGTCGTGCCGTTCGCGCCGGGCGCGACGCTGACCCGGGGCATGGCCGCGAAGCGGTACCTGATCGAGTTCCCGGTCGGCATCTTCGTGCCGTTCTTCAACTACCTCGACGGCCTGTGGCAGCTGTGGGACAAGCCGTACCAGCAGACCCTGCACGACAAGGTCGCCAAGACCGTCGTGATAAAGGTTGCGCCATGACATCGCTGCCCGCCGGTTGGTACAAGGACCCGGCCGACCCGACGACCCAGCGCTGGTGGGACGGCGAGGGCTGGCTGGGCAAGGCCATCCCGGCCGACGCGACGCCGCCCGACGGCCCGCCGCCCGCCGACGAGCCCGGGCCGCAAGCACCGCCCGCACCGGCCGCCGGCGCCGTGATCACCCCGCCGCCCGTCGGTGGGAGTCCCGCGGCGCCGGAGAATCCGGCCGGACCGCCTCCGGGCTGGGGGACGCCGCCGGCCGGCTATCAGCAGCCACCGCCGGGTTATCAGTCGCCGCCCCCGGGCTGGACACCGCCGCCGCCGGGTTATCAACCACCGCCGCCGGGTTGGACGCCGCCCGCGGATTACCAGTCGCCGCCCCAGGGCGGCACCCCGCCGGCCGGATATCAGCCGCCCCCGGGCTGGGCGCCACCACCGCCCGGCTGGACACCGCCGCCCCCGGGCTGGACACCGCCGCCCCCGGGCTGGACGCCGCCGCCCGGCTGGGTGCCGCCGCACGCCTACGGCTACCAGGTGCAGGCACGGCCGCACGGCCAGCCGCTCGCCGGCCTGGGCCGCCGCCTGGTCGCCCGGCTCGTGGACATCGTCGCCGTGCTGATCCTCAACGTGCTGGTCAACGGCTGGCTGGCGTACCAGTGGTGGCTCGAGGTCGAGCCGATCTTCCGCGCCACCATGGCCGACCCGTTCGCCACCCCGCAGCCGGCCTCCGCGCGCTCCAGCTACCTGATCCTGACGATGCTCGTGGTCGCCACCGCGCTGTGGTTCGCCTACGAGGTGCCGGCCCTGGCGAACAGCGGCCAGACCCTCGGCAAACGCCTGCTCCAGGTCAAGGTCGTCAAGCTGGAGAGCACCGACCGGCTGGGCTTCGGCCGCGCGTTCGGCCGCTGGGCCCGGATGGGCATGTGGACCCCGCTGTGGAGCTGCTACGGCGTGGGCTTCCTGGCCCAGCTCGTCATCGCCGGCTCGGTGCTCTTCGACCAGCAGCTGCGCCGGGGCCTGCACGACAAATCGGCCGGGACGGTGGTCGTCGCCGTGCCACCCGGCCACCGGGCCCAGCCGGTCCAGGCGGCGCCCGATCACGCCGACGACTCCTCCGGAGGGAAAAGATGAGCAGGCTGACCCGCGCCGACCTGGACGCGCTGCCGGCGTACGTGCCCGGTCGCAGCGTCGCCGACCTGGCCCGCGAGCTGGGCATCGCCGAGGCGATCAAGCTGGCCAGCAACGAGGTGCCGTTCGGCCCGCTGCCGGGCGTGCCGGAGGCGGTGGCGACGGCGATGACCCAGTCGCACCGCTACCCCGACATGGGCGTGCTGGAGCTGCGCAACCGCCTCGCCGAGCGCTACGGCGTCAGCCCCGACCGGATCGTCACGGGCTGCGGCTCGGTGGCGCTGGCCGAGCACCTCGCCAAGGCGACCTGCCTGCCGGGCGACGAGATCGTGTACTCGTGGCGGTCGTTCGAGGCGTACCCGATCATCTCGGCCGGCGTCGGCGCGACCGGCATCCGCGTGCCGAACACCCCGGCGCACGGCCACGACCTGCGGGCGATGGCGGAGGCGATCACCGACCAGACCCGGCTGGTGCTCGTCTGCAACCCGAACAACCCGACCGGTACGAGCGTCCGCAAGGCGGAACTGGACCGGTTCCTGGACGCCGTGCCGTCGGACGTGCTGGTGGTCCTGGACGAGGCGTACCGCGAGTTCGTCACGGACGACCAGGTCCCGGACGGCCTGGCGACCTACGGCGACCGGCCGAACGTCGTGGTGCTGCGCACGCTGTCCAAGGCCTGGGGCCTGGCGGGTCTGCGGATCGGCTTCCTGGTGGCCCAGCCCGAGGTGGCGGCGGCGATCCGCAAGGTGCTGACCCCGTTCTCCACGAGCCTGGTGGCCCAGGCGGCGGCGCTGGCGGCGCTGGACGCCGAGCCGGAGGTGCTCCGCCGCTGCGCGCTGGTGATCAGCGAGCGGGAACGGGTCACCGAGGCGCTCCGCAAGCTGTACCCGGACGTGCCGACCAGCCAGGCGAACTTCGTCTGGCTGCCGCTGGGCGACCGGGCGATGGCCTTCGGCGCGGCCTGCGAGCAGCGCGGGGTGATCGTCCGGCCGTTCCCCGGCGACGGCGTGCGCATCACGATCGGCAAGCCGGAGGAGAACGACGCCCTGCTGGCAGCGGCGGAAGCCGCACTGTAGGCCGGATCGGTCAGTGCTGATGGGCGGGTTCCGCTTTCCAGGCCGGTAGCGCGCTCGCGGCCAGCGCCAGCAGCAGGCAGGTTGCTGTGGTCAGGGCCGCTGCCGGCCAGGGAACCACCAGCGGCACCTCGGTGCCGACCTGGGCGGCGAGGGATGCTGCCGGTGACCGGCCGCATCAGCACCCGGACCAGCAGCGGAACCACCGCCGGCGCCAGCAGGGCCGCCGCGACGACCAGCGCCATGGCCCCGATCGTGGCGAACCGCGCCATGTCGGTGACGCTCGCCGCGGTGGTCGTGAAGACGCCGGCGGCGGCACCGACCGCCGCCGCG
This sequence comes from Actinoplanes sp. NPDC049599, assembly GCF_044465625.1. Lineage (NCBI taxonomy): Bacteria > Bacillati > Actinomycetota > Actinomycetes > Micromonosporales > Micromonosporaceae > Actinoplanes > Actinoplanes sp. NPDC049599. The sequence continues at coordinate 64,194 of NZ_JBITLX010000008.1, forward strand.
GCCGAGCCGGCGACCACCAGCGCCGAGCGGTACAGAGCGGACCGGATCTGCCGCGGTGTCGCGCCGACCGCCCGCAGCAGCCCGATCTCGCGGCGGCGCTGGTTGACGGAGAAGGCCGAGGTGGAGGCCACCAGGGTGGTCGCGGCGGGTGAGGCGCTGCTGGCGCCCACGGTGACGCGGCGGCTGATCACCCACTTCGCCGGCCGGGCCGAGCCCGCGAGCGGGAGGTGCTGACCCTGATCGGCCGGGGGCTGTCGAACGGGGAGATCGCCGAGCACCTGCGGCTGGGCCCGGCCACCGTCAAGACGCACGTCGGCCGGTTGCTGACCAAGCTGCAGGCCCGGGACCGCGCCCAGCTGGTGATCGTGGCGTACGAGACCGGGCTGATCAGACCGCTGCCGGCCGCGGCCGAGCAGCCCGCACCGGGAGGGTCCGCCGGGCCGCCAGGACGCCGAGGGTCGCGGCCACGGTGAACGCCGCGGCCACCGCACAGATCGGCCGCGACCGGGTGAGGATCTGGAACGTGGCCGCGAAAGCGGCGATGAGCTGGGAGATTGCAGATATCGCCCCGGTCGCGGCGATGAGCAGACGCCGCGGGATCCGCCTGGTGAGCGCGGTGCCCGCACCCACCACATGCTCCTGATCCGAGTAAAAGAAGGGGGATCGCTGTGTCGACGCGCGCAACCGAGCTGCTCCGGGTGGTGCACGCCCGTCCCGGTGTCACCCGGGCGGACGCCGCCCGACTGATCGGCGTCGGCACCGGCGCGACCACCGAGCTGGTCGGCCGGCTCGGGCAGGCCGAGCTGCTCGCGGAGGGACCGACCGCGCCGAGCGGGGCCCGGGGCCGCCCGACCACCGCGCTGATCCCGCACCCGCGCGGGCCGCTGATCGCCGCCGCCTCGATCACCCACGAGGCCTGGCGGGTCGACGTCGTCGAGCTGGGCGGCAGCATCCTGGCCACCGCGGGCGAGCCGCTGGCGGGCCGCGGCGGCGACGAGGTGGTCGCGGCGCTGGGTGCGGCGGTGCGCCGGCTGCGTCACGAGTACGGCGACCGGATCCGCGGCATCGGCATCGCGGTGCCGGGCACGGTCTCCCGCGACCTCATGCTGGACGCCAGCTACCTGGGCTGGCACGACGTCGACCTGGCGGCGGCCTGGCCGCGGGCGGAGATCTTCGTGGCCGGCAACGACGCCACGCTGGCCGCCTCGGCGGAGTCCCGGCGCGGGATGGCCGTCGGCGCCGCCGTGGCCCTGCACCTGCGCATCGAGTCGGGGCTGGGTGGCGCGGTGGTGGACGGCGGCAGGGTGCTGATCGGCGCGCTGGGTGCGGCCGGGGAGTTCGGGCACATGCCGTTCGGCGACCCCGCGGTGCGCTGCCCGTGCGGCGCGTACGGCTGCTGGGGCACCGCCGTCGACGGCTCGGCGCTGGCCCGGCTGCTGGGGCACGAGCCGCCGCGCGATCCGATCACGTACGCCCGGCGGATCATCACCTCGCCGGAGCCCGGGCCGGCCGCCGCTGCCGCCACCGTGGCGACGGCCCTGGGCCGGGGCATCGCGGGCCTGGTCAACGGGCTGGACGCGGACCTGGTCACGCTGGGCGGGCTCGGCGTCGACCTGCTGACGGCGGCTCCGGAACAGCTCATGGTCGCGTACCGGGCGGGGTTGATGGGTTTTCGCCGCGCGGCGCCGCCGCCGGTGCTGCCGGCGCTGCTGGGCGACGACGGCCCGATCGCCGGCGCCGCCGAGGAGGCCTGGACGGCCCTGCTCACCAGGCTCGTCTAGGGCGGGGCGCCACCGCGTCAGCCGAGCGGGACCGCGACCAGCTGCCCGGCCGGCGTCTCCGGGCTGGGATAGATCGAGGTGACCGCGTAGAGCGTGCCGTCGCCGACCGCGCAGGCGAAGCCGCCCCGGTCCAGCTCGACGGTGCGCAGCTCCTCGCCGCCCTCGCGGACCCGGACGCAGCGCTTGTTCGGCACGTCGGCATACCAGACCGCACCCTCGGCGTCGATGCAGATGCCGTCGGGCACGCCGGCACCGAGCGGCGCCCAGATCCGCCGCTCGCCCAGGCTGCCGTCGGCGGCGATGGTGAAGGCGGTGAGCCGGCGGGCGTACGACTCGGCGACGATCAGCGTGCCGCCGTCCGCGGTGACCGCCATGCCGTTCGGGAAGTGCACGCCGTCGGCCACCTGCCGGGCCGTGCCGTCCGGCTCGACCACAGCGATCAGGCCGGGTGCGGGCTCGCCGCCGGGGAAGTCGAAGCCGATGTTGTTGACGTACGCGCGGCCGCGGGGGTCGACCGCGATGTCGTTCCACGGATGGGTGCCGCCGAGGGCGGCCAGGTCGGCGTGGGTGACCAGGCTGCCGTCCGGCTCCCGGCGCAGCAGCAGCCCGCGCCCGGTGATCACCAGCAGCCGGCCGTCGGGCAGCCAGTCGATGCAGAACGGGAAGTCGTCGATCCGGGCGACCACCTCCGGCAGGTCCCGCTCGACCCTGATGATCTCGCCGGCACCCCAGTCGCAGAACCAGAGCCGACCCTCGTGCCACCGGGTCGACTCACCCAGGACCAGCCCGTCCATGACCACGCGCATGGAAAACACCCTAGAACACGGCGACGACCACGGGCTCCAGCGAATAGAACTCGCCGCTCGCCGTCGGCATGAGCCGCTCGACGGCCAGGTGGCCGTCGGTCAGCTGCCACTGCTCGGTCGTCCAGGGCTCGGCCCGCTCCTTGGCCACGTACAGCGGGAACGCCGCTCGTTCCGTGCCGCCGGCCAGGTCCAGCATGACCAGCCGGCGGTCCGGGGTGAGCAGCGCGACCCGGCCCGCCCGCGCCCCGAGCACCTGCGCCGCGCCGGCCCGGCGCCACACCTCGCGGCCCGCCCGGGAGGCGGCCACGGCTCCGCCGGCGCTGGTCAGCACCAGGTCCTCCGCGGCCGTGGCGTCCGGGGCGTCCAGGGCCGGGGTGCGTTCCGGGCGCGTACCGCCGGTCAGCCAGCCGTGGCCGGACCCGTCGCGCAGCCCGGCGCACCCGGAGCGGGCCACGTCGCAACCGACCGGGGTGAACGGACCGGCCGGCCAGCCGTCGGCCGGGCCGCCCGTGCGCAGGTCACGGACGCCGGTGTCGCACACGTACCGGTCGCCGGTGGTCACGAAGCCGTTGGCGCAGCCGGCCGGCAGCGGCACCGCCCAGCGCCGGGCGCCGTCCGCGGCCGCGTGGGCGATCAGCTGCCGCCCGTCGCTGACCAGCACGGCGGTCCCGGCGGTATGCAGGCCCGGCGGCGCCCAGACCGCCGCGGAGCCGGTGCGCCCGGTGAAGGACGCGGCGCGGGGTCCGGCGGCCCGCCAGGTGACCTTTCCGGTACGCCCGTCCAGCGCCACCAGCTCACCGTCGGACCAGCGGGTGACCACGGTGGTGCCCACCGCAACGATGCCGGTCAGCCGCTCCGGCCAGCGGCGGAACGACCACCGCGCGGTGTGGATGGTCTTCGCCTCCACCGGCCCGTCGGCCTTGACCAGGCGTGCTCCCGCGTAGACCCGGACGCTCCCGGCCACGATCAGCGGCGCCATCGCGAGCTTGCCGGTCACCCCCGGCGGCACCGTGGCGGCGACCGGGTAGGCGCCGGTGGCCGGCTCCAGCACCTCGGCGGGGGCCAGCACCCGCCAGCCGATCAGGGCCGCGGCCGCCAGCACGGCGACGGCAGCGAAAGCACGCAGCAGCTTTCCGGTCACATCAGGGACGATACGGTCACCACAGCGGTGACTCCTCAGGCGGCGGCAGCCAGGTCGTCCAGGTCACGCCGGAGGGCGCCCTCGACCGTACGGGCAGCCAGCCCGCCGAAGACCAACGCCAGAAACCGGCCCGCCGGCGCGGTCGGCGTCCCGTCCTGCACCACGGTGACCATGGTGCCGCCCCGGTGCCGGCCCTCGATCACCGGCACGAAGGTGTAGGTCATCCGGTATTCCGCGCCGATCCCGGGCGAGGTGACCACAAAGCGCTCACCGGCCACACACTCGTGGACCCGGAACTCCTCGGTGATCTCCCCGCCGTCGGCCATCGTCCGGGTCTCGCGCCACACCGTGCCGGCGCCGAAGGACCCGCGGGTCAGCAGCTCGACGGCGACGACGGTGGACAGCCGGTCGCACCGGCTCGGCAGATCGGTGAAGGCGCGCCACACAGCGGACACCGGCGCCTCGACCAGACGTGTCACCGCTACCGTGGACATAACGTGACCTCCCGCCTAACAAGGTACGGGCAGTCGTTCGTCAGCGACAGACAGTTCCGGTTACCGAACCGAGCCCGATCGGCGTGCCACCGGCACCGGGCGCGGTGGCGCTGATCGTGACCGTGTCGCCGTCCAGCAGGAAGCCCCGGGTGGAGCCGTCGTCGAGCTTGACCGGCTCGGCGCCGTTCCAGGTCAGCTCCAGGAACGAGCCGGCCTGCGCGCGTGCCGGGCCGGAGACGGTGCCGGAGGCGAACAGGTCACCGGTCCGTACGCTCGCGCCGTTGACGGTCAGGTGGGCGAGCTGCTGGGCGGGCGTCCAGTACATCTGGGCGAACGGCGGCGCGCTGACCGGGGTCCCGTTCCACTCGACCGTCAGCGCCAGATCCAGGCCGTCGCCCGGCGGCCGCAGGTACTCCGCCGGCACGGGCTCCTGCGCGACCGCCGGCACCACCGCGCCGGCCAGCGCCTCCAGCGGCACCACCCACGGCGACACCGAGGTGGCGAACGACTTGGCCAGGAACGGCCCGAGCGGCTGGTACTCGAACGCCTGGATGTCCCGGGCCGACCAGTCGTTGACCAGCACCACGCCGAACACGTGCTCGGCGAAGTCGGTGGTGGCGATCCGCCGGCCCGGCACGCCCACCACGAAGCCCACCTCGGCCTCGACGTCCAGCCGCTGGGTCGGCCCGAAGACGCCGGGGCCGAGCTGGCCGGCCGGCCGCTCGATCGGGGTGCCGGAGACGACCACCGTGCCCGCGCGGCCGTGGTAGCCGATCGGCAGGTGCTTCCAGTTCGGCTGCAGCCCGGGCCGCTCCGGCCGCAGGATCCGGCTGACCTGGCTGGCGTGGTGCTCGGAGGAGTAGAAGTCGGTGTAGTCGGCCACCTCGAACGGCAGGTGCAGCTCCACCTCGGCGAGCGGGACGGCCGGCAGGGTGGGCGCCAGCTCGACGATCCGGGCCCGGATCGCGCTCCACTGCGGACGCCCCAGCGCCATCAGCACGTTGAGCGTCGGCTGCCGCAGCGCGCCGCCGGCCAGGATCAGGTCGTCCTGCTCGGCCCGGGCCAGGTCCAGCACCGCGTCGCCCAGCCGGACGCCGATCCGGCGCACCCCGTCGCCGGTGCTGAACACGCCGTACGGCAGGTTGCGCAGGTCGTAGAGGGTCATTCGTAGCCGCCGTTGATCAGGCCGAGACGGATCAGCTCCGTCAGCGGCTCCAGGATGTTGGCCGTCCCGAACCCGGCCCAGAGCGGCCGGGGCTCGTCCCGGCGGGCCCGGGCCGGCTCGACCAGCGGCACCGGGTGGGTGGCGGCCAGCGCCTCGGCGACGTCGGTCACCTCCGCGCCGTCGCTCGCCGCCACCGTCGCGACCAGCACGTTCAGGAAGCCGTGGTGGGTGAAGCCGGTCTCGGGGTCGGTGTGCCGCAGCGCGTGCCGCAGCCCGGCGGCGAGCTTGAACGGCAGGTCGCGGTCGCGGCAGGCGCAGATGACCGCGGCCAGCTCCACGGGGGTGGGGAACAGCTCCGCGGCGAGCCCGCCGACCCGGAACTTGGGCGCGATCCGCAGGCCCCGCGCGCGCTGGGCGGTCACCGTGTCGAGCCCCGCGAGCAGGCCCCAGCTGAGCGGGATCTCCGCGTACACGTCCAGGTCGGGGGCCTCGGCCGCGAGCGCCTCCAGGGCGACCAGGCCGGGCTGGGGGTCCTCGCCGCGGCGGGCGACGGCCGCCTCGACCCGGCCGACCTCGGCGCCGGCCGCGCGCAGCTTGGCGACCACCGCGGGCAGGTGGCCGATCGCGGTGTCGTTGATGACGCCGACCGTGAGCCCGGTCAGGGTCAGATCGGGGTTGGCCAGGGACGCGGGCACCAGCAGCGCCCCGATCAGCCCGGAATACCAGGATCCGCGGTGCTTGGTGTGTGCCGCCCGGGCCTCGGCGAACCCGATGATGCCCGGCGGCAGCAGGGACGCGTCATCGACGAGTCCTGCGAACAGCGGCGGCACCAGCGTTGACACGAAACTGAACCTAATGGACGCTTCGAGAGCCGGACAACACCGTCCGTAATGTCAGTTTTCTAGGGGTGGTGGCAACGATGCCCTACTACCGCAGCGTCGGGGAGATCCCCCGTAAGCGGCACACCCAGTTCCGTCGCCCGGACGGCGGACTCTACGCGGAGGAGCTGATGGGCCAGGAGGGCTTCTCCTCCGACTCCTCCCTGCTCTATCACCGGTACGCACCCACCGCGATCACGGCGGCGGAGGTGCACGAGCCGCCGGTGGCCGGCCGGTCGCCGAACCTGCCGCTGAAGCCGCGGCACCTGCGCACCCACAAGCTCGACGCCGGCCCCGGCGACGCGGTGCTGGGCCGCCGCCCGCTGCTGGCCAACGGCGACGTCCGGATCGGCTACGTGGTCGCGGACCGCCCGTCCCCGCTGTACCGGGACGCGGTCGGCGACGAATGCCTCTACGTCGAGGACGGCGCCGCCACGATCGAGACCACCTTCGGCACCCTGCGGGTCACCGCCGGCGACTACGTGATCATCCCGACCTCGGTGGTGCACCGGATCGTGCCCGACGGGCCGGTACGGATGCTGACCATCGAGGCGACCGGGCACATCGGGCCGCCGAAGCGCTACCTGTCGGTCCGCGGGCAGTTCCTGGAGCACTCCCCGTACTGCGAGCGCGACGTCCGGGGCCCGGACGCGCCGCTGCAGGTCGAGGGCACGGACGTCGAGGTGTACGTCAAGCACCGCGCGGGCTGGACCCGGCACGTGTACGCGCACCACCCGTTCGACGTGGTCGGCTGGGACGGCTGCCTGTACCCGTGGGCGTTCTCGATCCACGACTTCGAGCCGATCACCGGGCGGGTGCACCAGCCGCCGCCGGTGCACCAGACGTTCGAGGGGCCGAACTTCGTGGTGTGCTCGTTCGTGCCGCGCAAGGTCGACTATCACCCGCTGGCGATCCCGGTGCCGTACAACCACCACAACGTCGACTCGGACGAGATGATGTTCTACACCGGCGGCAACTACGAGGCCCGCCGCGGCTCGGGCATCGAGCAGGGATCGATCTCGCTGCACCCGTCCGGCTTCACCCACGGCCCGCAGCCGGGGGCGGTGGAACGCGCGATCGGCGCCGAGGCCTTCGACGAGTTGGCCGTCATGGTGGACACGTTCCGCCCGCTGGAGCTCTGCGACGCGGCGCTGTCCGTCGAGGACACCGGCTACGCCTGGACCTGGAACAGATAGGGCGAGGAGGGGGAGCTCGTGGCTCCCCCTCCCCGTTCTCCCCGGAACGAACGGCTATCCGATGTGGAACTGGTCGCCGTAGACGGCGAAGTCCAGCGGGGTGTTCAGGTCGAGGTTGCCGTTGCGCAGGAAGACCCGCTGGGCGGTGTCGATCCGGGTGACGTCGGAGTGGGCCTCCTCCTTCTTCATCTCCACCACCCGCTCGTCGAGGAACGCGTTGAGCCAGGTCGTCTCGTTGCCGCCCTGCGACGGCGGCTTGGCCAGCCGCAGCGCCCGGCTGCGGATCGAGCGCATGCCCTCGTAGCCGTGCACGACCGCGGCGTCGTAGTAGGCGAACTGGCCCAGCGCGCGGACGCCGTCGGCCTTGCCGTCGCGCACGGACGGGTTGAAGTAGACCCGGTCCCGCTCGGACTCCTGGGCCGCCTGGAACACCGGGTCGGCCGCCGCGGTCTTCCAGTCGCGGGTGAAGTTCGGGTCGAGGCCCGCGTGCGACTCGGTCCCGTTGACGCTGCGCAGCGCCGGCAGGTACTTCGCCAGCACGTTGCCCGGCTTGGTCGCCGTGTACGCCTCGACCAGCTCCAGCATGTCGCCGGTGCCGGAGCAGAAGCCGATGATGCCGGCGGTGTAGCCGCGGCCGTCGCCGATGTCCTCGATGTAGGAGAACTGGGCACGCCAGTTGAGCGAGGAGTTCTCGGCGGCCGAGACGATCTGCATCGCCACGTCCTTCTTCGCCGGGTTGTCCAGGTTGACGCCGCTGCTCGGCGGCGCGGTCGTGGTCGGCGAGGTGGTCGGCGTGGTACCGCCGCCGGGCAGCGTCCACTTCTGGTTGGCGCCCGTGCCGCAGGTCCAGATCTGCAGCTGGTTGCCGTTGGCGGAGCTGTTGTTCGGGGCGTCGAGGCACTTGCCCGAGCCGGTGTTGACGAGCGTGCCGCCGGCGCCGGCGGTCCACTTCTGGGCGCCCGTACCGTTGCAGTCATAGATCTGGATCTTCGTGCCGCCGGTGGTGCCCGCGGCGGTGACGTCCAGGCACTTGCCCAGCGCCCGGATCGAGTTGTCGGAGTTGCCGACGCTCCAGGTCTGAGCGCCCGTGCTGTTGCAGTCGTAGAGCTGCACCGGGGTTCCGTTCGCGCTGTTGGCGGCGGCGACGTCGACGCACTTGCCGCCGAGACCCTTGATCGCGCCGGCGGTGGCCGCGCTGGCCGGCAGGAGGCTGTAGGCGATGCCCGCGGCGGGGATCAGGACGCCGCCGAGGGCGTACGCGAGCACTTTCCGACGGCGTGAGGGGATGGTCATGGCGCTCCTCGTGGGGGTGGAGGCGGGTGGCGCGCAGCGTGAAGCCATCGATGACGGCCGTTGGGGGGACCGTCGCCGAGGCGATGAGTGGTCACGCTAGGTCAGTTAAGTTGATTTATCAATCCCCGTCGATAAATCACTTTTCGTCGGCTTAGGGCGGCATTTCGGCACGGTCGGGGCGCACAGAGGGGACGGAGCGCGACGAAGTCTTGACACCACGGCAGGGCGGTCCTACGGTCCAGCTAATTGTTAGCTGATTTGCCAATCTCTCGAGGGGGCTCCGTGCCGCGACTGGCGGGATCGTCCAAGCTGCTGCGCGCCATGAACGAGAGCGCCGCGCTCGCCCACCTGCTCGAACCGGGCCGGCTCACCCGCGCCGACCTGCGCCGGCTCACCGCGCTCTCCACCCCGACGATCTCGGAGGTGCTGCGCCGGCTCACCGACGCCGGGCTGGTCACCGTCGTGGGTCACAACAGCGGGCGCCCCGGGCCGAACGCGGAGATCTATGCGGCGAACCCCGACGCAGCGTACGCCGCGGCCGTCTCGGTCCGCGACGTCGGCACCAGCGGCGGCCCGTCGGTCGTGGCGGCGCTCTGCGACCTGACCGGCGCCGTCCGGGCCCGCCTCGAGTCCCGGATCGACTTCCTGCACACCGATCCCAAGACCGCCATGGTGGACGTCGTGGCGGAGCTGGGCGCGCGGGCCGGCGTCCCGGCGGACCGGATCCGGCACGTGCAGCTCGGCGTCGCCGGCGCGTACGACAGCCGGGCCGAGACGATCCGGCACGTGGACGTGCCCGGCTTCAGCCGACCTGGGCTGGTCCCGGACATCGCCGCGGCGCTCGGCACCCACGTGGGCGTCGACAACGACGTCAACCTCGCCGCCGTGGCCGAGCGCCGCCGCGGCGTGGGCCGCGAGGCCGACGGTTTCGCCCTGCTCTGGCTCGGCGAGGACGGCCTGGGCCTGGCCATCGACATCGGCGGCGCGCTCATCCGCGGCGCCCGCGGCGGCGCGGGCGAGATCGGCTACATGCCGCTGTACTCACCCGACTCCACCTACCGCAAGGTCGACCTCCAGGACCTGTTCGGCGGCGCGGCGATCCTCGAGCTGGGCCGTGACCACGGCGTCTCCGGCGCCACCCCGAGCGACGTGGTCGCCGCGGCGGCCGACGCCGGCGAGTTCCTCGCCCACCTGGCCGACCGGATCGCGGTCGGCCTGGCCGCCGTGATCGCCGTGCTCGACCCCTCGCTCGTGGTGCTCGCCGGCCCGGTCGCCCAGGCCGGCGGCCGGCCCCTGCTGACCGCGGTCAACGTCGCGCTGCGCCGGGCGGCGCCGCTGGAGAGCACCGTCGCGGTCACCACCATCAACGACGACGCGGTGCTGCTCGGCGCCCTCGACGCCGGGCTCACCGCGGTCCGCGAGGCGCTGATCGCCTCGATCCGCGACAACGAAGCCTGACCCCTGCCGCACCACCGCTGAGAGGACCCCACCGTGCACAAGCGGATACCCCCTGCCCAAAAAACGATCATCGCCGCCGCGGCCGCGCTGCTGCTGACGGCCGCGTGCACCCCGGCGCCCAAGGAGCAGAAGATCGCCGAGAAGGGTACGGAGGTCTCCGGCACGGTCGAGCTCTGGCACTTCTTCACCGAGCGCGAGGCCGCCGCCATCGACACGGTGATCAAGGACTTCACCGCGACCCACCCGACCATCAAGGTGACGGTGAAGCCGGGGCAGGACGACTCGAAGATGACCCAGGCGATCGGGGCGGGCAACGGGCCGGACATCGGGCTGTCGTACTCCACCGACATCGTCGGCAAGTTCTGCTCGTCCGGCGCCTGGGTGGATCTGGCGCCGTACCTCCAGCGGGACAATGTGGACCTCGGCCGGCTCAACGCGACCACCCGGTCCTACACCGAGTTCGGCGGCAAGCGGTGCGCGATGCCGTTCCTCGCCGACGCGTACGGCATCTTCTACAACAAGGACCTGTTCGCCAAGGCCGGCATCACCGAGCCGCCGAAGACCCTGGACGAGCTCACCGAGGACGCCAAGAAGCTCACCGTCCGGAACAAGAACGGCTCGCTGAAGACGGTCGGCTTCCTGCCGCTCTTCGACTTCTACGAGAACGCGGCCGCGCACCTGGCCCCCGCGGTCGGCGCGCAGTGGCTCACCGCGGACGGCAAGTCGGCGGTCGGCACCGACCCGGCCTGGAAGACCCTGCTGACCTGGCAGAAGAACCTGGTCGACTGGTACGGCTACGAGAACCTGCAGAAGTTCCGGGCCGGCCTGGGCGACGAGTTCAGCGCGGACAACGCGTTCCAGAAGGGTCAGGTGGCGATCAACGTCGACGCCGAATACCGGCTGGCGTTCGTCAAGGACCAGGCCCCCGGCCTCAAGTACGGCGTCGCGCCGATCCCGGTCAGCGACCCGGCCAAGTACGGCGGCGGCTACGTCACCGGCAACATCATGGGCATCTCGAAGAACGCCAGGAACCCCGAGGCGGCCTGGGCACTCATCAAGTACCTGACCACCGACGACAAGACGATCGTCAAGCTGGCCAACTCGCTGAAGAACGTGCCGACCACCACCGGCGCGACCGGCGACCCGGGCCTGCAGGTCGAGCCCGAGTTCAAGACCTTCATGGACATCTTCGCCAGCCCGCACTCGCTGACCTCGCCGCCGGCCGCCTCCGGGCCCGCGTACCAGGAGACGTTCGGCACCTTCGCCACCAACTGGCAGTCCGGCAAGGTCAAGGACCTGGACGCCGGGCTGGCCGACGCCGACAAGCAGATCAACAGCGTGATGACCCTGGGCGGTTGACCATGCGGCTGCGCCGGCACCTGACCACCTGGTCGTTCCTGGCCCCCGCGCTGGTCGGCATCGTGGTGTTCTTCGTCTACCCGCTGCTCAGCGCCGTGTACTTCTCGTTCACCAAGTTCGACCTGCTGACCGTGCCACAGTGGGTCGGGCTGGCCAACTACCGGCGGATGGCGGAGGACCCGTTCCTGCTCCAGTCGATCCGGAACACACTGTGGATGGTCGTCGTCCTCGTACCCATCCGGATCATCAGCGCGATCGGGCTGTCCATGCTGCTCACCCAGCTCAAGCGGGGTGCGGGCTTCTTCCGGACGATCTTCTACCTGCCCGCGCTGGCGCCGCCGGTGGCCGCCACCATCGCCTTCGTCTACCTGCTCAAGCCGGGCACCGGCCCGGTGAACACGTTCCTCGCGCACCTCGGCATCGACGGCCCGCTGTGGTTCAACTCGCCCGAGTGGTCCAAGCCGTCGCTGGTGCTGCTCGGCCTCTGGGGCATCGGCGACCTGATGATCATCTTTCTGGCGGCGGTGCTGGGCGTCCCGGCCAGCCTCTACGAGGCGGCCGCGCTCGACGGCGCGAACGCCTGGCACCGCTTCCGCTACGTCACGCTGCCGACCATCCAGCCGGTGATCCTGTTCGCCGCGGTCACCGGCGTCATCTACACGTTGCAGTACTTCGACCAGGCGGCGGTGGCCGGCTCGATCGCCAGCGGGCAGGCCGTGACCGGCGGCGGCATCTCGTCGTCGTTCGGCTTCCCGGAAGGCTCCACGTTCACCTATCCGCTCTGGCTCTACACGGTCGGCTTCCGCTACAACGCGCTCGGCTACGCCAACGCGATGGCAGTCGCGCTGTTCGTGGTCGCCCTCTCCGTGACGGTCATCCTGCTGCGCCGCTCCAAGGCCTTCTCCGGGGAGGAACTATGACCGCCCTCTTGGAACGTCCGGCCGCGGCCGCACCGCCGGCCCTGCGACAGGTACGCAGACAGCACCGGCTGGCGTGGATCGCCCGGCACAGCGTCGCCATCGCCCTGGCCATCATGTTCCTGACCCCGGTGGGCTACCTCTTCCTGATCTCGGTGATGACCAGCAACCAGGCGCTGACCAGCGACTACTGGCCGAACACCTGGCACTTCGAGAACTACGTGCGGGTCTTCGAGGTCACCCCGCTGCCGCGCTACCTGCTCAACACGGTCATCTATGCGGTGTCCGCCACGGTGCTGATGCTGCTGTCCAGCGTGCCGGCCGCGTACGCGCTGGCCAAGCTCCGGTTCCGGGGCCGCAACGCGATGTTCCTGATCGTGCTCTGCGTGATGATGCTGCCGCCCCAGGTGGTGACGGTCCCGCTCTACCTGATGTGGGCCCGGTACGGCCTCACCGGCTCGCTCGCCCCGCTGATCGTCCCGATGCTCTTCGGCGACGCGTTCTGCATCTTCCTGCTCCGGCAGTTCCTGCTCACCATCCCGACCGACTACCTGGACGCGGCCCGGGTCGACGGCTGCGGCGAGTGGCGCACCCTGCTGCGGGTCGTGCTGCCGATGGCCCGCCCGGGCATCGCGGCGGCCGGGCTGTTCCAGTTCTTCTACGCCTGGAACGACTACTACGGCCCGCTGCTCTACACCAGCGAGAACGAGAGCGCGTGGACGCTGTCGCTGGGCCTGGCCTCGTTCCACGGGGTCCACCACGTCGACTGGAACCTGGTCACCGCGGCCACCGTGCTGGCCATGGCCCCGATCGTGGTCGTGTTCTTCTTCGCCCAGAAGGCCTTCGTCCAGGGCGTCACACTGACAGGGGTCAAAGGGTGAGGATCGCTGTGGTCGGCGGCGGGTCGACGTACACGCCGGAGCTGGTGGACGGCTTTGCCCGGCTCGGCGGGATGGTGTCGGAGCTGGTCCTGATCGATCCGGCGGCGGACCGGCTGGACGTGGTCGGCGCGTTCGCCGCCCGGATCTTCCGGCAGCACGGTCACCCCGGCAAGGTCACCTGGACCACCGACCTGGACGCCGGCGTGACCGATGCCGACGTCGCGGTCATCCAGCTGCGGGTGGGTGGGCAGGCGGCCCGGATCAGCGACGAGACCTTCCCGCTGGAGTGCGGTTGCGTCGGGCAGGAGACAACCGGGGCGGGTGGGCTGGGCAAGGCGCTGCGGACCGTACCGGTGGTGCTGGATGTCGCGGCCCGGATCCGGGCCCGGGCCAGGCCGGACGCCTGGATCGTGGATTTCACCAACCCGGTCGGGATCGTCACCCGGGCGCTGCTGGACGACGGCCACCGGGCCGTCGGCCTGTGCAACGTGGCGATCGGCTTCCAGCGCCGCTTCGCCCGGCTGCTCGGCGTGGACCCGGCGGCGGTGGTGCTGGACCACGTCGGCCTCAACCACCTGACCTGGGAACGAGCTGCCTATGTGGACGGTGTGGACCGGCTGCCCGAGCTGCTCGCGGCGCACCTCGGCGAGCTGGCCGAGGAGGTGGACCTGCCGGCGGAAGTGCTGACCGCGCTCGGCACCGTGCCGAGCTACTACCTGAGCTACTTCTACGCCCATGACCGGCACGTCCGGCAGGCCCGCGGGGCGCCGACCCGGGGCCAGCGGGTCGCGGAGATCGAGGCCACGCTGCTGGCGATGTATCGCGACCCGGCGCTGGTGGAGAAGCCCGCGCTGCTGGGCGAACGCGGCGGCGCCTACTACTCCGAGGCAGCGGTGGGCCTGATCGCGGCGCTGCACGGCCGGGACCCGGACGGCGTCCACTCGGTCAACATCCGCAACGCCGGCACCCTGCCCTTCCTGCCGGACCAGGCGGTCATCGAGGTCTCGGCCCGGGTGGGCGAGCGCGGCCCGGCGCCGCTCCCGGTCACCCCGCTGGCCCCGGACCTGGCCGGCCTGGTCGCGCACGTCTCCGCGTACGAGGAACTGGCGCTGGACGCCGCCGTCCGCGGCGGGCGGCACCGGGTCTACCGCGCGCTGCTCGCGCACCCGCTGATCGGCCAGCACGAGGACGCCGAAGCGCTGACCGGCAAGCTGCTCGCCGCGGGTGCGCAGCACCTGGCCTGGGCCTGATGGCGGCCCGCTTCCTGGCCGTGGACGGCGGAAACTCCAAGACGGACATCGTCCTCGGCACCGCGGACGGCGAGGTCCTCGGCTTCGTCCGGGGACCGACCAGCTCGCCGCACACCATCGGGCTGCCCGGCACGATCGCGGTGCTGGGCGACCTGATCGCCGCGGTCCGCGCCGCCGCCGGGCCCGCCGGGTCCGCCCCGATCGACCTGGCCACGGTCTACCTGGCCGGCGCGGACCTGCCCGTCGAGGTGCACCGCCTGCACGCGGCGATCACCGCACAGTCCTGGACCACCCGCACCGTCGTGGACAACGACTGCTTCGCGCTGCTCCGCGCTGGCTCGTTGATGCCGGACGCGGTCGCGGTCGTCTGCGGCGCGGGCACCAACTGCGTCGGCCGGGCGGCGGACGGCCGCACGGCCCGGTTCCTCGCCCTGGGACCGGTCTCCGGCGACTGGGGCGGCGGCCACGACCTAGCCGACCACACCCTGCGCGTGGCGGCCCGCGGCGAGGACGGCCGGGGCGACCGTACCGGGCTGACCCGCGCGGTGGCGGACCACTTCGGCCGCGCGACGGTGGCGGAGGTCAGCATCGCGCTGCACTTCGGCGAGCTGGCGCCGACCCGCATCCGCGAACTGACGCCCCTGCTGTTCCGGGTCGCGGCGACCGGGGACGCGGTGGCCGGGCGCCTGGTCACCCGGCAGGCGGAGGAGATCCTGGCCCAGCACCGGGTGGCGGCCGGCCGGCTCGGGCTGCTGCGGTCGCCGCACGCGCTGGTGCTGGGCGGCGGGGTGTTGCGGGCCCAGCATCCGCTGCTGCATCGGCAGGTGGTGGAGGGGGCATTGGCGCAGGCGCCGGAGGTGCGGATCAGCGTGCTGGACGCGCCGCCGGCGGTGGGGGCGGCGCTGCTGGCCCTGGACGCCCTCGGCGCCGACAGCGCGGCCCAAGCAAGGCTGCGCAGGACTCTGGCGACTGCCCAGCCCGCCGCCGCGATGAGCCCGGCAGCCTGACCTCATTCCCTGTCGCGGTGGGTCAGGAGCGGTCGGCCTGCTCCGCGCCTGACCGCACCCCTCGGCGCGGTCAGGAGCGGTCGGTCAGCACCGCGCCTGACCGCATCCCTCGGCACGGTCAGGAGCGGTCGGTCAGCACTGCCAGCTCCGCGGCGGCGGCGAGGATCATCGCGATGACCAGCGGGACCACCCCGCCGACCAGCGCGAACGCGACCAGCCCGACCGGCGCCAGGGCGGCCGCGTAGACCGCCGCGACGAGCCGCCGCGAGTCGCGGATCTCCCGCATCGCCTCGCCGAACGACGCCGGCAGCGTGCGGGCGAGCCAGCCCACGAAGGCCGCCAGCACCACCACTCCGATGACGCCGCCCCAGGTGCGGGCGACGCCGCCGCTGACGCTGGTCATCACCGCGGCGAGGACCGCGGCGACCAGGATCGCGTTGCTGCTGTAGATGACCGCCGCCCGGAAGATCAGCACGAACGCCGCCGAGCGGTCCAGCACCGGCCGGCTCGGCGGGGTGACCACGGGCGCGGGCGTGACCGGCGGCTCCGGGGCGTCCGGGGTCGGGGTCGGCAGCGCGGCGTCGGCGAGCCCTTCGAGGGCCAGCGCCCACCGGCGGCGTTCCAGCCGGACCACCCCGACGTCACGCTGCGCGTCGCCGATCGCGGTGTCGAGGTCGAGGGCTTCGCCGTACGCGCGCTGCGCCAGGTCGAACAACCGCAGCCGGGCCGCCACCACGGCCAGCACCAGGTGCGCCTCCGCGTCGGTGGGTGCGAGCCGGACGCCGTTCCACGCGGCGTTGAGCGCGTCCTGGCCGTTGCGCGCCTCGCTCAGCAGGGCGGCGCCGGTGCGCTGGGCGTACGGGTCGGCCGGCCAGGTGGTCAGGATCGAGATCGCGACCTGAGCCGCCTCGCCGAACCGGCGCTCGTCGGACAGGGCCATCGCGCGAACGACCAGCGGCTCCGTGGTGCCGGGCGCGACCGTGGCGGCCCGCTCGGCGGCGGCCAGCGCGTCGACCGGTTGCGCCGCGACGAGGTGCACCCGGGCCAGCGTGCTCAGCAGCGCGGCATCGTCGGGGGCGGCGGCGAGACCCAGGGCGATCTCCCCGGCTGCCTCGTCGTAGCGGCCGAGGTCGGCCATCAGGAGGGCCCGCTGCCGGTACTCCTCGGGGGTGGTCTCCGGCTCGGACTGGGAGGTGGGCTCGCTGGACACCCATCGAGCGTAGGTCGTCCCCTCAAAGATCACCCGCGCCGGGGGGCGAGCCGGATCGGGCTCGCCGGTCAGGGACGGGTCACGAGGCGTAGGTGGTGACCTGCGGCCTGCCCTGATCAGACAGCGGCCTGGTAGATCAGCGCGGTCGCGACGGCCGCGAGTCCCTCACCGCGCCCGGTGAGCCCGAGCCCGTCGGTGGTGGTGCCGGAGACGGTGACCGGCGCACCGACCGCCTCGGAGAGCACCTGCTGGGCCTCCTCGCGCCGCTTGCCGATCTTGGGCTTGTCCCCGATCACCTGGATCGACACGTTGCCGACCGCGTAGCCGTGCTCGGCGAGCCGGCGCACGGTCTCCGCGAGCAGCGTGACCCCGGGGGCGCCGGCCCACTCGGGTTCGGCGGTGCCGAAGTTGCTGCCGAGATCACCGAGCCCGGCGGCGCTGAGCAGGGCGTCGCAGGCGGCATGGGCGGCGACATCGGCGTCGGAATGCCCGGCGAGCCCGGACTCGCCCGGCCACATGAGGCCGGCCACCCAGCACACCCGCTGCGGATCGAACGCGTGCACATCCGTGCCGATCCCGACACGCTGGCTCAAGGGGTTCACAGGGCTCACCGCGTCAGGCTACGGCCAGCAACGCCTCGGCGATCACCAGGTCCAGCGGACGGGTGATCTTCATGGCCAGCTCGGACCCGGGCACGCAGGTCACCGGCACGCCGGCCTTCTCCACCATCCCGGCATCGTCGGTATGCGCACCGAGCCCGGCAGCGTGCGCGGCAGCCAGCACCTCCCGCCGGAAACCCTGCGGCGTCTGCACACTCCGCAGCACCGACCGGTCAACGGTCCCCAACACAACCTCGGCCGCGTCGGCGAGGCCGACTTCTTTGATGGTGTCGATGACCGGGAGGACCGGGATCACCGCCGGCCGGCCGGCGCGCACGGCCGCGGCCACCGACTCGATCAGCTCCGCCGGGGTCAGCGCCCGCGCCGCGTCGTGCACCAGCACGATGCCGACCTCCGCCGGCACCACCGCGAGCGCCGCCGCGACGGAGTGTTGCCGTTCGGCGCCGCCCGGCACGACGGTCACCGCGGCCACCGGGGCGAGCAGCGCGCGGACCGCCTCGACCTCGGCCGCCGGGGCGGCGACCACGATCAGGCGGACGGACGGGGCTGCCGCGATGCGGCGCACGGCGTGCACGAGCAGGGGCTCGCCGGCGAGCAGGCGCAGGGCCTTGGGGCCACCCGGGCCGAGCCGGAGACCGGCGCCGGCCGCCGGAACGAGGACCGCGACGTCACCGCGAGCATTGAGCTGCGCGGTCACGTCGCGGTCCTGTTCGACAGGTGACACATGTGGGGGTGGTGCTGAGGTGGTGGGAACGTCAGGCCTCGGTGAGCACCTTGTCGAGGAGGACTTCCGCCTCGTCCTTGGTGCTCTTCTCGGCGAGGGCCACCTCACCGACGAGGATGTCGCGGGCCTTGGCGAGCATGCGCTTCTCCCCTGCCGAGAGACCACGCTCGCGCTCACGACGCCAGAGGTCACGCACGACCTCGGCGACCTTCAGCGGGTTACCGCTGGCGAGCTTTTCGAGATTGGCCTTGTAACGCCGCGACCAGTTGGTCGGCTCCTCGGTGTGCGGTGCGCGGAGGACGTCGAAGACCTTGCCCAGGCCCTCTTCGCCGACCACTTCGCGCACGCCGACGATCTCGGCGTTCTCAGCGGGCACCCGGACAGTAAGGTCGCCCTGGGCGACTCGCAGAACGAGATATTGCTTCGGCTCGCCCTTGATGACCCTAGTCTCGATTGCCTCGATGAGTGCGGCCCCGTGGTGGGGGTAAACAACGGTCTCGCCGACACTGAAAACCATAGGTTCGAAACCCCTTTCGCTGTGTCTAGGGTAACACGCTCAGGCAGCGATGTCCCACCCTGGCCGTGACTGTTAGTGCAGCTCAGAGGCCCTGTGAGCCGTCTTTCTACCGCTTGACATGCGGCCGAAGAACTGCCTCAGTAACTCAGGG
Organism: Actinoplanes sp. NPDC049599; assembly: GCF_044465625.1. Classification (NCBI taxonomy): domain Bacteria; kingdom Bacillati; phylum Actinomycetota; class Actinomycetes; order Micromonosporales; family Micromonosporaceae; genus Actinoplanes; species Actinoplanes sp. NPDC049599. The sequence goes on from NZ_JBITLX010000008.1 coordinate 83,042, forward strand.
TGATCGTGCGGTAACCACTAGAGCCAGCGAGTCGGATATTCCGGACCTGGAGTCTTTGCGAGGTCAAGCTTATCGCTAGCGGCCGGAACCGACCACCACTGGCGGTTCAGCCCTAGGGTGCGGGAGGCTGGACTCAGGTCCCCGGCCACGCGAGACTCGTTGGCAGGGGGGAGGGTGAATCGTGGGCAGTCTGAGCGACAACGGCGGCAACTGGCCGCCCGATGGCGGCTCCCCTGACGGCCTGCCGGACCTCCCCGAGGAGTGGGGCGTCATCGTCGTCCCGGACGACCTCTCGGAGCTGTCCGACGAGGTCAGCGCGGTCCAGGCCGAGCTGCACCGGGCCCAGCACCGCAGCCGCTGGCAGCAGTTCGCCGACCGCCCCGGCATGCGCGTCCTGCGCCGGATCGGCGCCGCCAGCCTGCGCGCCCCGGTCCTGATCATCTCGATGGCCGTCCTGGTCACCGTGGCCAGCCTGTTCGCCTCGGCGTGGCCCGGGCCGGCCCGGTCGCCCGCCACCCAGCGCACCGCCGCCACCACCGACGACCGCGGCGACGTGCTGCCCGCGCTCGAGCTGATCGGCAGCGACGGCAAGAACGTCTCGCTGCGGGCCCAGCTGCCCGCCGTCGTGTTGCTCACCGACGGTTGCGACTGCGCCGGCCTGATCGCGGACACCGCGGCCGCGGTGCCGCCCGGCATCACGGTCGTGACGGTGGTCGCCGGCGCCGCCGCCGGGCAGACCGGGGCCGCCCCGCCCACCAACGCCGCCCCGCCGGCTCAGCCCCGGACGGTGCGCACGCTTCGCGACCCGACCGGCGAGCTCCGCGCCGGGCTCGACCTCGGCACTCCCGACGGCACGGCGGCGGCCCTGCTGGTCGACCGCAGCGGTGAGATCGTCCGCAAGATCGCCCGGACGGTCTCGATCGAGGAGCTCCGCCCCGACCTCGCCCGGCTCTGACGCAGCGTGACGGCGCCCCGATCACTGTCCGCGGCGCCGGGCTCGGCCGGTTGCGGTCAGTAGGACCGGGAGCGGACGACCCGCCAGCGGAAGACCGCCGGGCCCTCGGTCTCGGCCGACATCGCCAGAAAGAGCGCGTCCGCCAGGCCGACGGTCAGCTCCACCGGCTGCGGGTCCTGCCGGTCGCACGGTACGGCCCGGCCGGAGTCCAGCCCCGTGTCGCTGAGCCGCACCCGCACCTGACCGGCGCCCACACACAGCATCGCGAGCGCGTACGAGCCGCCCTGCACGGCCGTGTTGCGCTCCGCGCGCTTCCCGGCGGCCAGCACCACCGTCTCCGCCTCGGCCTGCCTGGGCAGGTCGGGCAGCAGCCGCTCCACGGTGATCCGGCCGGCCACCAGCGCCGGGTCCTCGCCGGTGTCCGGGGCGGCCCGGACGAACCAGACGCCGCCCGCCACGAGCAGGACCAGGGCAAACGCGTAGAGAGCCGCGCCCGTTGCCCGGTCCGTACTCACCGCACCACCCTAGGGCGTCTCCAACAGGACGCCATAGAGCGTGAGGCCGGGCCCGAAGGCCAGCAGCACCACCCGACCCGGCGGCTGCGGCCTGCGCCGCAGCGCGTCCAGGACCAGCAGGACCGTCGGGGACGAGCAGTTCCCGTACGCGGCCAGCACCTCCCGGGAGGCCGTCAGCGCCGTGGCCGGCAGGTCGAGCTGCTGCTGCACCACGTCCAGGATCTTCGGGCCGCCCGGGTGCACCGCCCAGTCGTCCACGTCGGCGATCGTCAGGCCGTTGCGGGCCAGCAGCTCGTCCACCATCGCCCGGACGTGCAGCGACAGCACGTCCGGCACCTGTGGCGACAGCCCCATCCGGAAGCCGAGATCGGTGACGTCCCAGGTCATGTGGCCGGCCGTGGTGGTGTCCGTGAGGGCGGTGACGTCGCTCACGACGTACCCTCCGGCTCTGCTCTCGGCGGTGAGCACGACGGCGGCCGTGGCGTCCGAGAAGAGCGCGTGCGAGACGATCTGCTGGATGTCCGCCCGCGGATCCGCCGGCTGCAGGTGCAGGCTGGTGAGCTCGGCGCAGAGCAGCAGCGCCGGGCGGCTCCGGGCGGCGACGAAGTCGGCCGCCGTGCCGAGTCCGGGCAGCGCGGCGTAGCAGCCCATGTGCCCGACGAAGAGGCGCTGCAGCGACGGGGCCATGCCCATGTCCCGGGCCAGCAGGATGTCCAGGCCCGGCGTCGCGTAGCCGGTGCAGGAGCAGACCACGAACAGGCCCAGCTCGTCGGCGGCGACGCCGGCCTCGGTGAGCGCCCGGCCCACCGCCTCCTTGGCCAGCGGCATGGCCTCCACCTGGTAGCGGCGCATCCGGCGCTCGGTGGACCAGCCGGAGACGTCCTCCAGCAGCGGGCTGACCGCCGCCTGCCGGGTGCGGACGCCCGAGTTGGCGAAGATCCGCTGCGCCAGCCCCCGACGGCCGCCCATGTAGTGCTGCGAGAAGAAGCCCTCCCACAGCTCGTCCTGTGCCGCCGCCGGCGGTAGCGCGACACCCAGGCCGGCGATCACCGCCTGACCGATTCTTTTCACTTGTGCCTCCCCAGGCCGAACCCCGCCGTGTGGTGCTTACCCGCGGAAAGCGATCACCACCGCGGGGCGGAGCCTTGCGAGTCCGGATCACCGCCCAGCGCCTCGACGCCGAGCCAGTCCGCGCACACGTCCGAGGTCGCCGGCTGCAGCGATCCGGCCCGAGCGTCCCGGTAGAGGCGTTCCAACGGGTGGCCACGGCGCATCGCGGACGTGCCCGCCGCCTCCAGCATCGAGGCGGCGACCTCGGCCGCCGTCGTGCCCGCGACCAGCTTGGCCCGCCACACCCAGCGGTTCGTCTCGGTGTCGCCGGGCGCCTCGTCGACCCGGCGGGCCGCCTCCATCACCGTCAGGTGCGCCGCCGCGACCGCCGCGTCCGCCCGCCCGATCCGGGCCCGTACGGCCGGCAGATGCCCCAGCTTGCGGGCGGTGACATGCTCGACCGCCGCGTCCACCGCCGCCCGGGCGACACCCACGTAGACGGCCGCGTAGCTGGCCACCATCCAGTGCGGGGCGAGCTGGGCGACCACCAGCGCCAGCCCCTCCACCCCGCCGAGCAAAGCCGTGGCCGGCACGGTCACGTCGATGTGCACGTCGTGCGAGCCGGTCGCGCGCATACCCAGCGCGTCCCAGGTGGGCTCCACCGTCAGGCCGGCGCCGGGCGGCACCAGGAACTGCGACACCTTGTCCGGGTCGAGCGCGCTGCGGGCCGCCACTAAGTACCCGTCCGCGTGGCCCGCGCCCGAGCAGAACGTCTTGGCGCCCTTGATGTGGAAACCCTCGTCGGTCTCGGAGTAGCTGGTGGTCATCTGGGAGAGCCGGGAGCCGGCGCCGCGCTCGCTCATCGCCACCGCGTACCAGCTGCCGTCGGCGGCCGCGCGCAGGTAGTTGTCCCGGGCCGCCAGCGCCTCCGGCGGCAGGCCCAGCGCCTCGGCCAGCTCGTCGCTGATGCCACCGAGCGCCCCGGTGACCGAGGCGTGCATGTTGAAGATCAGCGCGGTGGCGCCGTTGCCCCGGGCCAGCTCGTAGGCGACCGTCGCGTAGTCGGCGAAGCCCGCGCCGGCGCCGCCCAGCCGGGTCGGCACCATCAGCCCGAACATCCCGGAACGGCGCAGGTCGGCGAAGTCGTCCGCGGGGAACACGCCCGCGCGGTCGTGCTCGGCGGCCCGCGCCGCGAACCTGGGCGCGAGCCGGCGCGCTTCCTCGACGTTCATGCCATCTCCCCCTGCTTGCGGCCCATGCCCTGGTAGACCACGGCGGTGGAGCGGGTCGGGATCATCCGGCCCAGCGGCTCCGTCCCGGCGCCGACCGGCAGGAACAGCCAGCGGAACAGGCCGATGACGCTCGGGCGCAGGCCGCGCACCCGGAGCCGGACGCCGTGCTTCGCGCATTCCGCGGTCAGCTCGCCCGGATCGACGAACAGCTCGGGGTCGTGGATGCCGGTCGGGGCGGCGCGGAACCGTTCGCCGAGCGTCACCGTGACGAACCGGCCCAGCCGGGTGTCGTTGACCGTGTCCAGCACCAGCAGCCCGCCCGGCCGGAGCACCCGGCACAGCTCGGCCACCGCGGCCGGCAGGTCGGTGACGTGCTCGAGGATCTCGCCGGCCACCACCACGTCGGCGGCGCCGTCGGCCAGCGGCAGCGCGGTCACGTCGCCGGTCACCGCGGTCACGCCCCGGGCCGCGGACTGCACCAGGCCGGCGCGGCCCAGGTCGACGCCGACATGCCGGTAGCCGAGCCGGTTGACGTGCGGGGCCAGCAGGCCGCCGCCGCAGCCGGCGTCGAGGAGGATCGCGGCCGGGCGCTCCGCGGGCGGCACCAGCGCGCCGCGGGCCTCCGCCAGCCAGTGCAGCAGCTCGAAGCCACCGCCGGGGCGCCACCACTCTCCCGCGAGCTCGTCGTACTGACGCGGATCGTTACGTGGCAGCAGCGGCATGTGATCGAGCGTGGCACGAGTGGGTCACAAGCACCACACTGCTTTCATGTCCGGACCCGTCGCTCTGCTCAAGGCCTCGCACCCGGAACCGGGCGGCGCCGTCACCTTGGCCATGACCCTGCTCGCGGTGGGGGTCGGGCACCGGGGCTGGGGCGTGGCCGGTGTCGCCGCCGCGATCGGGGCCACTCAGCTGTCGGTGGGGTGGGTGAACGACTGGCTGGACGCCGACCGGGACCGGGTCGCGGGGCGCACCGACAAGCCGGTGGCCTCGGGGGCGGTCTCCCGCCGTACCGTGGGGGTCGCCGGTCTGATCGCCTCGCTGGCCGTGCCGCTGCTCGGCCTGCCCTTCGGCGCGAAAGCGACGATCTGCGTCACCCTGGTCGGGATCTTCGCGCTGCTCTACGACTGGCCGCTGAAGTCCACCCCGCTCTCCGTGCTGCCCTACCTGGTGGCGTTCGGGCTGATGCCGGCCTTCGTGGTGCTGGCCCTGCCGGGCAGCCCGTGGCCGCCGGTCTGGCTGGTCGCCGCCGGCGCGCTGCTCGGCGGCGGGGCGCACTTCGCCAACGTGCTGCCGGACCTGGCCGACGACGCCGCGACCGGGGTGGTCGGGCTGCCGCACCGGCTCGGCGCGACCTGGTCGCAGATCGCCGCCGCCGGTCTGCTGCTGGCCGCGACCCTCACCCTGGTCTTCGGACCACCCGGACCGCCGTCGTGGCCGGGCATCGCGGCCGCCGTGGCCGCCGCGGTGGTCCTGCCGCTCGGCTGGTACGGGGCAAAGCGCGCGTCCCGCCGCGGCACCCGACAGGTGGCGATGTTCCGTTCGGTGATCGTGGTGGCGCTGCTCGACGTCGCATTGCTGGTCTTCAGCGGCCGGGTGGTGTGAATGGACGGGTCGGCGTACGTGCCGGATCTACGCCCTCTAGGCTGATCGGCGGAGCATTCTCGAGTTTCTTGGAGGACTGTGATGCGCTCGCTGGGAACCCGCCGCGCCGCCCTGGGCCTGGGTGCCGCCGCGCTGGCCACGGTCGCGCTCGCCGGCTGCAGCGCCGGTCAGGTCGCCGAGACGGCGCTCAAGAACCCCTCGGTCTACGGCGTGAATTCCGACAGCTCCGACAGCTCGGTCTTCATCCGCAACCTCGCGGTGGCCTACCCGGGCACCGCCGGCTACCCGGCCGGCGCCGACGCGCCGCTGCAGGTGGGCCTCTACAACCAGACCCGGCAGGCGATCACCGTGCTGGTCAGCAGCCGGCCGGCGACCGACGTGGCCGGCGTGGTCTCCGCGCAGGCGGTCGGCCTGAGCGGCGGCGCCGCGGCGTCGTCCGCGCCCTCGGCCACCCCCGAGCCGTCCGGCAGCAGCACGCCGTCGGCCGAGCCCAGCGCACCGGGCGCGGCCACCCGGCCGGCCCGGATCGAGATCGCGCCGCTCGGCTCCGTCACGTTCCTGCCGGAGGACGCCGAGAAGCTGGTGGCCACCGGCCTGAGCGGCAAGCTGGTCCCGGGCCAGTCGCTCAACCTGGTGTTCGAGTTCAGCAACGGCGCCGAGCCGCTGGTCCTGCGTGCCCCGATGGCCGTGCCGCTGAGCCCCGCCTCGCGCGCGCCCGGCATCGAGCCCGAGGGCGAAGAGGAGTAAGTCCCCGCTTTGTCATACCGGCGGGCTAGCGTGACGGGTGTGACGACTTCCCGCACTCCGTCCCGCGCCCGCTCTGAGCCGCGACCTGCCTATCAGTGCGACGCCTGTGGCCACCAGCCGCCCAAGTGGCTCGGTCGCTGCCCGGATTGCAGCGAGTGGGGCTCGATCATCGAGTCCACCTTGACCGGTCCGGTGGTGTCCGGCCGGGTGGTCAGCTCGCGCATGCCGTCGGAGCCGGCCCGTCCGATCAAGACGATCAGCGCCGCTCCGGCCAAGGCGGTGCCCAGCGGCGTCAGCGAGCTCGACCGGGTGCTCGGTGGCGGGCTGGTGCCCGGCGCGGTGGTGCTGCTGGCCGGCGAGCCCGGCGTCGGCAAGTCGACCCTGCTGCTCGACGTCGCCCAGCAGTGGGCGGCCGGCACCAACACGCCCTCGCTGGTGGTCAGCGGTGAGGAGTCGGTCAGCCAGGTGCGGCTGCGCGCCGAGCGGCTGGGCGCCCTGCACGACAATCTCTACCTCGCCTCCGAGAGCGACCTCGGCGCGGTGCTCGGCCACCTCGACGCGGTCAAGCCCGGCCTGCTGATCATCGACTCGGTGCAGACCATCTCCGCGCCGGGCACCGAGGGCGTCCCGGGCGGCGTCACCCAGGTGCGCGCCGTCACCGCCGCGCTGGTCAGCATCGCCAAGGAGCGCGGGGTCGCCACCGTGCTGGTCGGGCACGTCACCAAGGACGGCTCGGTCGCCGGCCCGCGCGTGCTCGAGCACCTCGTCGACGTGGTGCTGCACTTCGAGGGCGACAAGCACTCGTCGCTGCGCCTGGTCCGCGGCGTCAAGAACCGCTACGGCCCGGCCGACGAGGTGGGCTGCTTCGAGATGCACGAGACCGGCATCGTCAGCCTCGCCGACCCGTCCGGTCTGTTCCTCACCCGCTACAACGAGCCCGTGCCGGGCACCTGCGTCACGGTGGCGATGGAGGGCCGCCGGGCGATGGTGACCGAGGTGCAGGCCCTGATCGGCGCCCAGGTGCAGGGCTCACCCCGGCGCACGGTGTCCGGCCTCGACAGCGCCCGGCTGGCCATGGTGCTGGCGGTGCTGCAACGCCGGATGGAAAAGATCAAGCTGCACGACCGGGAGGTCTTCGCGGCCACCGTCGGCGGCATCCGGGTCACCGAGCCCTCGGCCGACCTGGCGATGGCGCTGGCCGTCGCCTCCGGCTCGCTCAACCTGGCCATGGCGCCACACCTGGTGGCGATCGGCGAGGTCGGGCTCACCGGCGAGGTCCGCCGGGTGGGCGCGATCGGCCGCCGGCTGGCCGAGGCGGCCCGGCTCGGCTTCCGCTTCGCCCTGGTGCCGCCCGGCTACGGCGCCGGCGAGGGCGACAGCCCGCCCAAGGGGATGCGCGTCGTCGAGGTGGGTGACCTGCAGACCGCCGTGCAGTGGGCAGCCCGGGCGTCGGCCGAATGACCTCCACGATGCGCTCACGGGCAGTGACCGACGCTGACGCTCTGAAACCGCGTCGGAACCGCGACTCGTTGACCTGGAAACGAGTCCGTAGAATGTACAGGTGCCGCTCGACCGCGATGCCTCATCCAACCGCCATGCCAATGGTGCTGCCGGCGTCAACGGTTCGGCAGCCCGCCCGATGACCCCGACGACGCCCGGCCTGACCGGCGGTGGAGTCAGCGGCGACCCGCTGCGCGCGAACCTGGCTCTGATGGCCCCCGGCACCGCCCTGCGCGACGGCCTCGAACGCATCCTGCGCGGCCGCACCGGCGCGCTGATCGTGCTCGGCTACGACGCGATCGTCGAACAGATCTGCACCGGCGGCTTCCCGCTCGACGTGGAGTTCTCCGCGACCCGCCTGCGCGAGCTGTGCAAGATGGACGGCGCGGTGGTGCTCTCCAGCGACGGCACCCGCATCGTCCGCGCCGCCGTGCACCTGATGCCCGACCCGGGCATCCACTCCGAGGAGTCGGGCACCCGGCACCGCACCGCCGAGCGGGTGGCCAAGCAGTCCGGCTTCCCGGTGATCTCGGTCAGCCAGTCGATGCACATCATCGGCCTCTACGTGAACGGCCAGCGCCACGTCCTCGACGACTCCGCGGCCATCCTGTCCCGCGCCAACCAGGCCCTGGCCACCCTGGAACGCTACAAGCTGCGCCTCGACGAGGTCTCCGGCACGCTGTCCGCCCTGGAGATCGAGGACCTGGTCACGGTCCGCGACGCGGTGGCGGTGGTGCAGCGCCTGGAGATGGTGCGCCGCATCGCCGACGAGATCTCCGGCTACGTGGTCGAGCTGGGCACCGACGGCCGCCTGCTGGCCCTGCAGCTGGACGAGCTGATGGCCGGCGTCGACTCCGACCGCACCCTGGTGATCCGCGACTACCTGCCGACCGGCCGCAAGGCCCGCACGCTGGACGAGGCCCTGGTCGAGCTCGACCTGCTCACCGCGACAGAAATGATCGACCTGGTCGCGGTGGCCAAGGCGATCGGCTACCCGGGCGCCTCCGACGCCCTGGACGCGGCGGTGAGCCCTCGAGGATTCCGGCTGCTGGCCAAGGTCCCCCGGCTGCCGGCCCAGATCGTCGAACGGCTGGTCGACCACTTCGGCAGCCTGCAACGCCTGCTGGGCGCAACGGTGGAAGACCTCCAAGCAGTGGAAGGCGTAGGCGACGCCCGCGCCCGAGGCGTCCGCGAGGGCCTGTCCCGCCTTGCCGAGGCGTCGATCCTCGAGCGGTACGTCTAAGCTTCCACCCGATATGGCCCCACTACCCTCCCCCGCCGACCTGACCTCGCTGGTCCTCCGCACGGACTTCAGCGACGATGCCGCCTGGGACGAGCTGAGAGCGGTCCTCCGCAGCGAGGGCGCCCACCGCAGCGCGACCTACGTCAGCGACCCGGCATATGCGGGGGTGACGATCCAGGCGCTGGTGGAGGCGGACGCGGCCGCCGTCGAGGACGACAAGCTGACCTACGTGTTCGTTGCGGACGCGGTGACGCTGAGCAATGACGAGTGGCTGTTGCTGGCTGTTGACCTCGAAGAGGAGCCCGGACGGTCGTTCCGGGTGCGGCCGGGGGCGTTCACGGACGTGTCGGCAAATCTTGCTGTCGCTAATATGGAGTTTGCGGATTTTGCGGGGGCTACGGACGAGACAGGGACGTTTCGCGGCTTTGATGAATAGGGTTCCGCGGCCTATTTCATCCACGGCGGCTCTGCAATTCGCGGGGGCTTTGCGACCCATCGGGGCCAAGTCATACGCCCCGGCCATCCGCCCCGGCGTCGCGACCCACTCCGGCCCGGTCATCCACCTCGGCCTCGCTCCGTCGCGGCCTCGCATCCGTCGCGGTATGCGATTCATCGCGGCTATGCCATCGATCTCGTAGCCCTGAGCGCGAGCAGCGGTCCCGTTCGGGTAGGTGGGGTCGCAGCCGGGCGCCGATCAGTCCGCCTGCGCCGCAGATGTGGGCATACGCGCTGCTGTGGTGCAGAGTCGATCACTGCCGGTACCACGCGCACAGGATCGGGAGTCTGCCATGTCGCTGCGCCTTCGCACCTCCGCCCGCGCGATCATCCTCGACGAGGATGACCGCGTCCTGCTGTGCCGATTCGCTTTCCCCCACCCCGCGGTCCCGGACGGAGCACAGGGCGTCTGGGCTGCTCCAGGTGGCGGCATAGAGCCAGGTGAGGACGGGCTGTCCGCGCTGCGCCGCGAGCTGCGAGAGGAAACCGGCTTGGTCACCGCCGGCGATCCGCCGCACGTCTGGCATCAGGTAGTCGTTGCCGCAGACCATGCGCCCGGCTTCGACGGCATGGTCAACGACTACTTCCTCATACGCACCACCCACTTCGAGCCGCAAGGCGAGTTCACCGACGACCAGCTCGCCGCTGAGCACCTCGCCGCCTTTCGATGGTGGCGGCTCGCCGAGATCGCCAGGTACCCCGGACCTGACTTGTTTTCGCCCCGTGACCTGGCCACACTGCTGACCGACCTGCTCACATCCGGGATACCCGCCGACCCGGTCACACTCGGCATGTGAAGATCAGCGGCCCGCTGAACTCTGCATGATCACTGGCGGATCGGCCCGGTTTCCACGACCGAAGCCAATCTCGGCGTCGCGACCGACCGGGCCTGGTCATCCGCACCGGCTCGGTCATCATCCAGGCCTGGTCAGGTGCCCCCGCCATCCTCACGGCTATGCCATCCAGCGCGGCTTTGCGATCCACCAGGGCCTTGTCATCCACCCCCGGCCCGGCCATCGCCCCGGCCTCGCGACCAACCCAGCCGCGGTCATCTCGGCCAAGTCATCCGTCACGCCCGGCCAACGCCCCGGCATCGCGAACCACCCCGGCCCGTCACCACCCCGGCCAAGTCATCCGTCACGCCCGGCCAACGCCCCGGCATCGCGAACCGCCCCGGCCTGTCACCACCCCGGCCAAGTCATCCAGCGCGGCTGGCAATCCACCCAGGCCAGATCACTCAAATGCGGCCAGGTCGTCCTACCCGGATCGGTCATCACCGGGCCTCACAACCCCCACCCGCGAGCGCCACCGCACCCGCACAGTCGAACGTCAGATCCACCCGCAAGCTGAACCCACCGTGGCGCGGTCATCCGCCGCGCGGTGGCGACCAGGCAGGCAACCATGCGGGCGACCCAGAACGGCGACGGGCCCTGATAGCGGCCTGCGGACTGGTCAGGCGGTGATGGTGACGGCCACCGGCGCGCTGATCTTGGCGCCCAGCCGGAACCGCATCTCGTACTGCCCCGCCGGCGGCGCCGTTCCCGTTGCCAGGCCGGCCGTGCACTTGTTGGCCTGCTTGCCGTTCCAGGTCACGTTGTATTCGCGTTCGCCGTTCGGCGGGAATGAGCGGACCTCGGAGCCCTTGACCGTGCTGCACGTGTCCGAGGACCAGACCCGGCTCGCGCCCTGGCCGATGTAGAGCTCCTGGAGGTCCGCGCCCACGTCGCGGGAGCAGGTGCGGGCCGAGATGTTCTTGATCTTGAGGCGGACCGCCAGGGGGGCGCCCCGGCGGACGGTTGTCGCGGCGGGCACCGGGGTTACCGACATTTCCGCGTCGGTGCAGGTGCCGGCGGCTGCCGCGTTGACGTTCGTGTCGGAGGTGCCGTCCTGGGTGCCGTCGTCCGGGTCGCCGTCTGCCGTCGGGCCGGTGCCCGCGCCGCTGGCGGTGAGGTCGCCCGGTTCCGGCAGGGACGGGTTGCCCGCGCCCGGGCCCGGGTCGGTGAAGGAGGGTTCGTCCTCGGGCGTCGCCGACGCCGAGGTGGGCATGATCGGCGCCTGCGAGGAAGCGCCCGTGCCGCGCTTGCTGTCCTTGTCGTCCCCGCCGGAGCAGGATACGAACAGCACGATGACGCCGAGCAGCAGCGCACCGAGCACCACAGCGCGACGCCGCCAGTACACGGCGGCAGGAAGGGGACCGACCGTCGAACGCATGATGCGTGCACGGTATCCCCGGAATGGGGACACAGCCGCCGCGACGCGCCGATAACGCGACACCGACTCGCGCGCTGATCGTTAGAGATAAACCTTGCGCTGGTAGATGGCGTGCGCCCCGGCGACCCGATCGAGGAAGAGTTTTCCGGCGCAGTGGTCGATCTCGTGTTGCAGCGCCCGCGCCTCGAACGCGTCGGTGGTCAGCCGCACCGGTTCGCCCGTACCCGGTAGGACGGCCTCGACCACGACGCGGCCGGCGCGTTTCACGTCGCCGGTCAGGTCCGGCACGGACATGCAGCCTTCGCGGCCGGGCCGCCACCGGCTGGCCTCCACGACCCGGGCGTTGCACAGCACGAACGTGCCGTGCGCGGTCACCGTCTTCGGGTGTTCGGTCACGTCCACGACGAACACCTGCGCACCCACCCCGACCTGCGGGGCGGCCAGGCCGACGCAGCCCGGCGACACCCGCATGGTGGCGACCAGGTCGGCGGCGAGCTGCACGATCTCGGGATCGGCCGGGTCAACCTCGGCGCCCTCGCGGCTGAGCACGCCGGCCGGTGCGGTGACCACCGGCAGCACCCTGCCCTCGACGCCGAGCAGGTCGGGCTTCCAGTCGGCCAGGGCGTCGCTCATAGGACGTCCGACTCGGCCCGGCGCAGGGTCACGTCGACACCCAGCTCCTGCGCGGCCACCGCCAGCCGGGCGGCCAGGTCGTCGGCGCTGCCCGGCGGCACGTCTACCTCGGCGATCAGCACGTAGAGCGGGCCGGTCAGCCGGGTGGTGAGATCGGTGATGTTGCCGCCGGCGGCGGCCACCACCCGAGTGACCGCGGCAACGATCCCGAGCCGGTCGGCGCCGTGCACGCTGACCAGGTACGGCTCCCCCGCCACGTCGGCATCGGCCTCGGGAGCCACCGCCCGGACGGTGGTCAGCACGCCGGTGAGCGGGAGCAGCGCCTTCTCCACGTCCTCGGCGGTGGGGCCGGTGCAGATCAGGGTCATCGCGAAGTGACCGCGCAACCGGGTCATGGTGGAGTCGGACAGGTTGGCACCGACCCCGGCGAGCGCCTCGGAGACGTCGGCGACGATGCCGGTCCGGTCGGGACCGATGACGGTGATGGCGAGCTCGTTCACTCCGGCATCGTAGGGCCTGCGCCGCCGATCCGGTCGCCGGCGAGGCGCAACCCGCCCCGGCGAGACCCGAACGACAGACCCCGGACGGAACTGGGCCGGGAAGGCCCCGGCACGCCCGCAGGTAGACCCGGCACGCCCACGGGTAAGCCCGGCACGCCCGCAGGTGGGCCCGGCGGTGGGCCCGGCGCGGGCCGGCGGGACGGACCCTAAGCTGGTGCCGTTATGACGCTCGCCGACTCGGTCATCCAGTGGTACGACGCCAACGCCCGCGATCTGCCCTGGCGGGTCCCCGGCACCACCCCCTGGGCGGTGCTGGTCAGCGAGGTGATGCTCCAGCAGACCCCGGTCGTCCGGGTGACCCCCGCCTGGCACGCCTGGCTGACCCGCTGGCCCGACCCGGCCGCGCTGGCCCAGGATCCCCCGTCCGAGGCGATCCGGATGTGGGGCCGGCTCGGCTACCCCCGGCGGGCGATGCGGCTGCACGCGTGCGCGGTGGCCATCGTGGAACGCCACGGCGGCCGGGTCCCCGACGATCTGGAGCAGCTGCTCGCGCTGCCCGGCGTCGGGACCTACACGGCGCGGGCGGTGGCGACCTTCGCGTACGGGCAGCGCCACCCGGTCGTCGACACGAACGTGCGCCGGGTGGTGTCCCGGGCCGTGGCCGGTGACCCGGATGCCGGGCCGACCACCACGACGGCCGACCTGGCGGCGATGGCGGAGCTGCTCCCCGCGGAACCCGCTCGCGCCGCCCGGGCCAGCATCGCGTTCATGGAACTCGGCGCGCTGGTCTGCACGGCCCGGTCGCCACGCTGCCCGGAATGCCCGTTCGAGGCGGTCTGTGCGTGGCGGCAGAGCGGGGCACCCGCGCCGGCCGGCCCGACCCGGCGGCCGCAGAAGTACGCCGGCACCGACCGGCAGGTCCGCGGCCTGCTGCTGGAGGTGCTCCGGCATGCCACCGGCCCGGTGCCCCGGCAACGGCTGGACGCGGTCTGGATGGACGAGGTGCAGCGGGCCCGGGCCCTGTCCGGCCTGGTCACCGACGGCCTGGTCGAGCCGCTGGACCACGACGCCGACCGGTTTGTGCTGGCCGGCGACCACCCGCCCCGCTACCCGAGCCTGGAGTAGGCATGTCCACCTATGACGCGTCGCCGTCCGCGCTGAAACCGCTGATGCAGATGTTCTGGTCGGCGGCGGGCTGGCGGGAGCCGCCGGTGCCGCCGGCGCCCCCCCGTGCAGGCCAAGGCCGTCGCGGACGGCGTGATGGTCGATCGGCCGCGGTCGGACAGCCATGACGGCTGGGTGGCGGCGGCGCGGAAGGCAGCGGCGTCGGTCTCCGCCGCGGAGGTGGGTGACGCCTTCCTGGAGAGCCTGAGCAGCCGGCGTCTTGATCTCCGGTCGGCGCTGGGCTCCTACGCCGTGGGGCGCGCGCTCGAGGAGCACGAGTACCGGGCCGCCAGGGGCGCTCGGCACTGCGTCGTCTGCGAGCAGTACCCGGACCCCGAGGAGGACGTCAACGTCCTCAACTTCGAGCGGTTCAAGTGGGGCGGGGTGCGGCACTCGGACGTCCGGTACGTGGCGTTCGACCTGGAACAGTTCGCACGGGCGCCGCGTACCGGTGCCACCGACGCGGACCGGCTGCTCGGCCGGGAGATCATCAAGACGCTGGGCGCGCTGCCGGCGGGTTCCATGGTGGGCAAGGCCGCGGCGTCGCTCCGGATGGTCCCGAGCAACAAGGCGGAGCGCGAGGTCCTCGTCATGATCTTGATGAGCTTCGGTATCTGGAGTCCGGTGACCCGGGCCGCCTACCGCGACACCGGCAAGGAGTCCGGCATCAACGACGGGGCCGTCGCGGAATTCCTGGCGGGAGCCGGGTAGGGCCGTTCCGGCGGGAGCAGTGCCGGGTCGCGGGTGGCCCGCACCCGGCGCGCCAGCTCGGTGACGTCGGTGATCGAGACCGTCCACTCGTCCACGTACCGGGGCACCGCCTCGCCGCCCAGACCGAGCTGCAGCGACCGGTACGGCAGCACCGCGAGCTGGATGGACCGCTCCGGGTCCCACTGCACCCGCACGGGGCTGCGCTTCACCCGCCGCGACCACTCGGCCCGGGTCTCGCCGCCGCCGACCTCGTAGTGGCTGGGGCACGCGCGCGCCAGCGCCCACTCGAACCCGGCCCGGGTGATCTCCACGGCCAGCACCCGCTCCTGACCGGGCTTGGCCGCCCAGCCGCAGCGGTACATCATCCACAGGAACGACGGCTTGATCCACGTCATCCGGTCCCGTTTGAACGGCGCCACGAAGCGGCCGGCGCGCACGGCCGGCTCGGCGATCGCCGGCGAGTAGGCCTGGTAGACGGTGATCGTGTCGGCCGTGTAGACGGCTCTGATCTGCCGTTGCGGTGTTTCCATGCGTCGATGATCGGGCGGGCGGCGCACCCCGGGCCAGCGATTAACGCCAGAACGGCCCGACGCCGAAGCGCCGGGCCGTTCCGTGGGTCGTGCTGACCTACTCCTCCGTGGCGGCCGCGCCGAGGTCGGCGGGCACCGCGTCGGGGACCACGGCGCCACGGTCGGCGCCGGTGAACGTCAGCTTCGACTTCTCGATGTTCTCCGGGTCTCCCTCGCAGTCCACCACCACGATCTGGCCGGGGCGCAGCTCGTTGAAGAGGATCTGCTCGGAGAGGGTGTCCTCCAGGTCGCGCTGGATCGTCCGGCGCAGCGGCCGGGCGCCCAGGACCGGGTCGAAGCCCTTCTTCGCCAGGTACTTCTTGGCGTTGTCGGTCAGCTCGAGGCCCATGTCCTTGTTCTTGAGCTGGGTCTCGATCCGGGCCGTGAAGATGTCGACGATGTGCAGGATCTCGTCCTGGCGGAGCTGGTGGAAGACGATCGTGTCGTCGATGCGGTTGAGGAACTCCGGGCGGAAGTGCTGCTTCAGCTCGTCGTTGACCTTGACCTTCATCCGGTCGTAGTTGCTCTCGACGTCCTCGGACGCCTGGAAGCCCAGCGACACCGCCTTGGCCACGTCACGCGTGCCCAGGTTGGTGGTCAGGATGATCACCGTGTTCTTGAAGTCCACGATGCGGCCCTGACCGTCGGTGAGGCGGCCGTCCTCCAGGATCTGCAGGAGCGTGTTGAACACGTCCGGGTGGGCCTTCTCGATCTCGTCGAAGAGGACCACGGAGAACGGCTTACGGCGGACCTTCTCGGTCAGCTGGCCGCCCTCGTCATAGCCCACGTAGCCGGGAGGGGCACCGACGAGGCGGGACACCGTGTACCGGTCGTGGAACTCGGACATGTCGAGCTGGATCAGCGCGTCCTCGGAGCCGAAGAGGAACTCGGCGAGCGCCTTGGAGAGCTCGGTCTTACCGACACCGGACGGGCCGGCGAAGATGAACGAGCCCGAGGGGCGCTTCGGGTCCTTCAGGCCGGCGCGGGTGCGCCGGATCGCCTTCGAGACCGCCTTGACCGCGTCCTCCTGGCCGATGACGCGCTTGTGGAGCTCGTCCTCCATGCGGAGCAGCCGGGAGGTCTCCTCCTCGGTCAGCTTGTAGACCGGGATGCCGGTCCAGTTGCCGAGGACCTCGGCGATCTGCTCGTCGTCGACCTCGGAGACGACGTCGAGGTCGCCCGCCTTCCACTCCTTCTCCCGCTGCGCCTTCTGACCCAGCAGCTGCTTCTCCTTGTCGCGCAGCTGCGCGGCCCGCTCGAAGTCCTGCGCGTCGATCGCGCTCTCCTTGTCGCGGCGGACCTGGGCGATGCGCTCGTCGAAGTCGCGGAGGTCCGGCGGTGCGGTCATCCGGCGGATGCGCATCCGGGCGCCGGCCTCGTCGATCAGGTCGATCGCCTTGTCCGGCAGGAAGCGGTCGGAGATGTAGCGGTCGGCCAGCGTCGCGGCGGCCACCAGGGCGGCGTCGGTGATGCTGATCCGGTGGTGCGCCTCGTAGCGGTCGCGCAGGCCCTTGAGGATCTCGATGGTGTGCGCCAGTGACGGCTCACCCACCTGGATCGGCTGGAAGCGGCGCTCGAGCGCGGCGTCCTTCTCGAGGTGCTTGCGGTATTCGTCGAGGGTGGTCGCACCGATGGTCTGCAGCTCACCACGCGCGAGCATGGGCTTGAGGATCGAGGCGGCGTCGATGGCGCCCTCGGCGGCACCCGCACCCACCAGGGTGTGGATCTCGTCGATGAACAGGATGATGTCGCCGCGGGTGCGGATCTCCTTGAGCACCTTCTTGAGGCGCTCCTCGAAGTCACCGCGGTAGCGGGAACCGGCGACCAGCGCGCCGAGGTCGAGCGTGTAGAGCTGCTTGTCCTTGAGCGTCTCGGGCACCTCGCCCTTGACGATGGACTGCGACAGCCCCTCGACGACGGCGGTCTTGCCGACGCCGGGCTCGCCGATCAGCACCGGGTTGTTCTTGGTGCGGCGGGAGAGCACCTGCATGACCCGCTCGATTTCCTTCTCCCGGCCGATGACCGGGTCGAGCTTGCCCTCGCGGGCGGCCTGGGTCAGGTTGCGTCCGAACTGGTCGAGCACCAGGGACGTCGACGGGGCGGCCTCGCCCGCGGCGGCGCCGGCGGCGGCCGGCTCCTTGCCCTGGTAGCCCGAGAGCAGCTGGATGACCTGCTGGCGGACCCGGTTGAGGTCGGCGCCGAGCTTGACCAGCACCTGGGCGGCGACGCCCTCGCCCTCACGGATCAGCCCGAGCAGGATGTGCTCCGTGCCGATGTAGTTGTGGCCGAGCTGCAGGGCCTCGCGCAGCGAGAGCTCCAGCACCTTCTTGGCCCGCGGCGTGAACGGGATGTGCCCGCTCGGCGCCTGCTGGCCCTGGCCGATGATCTCCTCGACCTGCTGCCGGACACCCTCGAGGGAGATGCCGAGGCTCTCCAGAGCCTTCGCGGCAACACCTTCGCCCTCGTGGATGAGACCGAGCAGGATGTGCTCTGTCCCGATGTAGTTGTGGTTGAGCATCCGGGCCTCTTCTTGGGCCAGGACGACAACCCGTCGCGCTCGGTCGGTGAACCGCTCGAACATGCCCTCGTGCTCCTCACGTGCCGTGCGCCAATGAACTGGCGGGGCCAGCGCACGGGTATCGGTGATACCTGTGCTCTCTCACTCTATCGCCGTCGGGAGACTCTGCTGGGCCCTCGAGCCCTCTGGTGACGTCCTGCGCCGATGTTCTCCCCAACTTCGCACGCTCAACGCCTGTTCCCCACCCTTGCGGAGTACGCGCACAGCGAAATCGCCCGCGCCGGAAACGCCGTCCACAGCCTGTGGACAACGCGCTCCGCCCCTGTGGATAACTTACGCAAGGTCGGCGAAGAACGCGCGAAAAGCAGAGGGGTCCGCCGCGCTCACGCGCAGCGGACCCCTCGGCGGGCCGTCCGGCTCAGCGGCCGGGCCCCTTGGCGTGGAACTCGTCCACGATCTCCTGCGGGATCCGGCCGCGGTCGGAGATGTCCTTCCCGGCCTTCTTCGCCCACTCCCGGATCGCCTTGTTCTGCTCCCGGTCCGCCGTCGCACCGCCGCGACCACGGGCCGCCCGGCCGCCGACGACGACGCCACCGCGCGCGACCTTGGAACCCGCGCCCACGTAAGGCGCGAAGACGTCCCGCAATTTCGCCGCGTTCGACTCGGACAGGTCGATCTCGTACTGAATGCCGTCGAGGGCGAACTTGACGGTCTCCTCGGCGTCACCGCCGTCGAGGTCATCGACCAGCTTGTGAATGATCTGCTTGGCCACGCGCCGTTATCCTCCCGAACACAGGTACTCAGTTCACGCTTTTCCCCTGAACAATAACGCCCGTGCCGCAGGCTCCGTCAATGGCGGGCTGCACCAAGACGTGCGGCGATGCAAATCGTGTCCGGCCACGCCCTACTCCGGACGCACCAAGGGGAAGAGGATCGTTTCCCGAATGCCCAGCCCGGTGAGCGCCATCAGGAGCCGGTCGATTCCCATTCCCATCCCACCGGCCGGCGGCATTCCGTACTCCATGGCGCGCAGGAAATCCTCGTCCAGCTGCATCGCCTCGGCGTCGCCGCCGGCGGCCAGCAGGGACTGCGCTACCAGGCGTTCGCGCTGCACCACCGGGTCGACCAGCTCGGAGTACGCGGTGGCCAGCTCGAAGCCCAGCACGTAGAGGTCCCACTTCTCGGTCAGCCCCGGCTCGGAGCGGTGTGCCCGGGTCAGCGGGGTGGTCTCCTCCGGATAGTCGCGCACGAAGGTGGGCGCCTGCAGGGTGTGCTGCACGAGATGTTCGAAGAGTTCCTCGGCGAGCTTGCCCGCGCCCCACTTCGGGTCCACCGATAGGTCGTGCTTTTCGGCATACCGCTGCAGGCTCGCCAGATCGGTACGCACCGTTACTTCTTCACCGAGCGCCTCGGAGAGCGCACCGAAGAGGGTGATCGAACGCCACTGGCCGCCCAGGTCCAACTCGGTGCCGTCGAAGTGGGTCACGATGTGTGATCCGGCGGTCGCGGTCGCGGCCTCCTGAATCCACTCGCGGACCTGCTCCTGCATCACGTTGTAGTCCGCATACGCCTGGTAGGCCTCGAGCATCGCGAACTCCGGCGAGTGCGTGGAATCCATGCCCTCATTGCGGAAGTTGCGGTTGATCTCGAAGACGCGTTCGATGCCGCCCACGACGGCCCGCTTCAAAAAGAGTTCCGGGGCGATACGCAGATAGAGATCTATGTCCAGCGCGTTGCTGTGCGTCACAAACGGCCGGGCCGTGGCGCCACCGTGCAGCAACTGCAACATCGGCGTTTCCACTTCGAGATAATTGCGCGCGAACAGCGACTCGCGCAGGCTCCGTACCGTGGTCGCCCGGGCCCGGACCATCTCCCGGGCCTGCGGCCGGACGATCAGGTCGACATAGCGCTGCCGGACCCGGGTCTCCTCGCTCAGCGGGCGGTGCGCGACCGGCAGCGGGCGCAGCGCCTTGGCGGTCATGGTCCAGGAGTCGGCGAGCACGGAGAGCTCACCGCGCCGGCTGGTGATCACCTCGCCGGTGATGCCGACCAGGTCACCCAGGTCCACCAGGCGCTTCCACTGCTCCAGCGCCTCGGCGCCGACCTTGTCCAGGGACAGCATGGCCTGCAGCTCGGTGCCGTCGCCGTCGCGCAGCGTGGCGAAGCAGAGCTTGCCGCCGTTCCGCACGAAGATCACCCGGCCGGTGATACCGACCGTGTCGCCGGAGGCGGAGTCGGTGGCCAGCTCGGCGTAATCGGCGCGGACCTCGGCGAGCGTCGCGGTGCGCGCGAAGCCGACCGGGTACGGCTCGACACCCTCGGCCAGCAGCCGGTCCCGCTTCGACCGGCGGACCCGCATCTGTTCGGGAAGGTCCTCGGCGGGGTCAACGGCTGGGGTGGCGTTCTGCTCGGTCACGGCACGACTCTCTGTGGAAGACAAAGGAAGGATGGCGAAAAGCGTACTAAGGCGGCTTCAGACGTTCCGCTCATATACCATCCGGAGCCCGATCAGCGTGATCATCGGCTCGTGCGCGGTGATCGTCCGGCAGGCGTCCTTGACCAGCCAGGCGAGCCCGCCGGTGGCGATGACCGAGCGCACGGTGCCCAGCTCGGCGGTCATCAGCTCGACGATCCGGTCGACCTGCCCGGCGACACCGTAGTAGAGCCCGGACTGCAGGCACTCCACGGTGTTCTTGCCGATCACCGAGCGCGGCTTGGCCGGCTCCACCTTGCGCAGCTGGGCGGCGCGGGCGGCCAGCGCGTCGAAGGAGATCTCGATGCCGGGCGCGAACGCCCCGCCGAGGAACTCACCCTTCGCGCTGATCACGTCGAAGTTCGTGGTGGTGCCGAAGTCGACCACGATCGAGGGCCCGCCGTAGAGCGCGTGCGCGGCCAGGGTGTTGACCACCCGGTCCGCGCCCACCTCCTTGGGGTTGTCGATGGCGAGCTGCACCCCGGTCTTCACGCCCGGCTCGACGATGACGTTCGGCAGGTCACCGTAGTAGCGCCCGAGCATCGTCCGCAGCGACCGCAGCGCCGCCGGCACGGTCGAGCACGCGGCCACCCCGGTGATCTCCACCGCGTCGCCGGCGAGCAGGCCCCGGAACATCAGGCCGAGCTCGTCGGCCGTGGACCGGGCGTCGGTCTTGATCCGCCAGTTGTGGACGAGCTTGTCCCCGTCGAAGGTGGCGAGCACGGTGTTGGTGTTTCCGATGTCAATGCACAGCAGCACGGAGGGAGCCTATCCAGGAAAATCAAAACCGTTTGACGGTACGGGCGTCGGGCTCCCCAACCGCAGCACCGTCCTCCACACCGCACCGGTTCTGGAGGCGCTCGGTGGGCCGCCCGCGCCGGGCGGCCCAAGCTCTGGTCAGCGCGGGCGCAGGTCCAGGGCGATGTCCAGGATCGGGCTCGAGTGGGTCAGCGCGCCCACCGACAGGTAGTCCACCCCGGTCGCGCCGTACTCCTCGACGGTTTCCAGGGTCAGGTTGCCGGTTGCCTCCAGCTCGGAGCGGTCGCCGACCGCGGCCACCACCTCGCGCAGCAGGTCCGGGGCCATGTTGTCGCAGAGCAGGAAACTCGCCCCCGCCTCGACCGCCTCCCGGGCCTCGGCGACCGTGGTGACCTCCACCTGCACCGGAACGTCCGGGAAGGCCTCGCGGACCAGCCGGTACGCCGCGCTGATGCTGCCCGCCGCCAGCTTGTGGTTGTCCTTGATCATGGCCACGTCGTAGAGGCCCATGCGCTTGTTGGTGCCGCCGCCGACCCGGACCGCGTACTTCTCCAGCGCGCGCAGGCCCGGCGTGGTCTTGCGGGTGTCCAGCACCGTCGCCTTGGTGTCCGCCAGCGCGTCCGCCCACCGGCGGGTGTGCGTCGCCACGCCGGACATCCGGCAGAGCAGGTTGAGCGCGGTGCGCTCGGCGGTCAGCAGCGACCGGGTCGGGCCGGTGATGACGGCGAGCACGTCGCCGCGCGCCACCCGGACCCCCTCGGCGATCAGCTGGTCGAAGGTCGCCGTGCCGCCGGAGGTCGCCGCGAAGACCTGAGCCGCGACCGGCAGGCCGGCCACCACGCCGGGCGCCCGCGCCACCAGCTCCGCCGTGTCGACCTGGCCGCCCGGGATCGTCGCCTCGCTCGTCACGTCCCGCGGCGGATCACCCAGGTCCTCGGCGAGCGCCGTGTAGACGACCCGCTCCACCTCGCCCAGATCCAGCCCGCTCGTCATGCTGTGCCCACCTTTCGCATGCCCTTCTGGCCCTCACGGCCACGGCCGTCGCCAGCTCGCGCCCGGCGACGCTCGGTGCAGTCGGTCATGCTGTGCCCACCTTTCGCATGCCCTTCTGGCCCTCACGGCCACGGCCGTCGCCGGCTCGCGCCCGGCGACGCTCGGTGCAGTCGGTCATGCCATCTCCTCGAAGGTCTGGGTGATCGTGCCCTTGGCGTCGATCGCGTCCAGCAGGTGGCCGCGCCACTCGTCCAGGGCGTTCGGGTAGTCCTCGCGCCAGTGGCAGCCGCGGGTCTCGCGGCGCTCGGCCGCCGAGGCCACCAGCGCGGCGGCCACGGTCAGCAGGTTGGTCGCCTCCCACGCCGCGTTGTGCGCGACGCCGTGCTGCTCGCCGAGCCGGGCCAGCTCCTTCGCCGTGGCGGCCAGCGAGTCGGCCGAGCGGAGCACGCCGGCCCCGCGGGTCATCGCCCGCTGCAGGTCGGTGCGGATCGCCGGGGACACCACCCAGCCGGGCTCGCCGGCCGGCGTCACCGGCTCGGCCTGCGGCGGCAGGTCCCGGGCGATGTCGTCGGCGATCCGCCGGGCGAAGACCAGGCCCTCCAGCAGCGAGTTGCTGGCCAGCCGGTTCGCGCCGTGCACGCCTGTGCAGGCCACCTCGCCGCAGGCGTACAGGCCCGGGATGGAGGTGCGGCCGTGCAGGTCGGTGCGGACGCCGCCGGAGGCGTAGTGGGCCGCCGGGGCGACCGGGATCAGCTCGGTCGCCGGGTCGACGCCGGCGCCGCGGGTGGACGCCACGATGGTCGGGAAGCGCTGCTCCAGGAACTCCTTGCCCAGGTGCCGGGCGTCCAGGTAGACGTGGTCGGCCCCGGTCGCGCGCAGCACCCGGTGGATGCCCTTGGCGACCACGTCCCGCGGCGCCAGCTCGGCCAGTTCGTGCTGGCCGACCATGAACCGCTTGCCGGTCTCGTCGACCAGGTGGGCGCCCTCGCCGCGCAGCGCCTCGGAGATCAGCGGCCGCTGCACCGAGGTCACGTTCGCGGTCATGAACGACGTCGGGTGGAACTGGACGAACTCCACGTCGGTGACCTTGGCGCCGGCGCGCAGCGCGAGCGCGACCCCGTCGCCGGTGGAGACGGCCGGGTTGGTGGTGGAGGCGAAGATCTGGCCCATGCCGCCGGTGGCCAGCACGACCGCGCGGGCCAGGATCGCGCCGACGCCGTCCTCGCTGCCCTCGCCCAGCACGTGCAGGGTGATGCCGCAGGCCCGGCCGTCGCCGCCCCGCAGCAGGTCCAGCACCAGGGCGTGCTCGACCAGGCGGATCCACGGGTCGCGGAGCACCGCCTGGTGCAGGGCGCGCTGCACCTCGGCGCCGGTGGCGTCGCCGCCCGCGTGCACGATCCGGTCGGCGCGGTGCCCGCCCTCGCGGGTCAGCATCAGCGAGCCGTCGGCGTGCCGGTCGAACTCGGCGCCGATCCGCATCAGCTCGCGGATCCGGGCGGGGCCCTCCTCGACCAGCACGCGGACCGCCGCGGGGTCGCAGAGGCCGACCCCGGCGATCTCGGTGTCGAACGCGTGCGCCTCGGGGGTGTCCAGCGGGTCCAGCACGGCAGCGATGCCGCCCTGTGCCCAGCGGGTCGACCCGTCGTTGATGTTGACCTTGGTGACGACGGTGACGTGCAGCCCCGCCTCGCGCAGGTACAGGGCGGCGGTCAGGCCCGCGACACCGGAGCCGACCACCAGCACGTCGGTGGTCTCGGTCCAGCCGGGCGCGGCGGCGGCCAGACGGCGGGGGAGCGCCGGAAGGTCGGCAAGATGCGACATGCGCCCAGTCAACAGGCCCGGGGCCGGGAAATCACGGCCGGGGCGCGAAGAAGTGCCAGGCGTTACTGGTACTGCACCGGCATGGCCTTGCTGCCCTTGCCCTTGAGCGAGGCGGTCAGGGTCGCCGCGTCCAGCCACAGGTAGCACCGCACGCCCCGGTCGCCCAGTGTCCACACGTCTTTACCGCCGGGCAGCGAGATCACGCCGGCCCGGAACTGCAGGTCGGCGTCGTCGGGCACGCCCACGTACCCGGCGATCAGGCCGCGGCAGCCGTCGTGCAGCTTGTCCCACTGCTTGGTGGTCGCGGGGTACCCGTCGTCCCCGGCCTCCCAGACCCCGACGAACTCCGCGTTGTGCCCGGCCGAGCAGGGCGTGGACGGCATCGTGCCGATCTTGCCGGCCTTGTCCAGCAGCACCCGGTAGCAGGTCAGCAGCAATGGCGAGGCCCGCTCCTTGAGCGCGTCCCGGAGGCTGCCGACCCGCTGCACCAGCCCGCCGTCGTCCTCCACCGAGCTGCTCACCAGCACCTCGCAGCGGTACCAGCGGGCGCCACCGGTCCAGGCGGCCCGGGTCGGCTGGATCACCCCGATCCAGAGCCGGGCGGTCCGCCACGGCCCGCCGACGTACGCGGTGGTCTTGGCGTCACACGTCCGGTACGCGGCCCGCGCGCCGGCCGAGTCGGGGGCCGGCGGGTCCGAGGCCTCGGCGGCCGGGCTCGGATAGGTGCCGACGTGCACGGTCTCGGTGCGGTGCTTGAGCTTGCAGTCGACTTCCTCGTACGTGGCCCGGGTGCCCGCGGTGGTGAAGTTGGCCAGGTGACAGGTCTCCGCGACCGGGGTGAAGCCGGTCGGCACGCCGATCGCGGCCCAGCTGTCGGTGAGATCCCCGTCCACTCCGGCCGGGTTGCCGCACCCGCCCGCGAGCACGACCGTGAGCAGGCTCGACGCCACCGCGACCGGCAACCGCCAGGAACGGCGCAGCCGGGGCAGGTGTCGCATGAATCCGTGCCTCCCGAGCGCCAGACAGTGTCCGATTTGTCGATGATAGGGCAATCGACACGGTCACCACGGCGCCTTCGGCCGGACTGCTCCCCGCGTACCGGATCCTCGGGGCGGCGGATCGGCCA
Source organism: Actinoplanes sp. NPDC049599 (assembly GCF_044465625.1). NCBI lineage: Bacteria > Bacillati > Actinomycetota > Actinomycetes > Micromonosporales > Micromonosporaceae > Actinoplanes > Actinoplanes sp. NPDC049599. The sequence continues at coordinate 107,862 of NZ_JBITLX010000008.1, forward strand.
CCCGGCGGGCCCGCCGGGTGCGGCCTCAGGCCGCGTCGCCCAGCAGCACCGGGACGTTGTCGATCAGCCGGGTGGTGCCCACCTTGGCGGCGACCAGCAGCCGCGCCGGGCCGTCCGTGGGCGCCGGGCCCAGCAGCGGATCGGTCAGGGCCAGATAGTCGACCTGGATGCCCGGCTCGTCGGCGAGGATCTTGCCGGCCGCCTCCAGCACGCGCTGCGCGTCGCTCTGCGCCGCGCCCTCCCGCAGGGCCTGCGACAGCGCGAGGGCCGCCGTGCGCTGCTGAGCCGAGAGGTAGCGGTTGCGGCTGGACAGCGCCAGGCCGTCGGCCTCACGGACCGTCGGCACCCCGATGATCTCGACACCGAGCTCCAGGTCGCGCACCATCCGGGTGATCAGGGCCAGCTGCTGGAAGTCCTTCTCGCCGAAGAACGCCAGGTCGGCGCGGGTCAGCCGGAGCAGCTTGGCGACCACGGTGAGCATCCCGGAGAAGTGCCCGGGCCGGCTCGCGCCCTCGAGGATCTCGCCCATCGGGCCGGCGTGCAGCGTCACCAGCGGCGAGCCGCCCGGATACATCTCGTCCCGGTCCGGCGCGAACACCACGTCGACCCGCTCGGCGCGACAGGCCTCGACGTCGGCGGCCAGCGTGCGCGGGTACTTGTCGAAGTCCTCGTTCGGCCCGAACTGCAGCGGGTTCACGAAGACCGTGGCGATCACGAAGTCGGCGCGCTTCCGCGCGACGCGCATCAGCTCGCGGTGCCCCTCGTGCAGGGCGCCCATGGTCATCACGACGGCCACCCGGCCGGTCGCGGCGGCCCGGGCGGCGGCCAGTTCGGCGCGGGTGTGGATGAGCGCGGTCATGTGGGACTCCCTACGGTCGCCTGGGCAAGAACGTCCATCAACAGCGCCGCGTCCCGCGGCCGCAGCCGCCCCGCGGCAATGGCCCGGTCGGCGGTGCGCCGGGCCAGAGCAAGATAGGCCGGTACGGACTCCGGCGCGATGCGGCTCAGATGCTTGCCCACGGTGCCCGCGTCACCCCGCGACACCGGGCCGGTCAGCGCGGCGTCGCCCAGGCTCAGCGCGTTCTCCAGGGCCGCGTGCAACAGCGGCGAGAGCACCACCTGCGGGCGCTCGACGCCGGCCGCCCGCAGCAGGTCGGCCGCCTCGTTGACCAGCGTGACCAGGTGGTTCGCGCCGTGCGCCAGGGCCGCGTGGTAGAGCGGCCGGGCGTCCTCGGCGATCCACTCCGGCACCCCGCCGAGGTCGGTGACCAGCCGCGCGGCGAAGGCCCGGTCGCGGGCGGTGACGCCCCAGGCGATCCCGGGCAGCCGGTCCAGGTCGGCCGCCGCCCCGGTGAAGGTCATCGCCGGGTGCAGCGCGAGGCCGTCGACGTCGCCGAGCACCCCGAGACCGTGCGCGCCCGAGGTGTGCGCGACGACCGTGCCGGGACCCAGCGCGCCGGTCGCGGCCAGGCCGGACACGACGGCGCCGAGATGGTCGTCCGGGACGGCGAGCAGCAGGAGATCGGTGGCGGCGCGGGCGACCTCGTCGGCGGGCAGGATCACGGCCTGCGGCAGGAGGCGCCGGGCGCGCTCCCGGGAGGCGGTGGAGACAGCGGCGGCGGCGACCACGCGGTGGCCGGCCTCCGCCAGCGCGGCGCCGAGCACGGCACCCACCCGGCCTGCCCCGACAACACCCACGACCAGCGGGTAAGCGCGCCTTCCGGCGCGCGGCACAGCGCTCATCAAAAGATCCAGTCCTCGAGTGTCGGTTCCGCCTTCAGTCCGCTCAAGGGCGGCGGTGGGGCGGTTGGACGGGGTACCGGTCGACCGCAAGTATGCGCCGGTGTAACACGCTCGTGACAAGAGCGTGTGAACAACTGCACCGGCGGTTTGGGCCTAGATTGGCAAGCGTGACGAGCCTGGATTGGCAAGCGGCGATGACCGCCGCACTGTACGGCCCCGGCGGCTTCTTCACCCGGGCCACCGACAGCCCCGCCGACCACTTCCGCACCAGCGTGCACGCCTCCCCGCTGTTCGCCGGCGCGCTGCTCCGGCTGATCCGCGAGGTGGACGCCGCGCTGGGCCGCCCGCGCGTGCTCGACGTGGTGGACGTGGGCGCCGGCCGCGGCGAACTGCTCGCCGCCCTCCGCGCGCTGCTCAGCGGGGAGCCGGCGGACGAACTGGCCGGGCGGGTCCGGTTCGCCGGGGTCGAGGTCGCCGCCCGGCCGGCCGGGCTGCCGGCCGACATCCGCTGGCAGCGGTACGTCCCCGAGCAGCTCACCGGAGTGCTGCTGGCCACCGAATGGCTGGACAACGTGCCGCTGGGCGTGGCCGAGGTCGACCCCGGCGGGCGGGTCCGGCGGGTGCTCGTCGACCCCGGCACCGGGCAGGAGTCGCTGGGCCCGGACGTGGACGCCGCCGACCGGTTCTGGCTGGCCCGGTGGTGGCCGACCGCCCGGCCCGGCGACCGCGTCGAGATCGGCTGGCCCCGGGACGTCGCGTGGGCCGACGCGGTCGCCGCGGTGCGGCGCGGCTGCGCGCTCGCGGTGGACTACGGGCACCTGCGCTCGGCGCGACCCGCGCTGGGCACCCTCACCGGCTACCGGGACGGACGGCAGGTGCCACCCCGGCCGGACGGCAGCACCGACGTCACCGCCCACGTGGCGGTCGACTCGGCCGCGGCGGCTACCGGGACGGCGTACCGGATCATCGGTCAGCGGGCCGCGCTGCGGGCCCTGGGGGTCCGCGGCGGCCGGCCCCGGCTGGAACTGGCCCGCACCGACCCGGCGGGCTACCTGCGGGCACTGGGCGCGGCCGGGGCCGCCGCCGAACTCACCGACCCGGCCGGGCTGGGCGCGCACTGGTGGCTGCTGCACGAGATCGGCATCGACCTCCGTGGGACGATGCTGGCAATGAGCGAATCATCAGTGCGGCGCCCAGCGGATGTCATCGGCGCAGCGCCGGCGGAGGTGATGGCATGAGTGACCTGCGGGAGCTGACCGTCGGCACGGGGTCCGGGCTGGACACGGCCGACATGGTCCTCAACATCGGACCCCAGCACCCGTCCACGCACGGCGTGCTGCGGCTCAAGCTCACCCTCGACGGCGAGCGGGTGGTCTCCTGCGAGCCGATCGTCGGCTACATGCACCGCGGCGCCGAGAAGCTGTTCGAGGTGCGCGACTACCGGCAGATCATCGTGCTGGCGAACCGGCACGACTGGCTCTCGGCGTTCTCCAACGAGCTGGGCGTCGCGCTCGCCGTGGAACGCCTGATGGGCATCGAGGTGCCCGAGCGCGCGACCTGGCTGCGGATGGCCCTCGCCGAGCTGAACCGGGTGCTCAACCACCTGATGTTCCTCGGCTCGTACCCGCTGGAGATCGGCGCGATCACGCCGATGTTCTACGCGTTCCGGGAACGGGAGACGCTCCAGGCGGTCATGGAGGAGGTCTCCGGCGGCCGGATCCACTACATGTTCAACCGGGTCGGCGGCCTCAAGGAGGAAGTGCCGGCGGGCTGGACCGGGCGGGCCCGGACGGCGATCGACGAGGTCCGCCGCCGGATGCCGGACATCGACCGGCTGATCCGCCGCAACGACATCTTCCTGGCCCGCACGGTGGGCGTCGGCGTGCTGACCGCCGAGCAGGCCGCGGCGTACGGCGCCTCGGGCCCGGTGGCGCGGGCCAGCGGCCTGGACCTCGACCTGCGGCGCGACGAGCCGTACCTGGCGTACGACCAGCTGGACGTGCCGGTGGTGACCCGGACCGCCGGCGACTGCCACTCCCGGTTCGAGGTGCTGCTCGACCAGGTGTACGTGTCCCTGGACCTGGCACAGGAGTGCCTGGACCGGGTGGACCGGATCAGCGGCCCGGTGAACGTGCGCCTGCCCAAGGTGGTCAAGGCGCCGGAGGGTCACACGTACGCGTGGACCGAGAACCCGCTCGGCATCAACGGCTACTACCTGGTCTCCCGGGGCGAGAAGACCCCGTGGCGGATGAAGATGCGCACGGCCTCGTACGCGAACGTGCAGGCGCTGGCGACGCTGATCCCGGGCTGCCTGGTGCCGGACCTGATCGCGATCCTGGGTTCGATGTTCTTCGTGGTCGGAGACATCGACAAGTAGCGGTCACCAGCGGCCGGGGCGCTCCTGGCTGCGGGGTGCCCAGCCGTGCTGGGGTGCCAGCGGGTCGGGGCCGTAGCCCGGCTTGTCCTCGCCGCCGCGGCCGGTGGTTGTGTGGTCGTCGGTTTCGTCGGCGTCGGTTTCGTCGGCGTCGGCGAAGAAGCTCGAGGTCTCGATGCCGTAGGCGCTGGGTGCCGGCTGGTCGTGGGACACGTTGTAGTCGTAGCCGCCGGTCCGGTCGAAGCCGTAGTCCGTGCCGTAGGTCTCGGGGCCGACGCCGTAGCTCTGGAACTCCGGCTCGGCGCCGTAGGTCCTGGGCGCGGGGCGGGCGCCGTAGGTCTGGGGTGCGGGAGCGGCCGGGGAGCCCAGGCCGTAGGCCTGGGGCGCAACGGTGCCGTAGCCCTCCGCGGCGCCATACCCCTCCGGGGGGCCGTAGGTCTTCGCCGGGGGCGGCGTGGTCGGGGCGCCCAGGCCGTAGCGGGCGAGGTCGGTGCCCGTGTCCGGCGCGGCGTGCCGGCGCGAGGGCCGCTGCTCGGCCGCCGGCGGCGCCGCCTCGGCGGTGCCGTAGTGGTCCGCTCCCCCGCTGCGCTCGGCCCACGCCGAGCCGGACAGTCCCGGGCCGTAGCCGCCGGACGACCGTGGCTCGGCCGCGTCGTCGTCCCGTCCGTATCCGCCGCCGGGGGGCGGCACCACGGCTGCGGCGCGCTGGCGCGGAAGCGGTGCTGCCGCGGCGGCCCCGCTTGCGACGGGCCGCAGGGCCGCGGATCCCACGGACGCGGAGCCGGTCACCGGCGCGGCCGCCGCGGCGACCGTGGGGATCCGGGCCACCGAGGTGTGTCCGTCGGGCGGCGCGACAGACGCGGTAGCGACCGCCGGACGTCCGGGCGGGGCAGGTGCGTCACCCCGGTCGGCGTCGGGCGCCCAGCCGTCGGCCCGGGCCTGCCCGGCCACAGCCCGCCCGGGCACCGCCGCCGAAGCCCGCCCGTTGACCGGATAGCCGGCCGCCCCGGCCGACACCGGCATCACCCGGCCGCCGGTGGTGTGACCGACCTCCCGCACACCTGCCGAAGCCCGGCCGCCGGTCAGGTGTCCGGGCTCGTTCATCACCGGCGCGGCCACCCCCGCGCGGCCACCCACCGGGGGTGCACCCACCGGAGCCGCCGCCCGGGCCCCAGCCGGCGGGAGTCCCATCGCCGGGGAGCCCGCCGCCCGCATCCGGGTCATCTCGTCCTGCAGCGCCCGGACCCGGTTCCCGGTGGCGTGGGCGCTCGCCGTGACCTCCTCGCGCAGCGCCTCGAGCTGGTTCTCGACCTCCATGCTGAGCAGCACCGGGTCGTGGCGGACCAGCAGCGCCGCGCCGATCAGGACCACGCTGACCGCGATGAGCAGCACCGCGAAGCGGATGGAGCTGTCGCTGCCGCCGAGCAGCACGACGAGCGCGGCCACCGGGGCCAGGCCGACTCCGGCCCAGATGAGCGCGGTGAGGAGGCGGGCGTTGTGCGGCGCCTCGGGGTCCCGGTCAGGCATGGTCGCAGATGCTACCGAGAGTGGTGGCCGTCACGAAACGGCCGGACGCCGGGTACCACTCGTGCGGCACCCGGCGTCCGGGACGGATCAACGGCTGGGTCAGCCGGCGGCGAGCGCACCGTCCGAGCTGAAGACCAGGCCGACGCTGATCGTGCCCTGCTTGAGGCCCGTCTTGGTCAGCGGGCCGCCGGCGTCGAGCGAGCTGAACTTGCCCGCCTGGAAGCTGTAGGTCTCGACCAGGCCCTGCTGGCACTTGGGCCGCTGCGGGCACTCCGGCGGACCACCCAGGACGGTGGCGGCACCCGAGCACTTGGCGGCCAGCTCGGACAGCGTCTTGACGCCGTACTTGGTGGCGAAGGCCTCCGTGGTGGCGAAGGCGTTCTGGTCCTGTGCCGTGGACGGCTTGCCGAAGACCAGGCCGGTCTTCGCACCGAGGGCGGTCAGGTTGGTCATCGTGGTGTCGAGCTCCGGCGAGGACGGGTCCTTGGCGTCCTTGCCGTCGACCTTGCCCGCGAGGAACGTCGCCAGCGTGGCGGCATACTCCGGGACCACGTCGATGTCGCCCTTCTCCAGGGCGGGCTCGTACAGCTCGCGGTTGCCGATCTGCTGGACCTTGACCTGGTAACCGGCGGCCGTCAGGGCGATGTTGTAGAGCTCGCCCAGGGTCGCGTTCTCGCTGAAGTTCGCGGCGCCGACGGTCAGGTTGCCGCCGGGGCCCTTGGCGATGCCCGCGGTGAGGTTGTTCGCCGTGGCGAACTCCTCGGCCGCGGCCTTCGACGACTTGCGGTCGATGTCGACGGCCTTGTTCAGCTCGATCAGCTTGGCCGTGTCGAGCGCCGCGGAGACCTTGTCGAGCGCCGCGATGAGCTGCGGCGACGAGGCCTTCTTGTTGATCGCCGGGACGATGTTGTCGGTGTTCTGCAGGTTTTTGTCATCGGTGAGCACGACGAGGGTGTCGCCGGCCACCGGGGCGCAGCCGTTGCCGGCGGCGGAGCTCGCGGGGGCCTCCGTGCCGGAGGATCCGGACTCACCGCAGCCGGCGAGAATGACGGCGGCGGTCATGAGGGTGCCAGCCGTCAGGAGCAGGTGTCGACGCATACTGCCGCCTTCTGTGTCCCGGCGCGGCCAGTGGCCGCGCCGCGTGTCCGACGGGCAGTCGGTGTTCGATGCCCGTGTGATGTCCGTGTGATGTCCGTGGGTCAGCCGCGGGGTCGGCGGCTCACCCACATTCCTACCCGCAGGGTGTGACAAGTTTCGTAACGATGCGAGACCATTACCCGGCCGGGGCTGCCGCGGTCGGCCGGCGGCGCCGGTCCGTCCGCAGCGCGGCCGGTGTCACCCAACGTTGTACGCCCGCGAGCAGCCCTTCCACCAGCAATGCGAGCAGCGCCACAACGATGCCGCCGGCCACGATCTGCCCGCCGCCGCCGGCGCTCATGCCGATCCCGAAGCCCGCCGAGATGATCTCGCCCAGCCCGCCGCCGTTGACGAACGCGGCCAGCGCGGCCGTCGCCACCACCTGCACCGCCGCGGTCCGCAGCCCCGCCGCCAGGTACGGCACCGACAGCGGCAACTCGACCTGCCGGAGCAGCTGCCCGCCGGAGAGCCCCATGCCACGCGCCGCGTCCCGGGTCTCCGGATCGATCTGCCGCAGCCCGGTGTACGCGTTCGCCAGCAGCGGCGGCACCGCGAAGACCGCCAGCGCCACCACCACCGGCGGCTGGCCGAACCCGAGCGGGGTCAGCGGCAGGATGGTGAGCAGGGCCAGCGTGGGGATGGCCAGGGTGAGGTTGGCGATGGTGACCACCACGCCGCCGCCCCGCCCCCGGTGCCCGAGCCAGATGCCGAGCGGCCAGCCGATGACACAGCCCAGCAGCACCGCCCACAGGCTGATCAGCAAGTGCTCCTCCAGCCGGTCCAGCAGCCCGCCGGGGTTGGTCCAGTTCAGCGGGTCGTTGAGCCAGACGACGCCCTCTTGGAAGTAGTTCACGAGCTGCGCTCCCTCGCCCAGGGGGTGAGCAGCCGGCCGAGCCCGGCCAGCACCAGGTCGAGCACCAGCGCCAGGGCGACGCAGAGGATCGTCCCGGTCATGATCTCGGCCTTGTAGAAGTTGTTCCGGAAGCCGCCGAGGATCATCTCGCCGAGGCCGCCCTTGCCGATCAGCGAGCCGACCGTGACCAGCGCGACCGTCGAGACGGTGGCCAGCCGCAGCCCGGTCAGGATGCCGGGCAGAGCCAGCGGCAGCTCGATGCGCCACAGCCGGCCCAGCCGCCCGTACCCCATGCCGGCCGCGGCGTCGCGGACCTCGGCGGGCACCTGGCTCAGCCCGGCCAGCGAGTTGCGGACCAGCACCAGCAGCGCGTACAGCACCAGGGCGATCAGCACGGAGGTGTCGCTGGTGGTGCCGACGGCCGGGGCGATGAGAGCGAGCAGCGCCAGCGACGGGATCGTGTAGAGGACGCCGGAGAGTGCAAGAATCGGGCCGGTCAGTGGTCGCCACCAGTAGGAGACGACCGCGAGCGGCAGTGCGACGATCAACGCGATGATCACCGCACGGGCGGTGAGACCGGCGTGGAACTGCAGCGCGGTGAGGATCTCGTCGGCGTTGTCGTGCACGTAGCGCCAGGAAAACCACGGATTTCCCGGCCCGTCGTCAGCGGGGGCGGCCAGGGGCCACGCAGGCGCCGGGGCCCTCGACAGGAAGGACATACGTGGACGCTACCGCGATCAAGGAGTCCGGCGCTGGCCGGACCGCGGCGTCTATCACGCTCGAGAACGTCGGGAAGGTCTATCCGGACGGGACCGTGGCGGTCGGCGACATCAGCCTGGAGGTGCGGGCGGGCGAGCTCGCGGTGCTGATCGGACCCTCCGGCTGTGGCAAGTCCACGGTGCTGCGGATGATCAATCGGTTGATCGAGCCGTCCAAGGGCCGGATCCTGATCGACGGCGCGGACGTCTCGGCGCAGGACCCGGTTGAGCTGCGGCGGCAGATCGGCTACGTCATCCAGAACGTCGGACTGTTCCCGCACCAGACGATCCGCACCAACATCGGCACCGTGCCGCGGCTGCTGGGCTGGGACCGCAAGCGGATCAAGGAGCGCGCGGACGAGCTGCTGGAGCTGGTCGGCCTCGACCCGAAGCGGTACGGCGGCCGCTATCCGCACGAGCTCTCCGGCGGTCAGCGCCAGCGGGTCGGCGTGGCCCGGGCCCTCGCGGCGGACCCGCTCGTGCTGCTCATGGACGAGCCGTTCTCGGCGGTGGACCCGATCGTGCGAGGCCGGTTGCAGGAGGAGTTCCTGCGCCTGCAGGAGGCGGTCCGCAAGACGATCGTGCTGGTCACCCACGACATCGACGAGGCGGTCCGGCTGGGCGACCGGATCGCGGTGCTGGCCGAGGGCGGCCGGCTGATGCAGTACGCGACCCCGGCCGAGCTGCTCAGCCGGCCCGCGTCGGCGGCGGTCAGCGAGTTCGTCGGCACCGACCGGGGCATCCGGCGGCTGGCGGTCACGCCGGTGCGCGAGGCGATGCGCCCGCTCGGCCAGGTCGAGGAGCTCGAACGGCTGCCCACGGTCGAGGTGACGGGCACGCTCTACGACGCGCTCGCGGTGATGCTGACCGGCGACTCGCTCAACGTCGTGGTGATGGAGAACGGCGAGCCGATCGGTGCGGTGTCGCGCTCGGCGCTGTTCGACGCGCCCGCCTCGGAAGCCGCCGCACCGGCCTGACGCGGGACCGCGGCGCGACCGGCGAGGGGAGTCGTCGGTCGCGCCGCGGGTGACGCGGCGGGGGCGGTGCCGGCGGGGGCTGCGGTCACCGGTGCGCCGCGGCGCGGGGAAGGTCTAGCGGGTGCCCCGGCGGGCGCCCAGGGTGGCGAGTCCGATGATCCAGCCGACGAAGAGGCCGTACGTGGCGCCCTCGCCGGCGGTCCGGAACGCGCCGAGCAGCGACGGGTTGGCCAGGAACAGCGTGGTCAGCAGCGCGGCGAAGCCACCGGCGAAGATGTACGCGGCCCAGCCGGCGAAGAACTGGCTGATCGTGCCGCGGGCCCGGGCCAGCTGGGAGCCGGGCAGCAGGTAGCAGAAGACCAGCGTCAGCACGACCACCAGGATCGCCTTGAGGTCGCCGACCACGATCGAACGCAGCGAGTCGTCGGAGTCGAAGCTCCAGTGCGGCCACGCCAGCAGGCGCAGCCACCAGCCCCCGGCGGTCTCCGGGTTGGTGTTGTCGGTGACCCAGTCGGCGTACCAGGGGCTGCCGAACACGAGAACGAGGACCAGCGCGGTTATCGTGCCGGCGCTGGGCGCGCTTTTGTAGCGGTTGGTGAGAGCCATGAACCCGTTAGTTCCCAACGGATTCCGGTCACCAAACGCGCCGGAACTGATATCCGTGAATGTGTACCTTGCGGCGGTATCAGTGCTTTTGCAGGTAATCGATGAAGGCGGCCCGGAGCAGCGGCTCCTGCTCGCCCAACCCGTGGCCGGTCAGCTCACGCCAGAGCGCGATCGCTTCGTCGATCGTCGGACCGACCGAGTGCGGCGCACCGTCGAGCGACGCCGCCTCGTCCGCATCGGGCAGGTGCTTGAACACCGACCAGAAGAAGCTCAGGTCCCGCCGCTCCCGCGCCCTCGCGAAGGCCCGCTCACGCAGTTCCTCGGTGGGCAGGGCGTCGAGTTCGGCGAAGGTCGAGTCGGTCATGTCTGCCAGCATAGGCGGCGGCCCGGCGGTCAGCGGCCGCTGCCCCAGGGCCCCTCGTCCCAGCGGATCGGGCGGTTCTCCGGCGGCTCGGCGGAGGTGGACCACTGCTCCGGCATGTCGGGGGTCCAGGTGGTGCCGCCCGAGGCCGCGGCGTTCCAGTCGGTCATCGCGGGCACCGGCAGCGGGCGCCCGTACGTCTCGACCAGCCGGGTGACGATCAGGCCGCCGCCGACCGCGCAGGCCGCGATCGCGAACAGCGCGATGTCGAAGTCGCGCCGGGCCGCGTAGTCCAGGAAGAGGGTCAGCCCGGCGACCGCGAGCAGGGTGCCGAAGATGCCGCCGCGCCGGCCGTAGGCGCTGGTGCCGGCGAGCAGCGCCGCACCGAAGGCCAGGCCGGTCCATTCCAGGCCGGTGCCGGGCTCGATCGGCGCGGTGGACTGGGCCGCCATCAGCACGCCCGCGCCGACGGCGAACACCGAGGAGAGCACCAGGGCGGTGATCACCGGGAGGGCCGCAGCCGCACCCCGCCGCCGGGCCGGGTCGCCGGCCGGGCGCAGCCGCCCGACCAGCCGCCGGATCGGCATGACGGTGCCCAGCGCGCCGCCGATGACCGCAAGCAGCGCAAAACCGCCGAACAGGTAGAACGCGTGGTTGGCCGGGTCGTAACCGGCCTGCACGGTGACCGGCGCGGTGCGCAGCTGGTCGTAGACGATGACGCCCATGGCGCCGCCGAGCGTCGCGGCCCAGCCGGGCACGTGCAGCACAAGCACCAGGACGGCCACGACCAGACCGCCCGCGGCGGCCACGATCAGCGCCGGCACGGCTGCCTGCACCAGGCCGTCGTCGCCGTTCTCGGCGAAGTGCAACGCGGCGGCCAGGGCGATCGGGCCGACCGCGAGATTGGGTACGCCGGCCCGCAGCGTCAGCCCGGCGCCGAGGGTGAGCAGGCCGATCGAGGCACCGGTGATGAGCAGGGTGTCCAGGGCCGGCCGGCGCAGGCTGGCCGGGTCGAGGCGGTAGAGCAGGTAGGCGATGGCGGCGACCGCCAGCAGCAGGACGATCTCCCAGCCGATGTGGATGCCGAGCCGATCGCGCCCGTCGTCGCCGTCGGCGCCCGCCCGGCCGACCTCCGTCGCGGGCTCCACGAGCTGCATGCCGTCGCCGTCGCCGGCGTCCGGATCCAGGTCGCGCCGCCGGGCTCGGAAGTCGGTGGCCGCGAGGCCGGCCCGGTACGCCGCCGGGTCACTCTCCACCTGGTCGACGGTATTACGCCGATATGTGGTCTCGTCGTAGGCCATCCCGCACACCTCCTTCGCCGCCGGCACAGCATACGGAAATGAGGGGCCCTCGGTTCAAGTGCTGAACGGGGGGTCGATCAGGACCGTCCGGCCTGCCGGCCGTGCTCGCCGTTGTCCTTCTTCTCCGGCTGGTCCGGCACCCGGCAGGAGCGTTCCAGCCAGAGCGCGGCGCCGACCAGCGCGAGCGCGGCGGCCACCCCGGCGATGGCGGCCGGCACGTCGTCGCGGGCGGCCTTGGTCGGCTCCAGCGCCAGCCACGCGAGCAGCCCGGCCGAGAAGCCGCCGAACAGCGCGCCGGCCAGCGACGACGCCTTCGCGAGCACCGCGAACCGGGCCACCGCGAGCGCGTCGACCCGGCCCGCACCCGGCTTGCGCTGGATCCGGGCGGCGGTGTTCTGCGCCAGGGTGGCCTCGACGACGGCCAGCGTGCCGAGCACGATGATCGGCAGCCAGGGCAGCCGGGGCATCTGCGCGTAGAACGCGCTCAGCAGCAGCCAGCCCACCGCGGCCGCGGCCAGCGCGGCGACCACCAGGACGGACAGGCTGGTCGGCCGCATCGACGGATCGGTCGCGTCACCGCCGGGGTTGCTGCTCACCCTTGTGACTCTAACGGCAGATCGGGCCGCGGGGTCAGGGCGTTCGCGTCGGCGGTGAGCTCCGGGTCGTTCAGCAGGTCGGTCACCCAGCCGCGGCCGGGCAGCTGGGCGTACGGCTGCAGGTCGAGCCAGGGCTTGAGCACGAAGGCCCGCTGCCACGCCCGCGGGTGCGGCAGGGTGACCTCCGGGTCGTCGCTGAGCACCGGGGTGCCGTCCTCCTGCCACACCGCGATCACGTCCACGTCCAGCGTGCGCGGCCCGAACCGGCGTTCCGGATCCCGCACCCGGCCGGCGGCCTGCTCGAGCGCCCGCACCCGGTCCAGCCAGCCGGTGACCGCAGCCGCCGGGTCCACGGCCAGGACCACGGCGTTCAGGTACGCAGGCTGGTCGGCGTCACCCCACGGCGGCGTCTCGTAGACCCCGGAGACCAGCACGACGCTCTCGCCGAGCTGCTCCACCGCGCCCCTGAGGTACGCGTACCGGTCGCCGAGGTTGCTGCCCAGCGAGAGGATCGCCCGGGTCATCGGGCCCGCCGGACGGTGACCGCCACGTCGGCGAACTCGTGCGAGATCGGCGCCTGCGGCTTGTGCACGGTGACCGTGGCGGCGGCGACCCGGGCGTCCGCCAGGCAGACCGCCGCGAGCCGCTCGGCCAGCGTCTCGATGAGGTTGACCGGCTCACCGGCGATGATCCCGGCCAGCCGCCCGGCCAGCTCGCCGTAGTGCACGGTGTCGGCGACGTCGTCGCTGGCGGCCGCCTGGGCGAGGTCGAGCTCCAGCACCACGTCGACGACGAAGTCCTGGCCGTCGCGGCGCTCGAAGTCGAAGACCCCGTGGTGGCCCCGGACGCGCAGGCCGGACAGGGTGATGCGGTCGCTCACGGCGTACTCCAGGTTTTTGATCTTGAAATTCGCGGGCTGCCGGTGGCGCGCCACACGGCCAGCGCGTCGACGGTCGCGCGCACGTCGTGCACCCGGACGCCCCACGCCCCCGCGGCCACCGCCAGCACCGAGGTGGCAATAGTGGCCGCTTCCCGGCCGTCCACCGGCCGCGGCTCGCCGTCCGGCCCGGCGAGCAACCGGCCGAGGTACGTCTTGCGGCTGGCCCCGAACAGCACCGGATGGCCGAGGGCGAGCAACTCGTCCAGGTGCGCGCTCAGCGCCCAGTTGTGCTCGGCCTGCTTGGCGAAGCCGAGGCCGGGGTCGAGGATCAGCCGGCCGGGGTCGACGCCGGCAGCGACCGCGTCGTCCACCCGCTGCCGCAGTTCGGCCCGGACCTCGGCGACGACGTCGTCGTAGCGGGCGAGGTCGAGCATCCGGCGGGAGTGCCCGCGCCAGTGCATGAGGATCCAGGGACAGCCGGACTCGGCCACCACGGCGGCCATGCCCGGGTCCGCGAGCCCGCCCGAGACGTCGTTGACCACCAGGGCGCCCGCCGCGAGGGCGGCCGCGGCCACCTCGGCGCGGGTGGTATCGATGCTCAGCGGCACCCCGGCGGCGGCCAGCTCCTTGATCACCGGCAGCACCCGGGCGGTCTCGGTCGGGCCGTCCACCCGCTCGGCGCCGGGCCGGGTGGACTCCCCGCCGATGTCGACCAGATCGGCGCCGGCGCGGTGCAGCTCGATGCCGTGCGCGACGGCCGCGCCGACATTGGCATACCGGCCGCCGTCGGAGAAGGAATCGGGGGTGACGTTGAGGACGCCCATCACGACCGGGTGATCTTGTCGGAGCAGCACATCGCCGCTGACCTGCACGGTCGTCGCGGAGCGGGTCGGATCGGTCACGGGAAGACGGTACCGGGCCTCCACGTTTAGCACATGTGTACGATGCACCGTGACTCATCTTCAGTCATGTGTTTACCTTGGGTAACGAATCAGTCAGCTTGTAGGTAAGAAGTACGGCCCGTACTCTTTGGAACTGGGCATCATTGAAGGACCGAAGAGAGCAGACGGGCTTTGGGTAGGACAGGAGCGCCCTGAACGGCTCACTCGACGCGGTGGGCCGGAAGTAGCACCATATGGGCGTTGCCGTCAGCGAGGCTTCACAACTGCAGTTGTGCTCGGCGCCCTCACGCCGGGCACTCGGGAGGTTTACCGATGATCGCCACAGAGTTCGTCACGCAGGTTGCCACGGTCCTGCAGCAAGGCACCCTGGCGGCCCCCGAACCCAAGGGCATCAACACCGAGGGCGTCGTCACCTTCTTCGCCAGCAACGTCGCACCGATCCTGCTGGCCGTGCTCGGCGTCATCTTCATCGGCCGGGCCAGCCGCGGCGAGATCTCGAAGGTGCTGACCAGCTCCGCGATCGCCATCGTCGGCCTCGCGTTCATCGCCGGCGCCGCGACGCTGTTCTTCGTCGGCGACTTCCTCATCAGCCTCATCTTCACCTGAGGCCGCGGGCGGACATATGCGGCTGCGCACCGACGACGACATCTACCGGGCACGCCTTGTCTATCTGGGCCCGCCCGGCTACACGCTGCCCATGCACCTGCCGTACGCGCAGTATGGGATGTTCGTCCTACTAGTGCCTTTGTTCGTTTTTCTGCACTACCTCATCACCTTCGAGATCGACGCCTTCCCCGCCTGGGAGATCGCGCTGGCCATGGTCACGACCTCGTACGTGTTCCGGCACGTCGACCCCGACCGGCCGGCCCGGATGGTCATCCGCACCGCGCTCACCGACTGGCGCCGCACCCGCGAGCCGGCCGTCGAACGGCGTGACCCGAGACTTGTCGCCACGCGCATCAGGGTTCGGGAGGAGTTGGTATGACCAGTTTCGCCGCTCTCGTCGCATGCCCGAACGGGGCCCGTTCATGACCGCTACCCCACCGCCCGGGCATTCCCGCGCGGAACCGTCCCTTCCGGGCAAGCTGAGTAACGCTGTGCGATCAGACACTCACTCTCCGGATGAGAGCGCCGAACAGGTGCCCGGCCCCGGCCACGGCGCTGTCGCGGTCTTTCAGGCACCGCAGCCAGTGCGGCCGCGCACCAACGGCGGCCCGCCGGTCGACCCGATGGACATCGACTCGCCGTTCCTCGACCTGTTCGGCGGCGCCGCTGCGCCGGCCGAGCCGGCGCTGCCGCCGGACGACCCGGACGCGGACTTCGACTTCGGGTTCGACTTCGACGGCGCGGACGCGAGCCGGCAGACCTCCGCCCCGCCGGTTGCGCCGCCGGTTGCGGCGCCCACGAGCCCGGCTCCGGCGCCGGCTTCGGCCCCCGCTTCGGCTCCCGTCGAGTCCACATCGGACCTTTCGGGTCCGGCCGACGCGCCCGTCTCGCCGTTCATGCGGGCGCCGGCCGGGCCACAGGCCGACTTCTACGACGAGCGCGAGGCGCCGGAGTCCGACTTCGAGGACTGGCCCGACGAGGCCCGCCCCGGCGCGCTCCCGACGGTCGCCGCGGCACCCGTGCTGACGCAGCCCGCGCCCGCCCGGCCGGTGCAGACCCCGCCGCTCTGGCAGACCGTCGGCGCGCCCGGCGTCACCCCGGTGGCCGCGGTCGAGGCGTACCACCCGGCCGCGCCGGCTCAGCCCGACGCCCGGATCGACCTGCCCGAGCAGCCGCCGGCGGCCCGGCCCGAGCAGGCGCCGGCCAAGCGCCGCGGTCGCCGCAAGCGCGAGGAGCCGGCCAACCTGCCCGCGGTCCGGCCGAAGAAGAACGAGGTCAAGGCGGCGCCGCTGCGCCCGCACAAGCTCAAGTTCAGCGACCGCGACCCGGCCATCGAGCTGGAGATCAGCGAGATCGCCGGGCACCTGACCTTCACCCAGAGCACGGTCACGGCGTGGTATTCGCTGCCCGAGGTGCGCTGGGCGTTCCGCCCCGACGCCGAACGCGAGGCCCTGCTCTCGGCCATCTCCGAGCAGTACGCGGGCCTGGCCGGCTTCCGGCTGCACCTGCGCCGCACCAACCGGCCGTTCCCGGCCGACGAGTGGGCCCGGACCGTCGACTCCCACACGGCCAAGCCGCTGCCCGACGTCTCCGGCGCCACGTCCTGGTCCGACCACCTGGTCGCGGCCCAGCGCCACCTGCTCTCGGTCAACCACGCCGAGGGCCAGACCTACCTGGGCGTGACCTTCGCGCGGCGCTCGCTGGGCGACACGTTCTCCGAGCGCATCCTGCGGATGTTCGGCAAGGGCACCTCCGACGGGGAGCGACGCAAGCTCGGCCGCACCGTCGAGCAGTTCGACGAGGTGCTCAACGCGTTCGGCATGCGCGGCCGGCGGGTCACCCCGCAGGAGCTGGAATGGCTGCTGTTCCGCTCCGTCGCGCTCTGCATGTCCCCGCCCGGCCCGCTCTCCCCGATCTCCAACGGCCACTGGGAACGCGGTGACCTGCTCGCGCTGACCGAGCAGGTGGAGCGCTACCGCACCCCGTACGGCTCGACGGTGAAGCTGGTCAACCGGATGACCGGCGAGGAACGGCACGTCGCCGTGCTGTCGGTGGGCCGGATGGAGCCGCTGGAGATCCCGGAGAAGCACGAGCCGTGGATGCACTTCCACGAGCGGCTGCCCTGGCCGATGGAGCTCTCCTCGCGGATCGACATCCTCGGCTCGAACAGCTCGTTCAAGAACCTCGAGCACCGGCTCCGGATGATCCGCTCGCAGCAGCTCGACTACGCCGAGCACGGCATCGACGCCCCGCCGGAGCTGGAACGCCTGGCCAAGCGCGCCCTGGTGATCGGCGACGAGATGACCACCGGCCTGCCGGTCGAGTCGGCCCGCGCGCACGGCTGGCACCGGATCGCGGTCGGCGGCCGCACCCGCGACGAGTGCCTGGAACGGGCCCGGCGGCTGATTCAGCTCTACTCCCGCGAGCTGCGCATCTCGCTGCAGCACCCGAAGAACCAGGACCAGCTGGCCCGCGAGTTCATCCCCGGCGAGCCGATCGCCAACACCGGCTACGTGCGCCGGATGCCGGTGAAGCTGCTGGCCGCGGCGCTGCCCCAGGCCGCGTCCACGGTGGGCGACCGGCGGGGAGACCTGATCGGCCGTACGGCGGGCACGTGCCGCCGGCCGGTGTTCCTGGACCTGCACTTCCCGATGGAGGTCCGGGAACGTTCCGGCCTCGGGGTGCTGGTGGCCGAGCCCGGCGGTGGCAAGTCGACGCTGATGGGCGCGCTGGGCTACCTGAACGCGCGGCGTGGCGTCCAGGTGACTCTGCTCGACCCGTCCGGGCCGCTGGCTCGGCTGTGCGCGATGCCGGAGCTGCGGCCGTACTCCCGGGTGCTGAACCTGACCGGGTCGGAACAGGGGACGCTGGCGCCGTACGCGCTGATCCCCACCCCGATGCGCAGCGAGTTCCCGACCGGCGCCGGCGGCGACCGCGAGTACGAGATCGCCGTCTCCAACGCCCGCGCGGAACGCCGCATGCTGGTCCAGGACATCTGCTCGATGCTGGTGCCACCCCAGGTCGCCAAGGAGGCCTCAACGGCGACCCTGCTGCGGCACGCCGTCCGCCAGGTGCCCGCCGAGGAGACCTCCACCCTCGACGACGTGGTGGCCACCCTGCAAGGCCTGGACGACGACGGCAAGGAGCTGGCCAACCTGCTCCTGGACACCGCCGAAATGCCCCTGGCGCTGCTCTTCTTCGGCCGCCCCCCGGCCCACCTGCTCGGCGCCGACTCGGCCCTGACCGTGATCACCATGGCCGGCCTGCGCCTGCCCGACATCAAGATCGAACGCGAGTACTGGTCGGCCGAGGAATCCCTGGCCCTGCCGATGCTGCACACGGCCCACCGCCTGGCGGTCCGGCGCTGCTACGGCGGCTCGATGGGCTCCCGCAAGATGGTCGGCCTGGACGAGGCCCACTTCATGGAGGGCTGGCGCTCCGGCCGCTCGTTCCTGGTCCGCCTCGCCCGCGACTCCCGCAAGTGGAACCTGGCGGCCTTCGTCGCCTCCCAGAACCCCCGCGACATCCTCGGCCTCGACGTACAGAACCTGGTGTCAACGGTCTTCGTCGGCCGGATCGCCGAGGACCAGGAAATCGCCTCCGAAGCCCTCCGCCTGCTCCGGGTGCCGGTACACGACGGCTACGAGGCAACCCTGGCCTCGCTGTCACAGGCAGACACGTCCTCGTCGGCCCGCCTGGGCTTCCGCGAGTTCGTGATGCGCGACGTGGACGGCCGGGTGCAGAAGGTCCGGGTCGACGTGTCATACGTGGACGGTCTACTGGACTACCTCGACACGACACCGGCGGCGGCCAAGGCAGCGCCCTCGGCCATCGCGTCGCTGCCCGACCGGGAGGTCTGAGATGGTACGGCGGGCGTGCGCACTGGTGCTGACGATGCTGGTGGCCGCGGCGGCAAGCATCGCCTGGGCGGTCGCCGCCCCGTCACCGGCCTCGGCCGGACCATTGCAGGCCCCCGGCGGCGCCTGCAGCGCCGAGGAGTGGGGGAACGACATCCCCGGCTGCGTCAAGCGGCTCAAGGAAGTGTCCGGGGACCGGGTGACCTGCCTGAAGCCGCCCACGCCCAGCGCGCCGGACTCCGGTCTGGCGGGCTGGTTCGCCGAGCGTCCCGCCTCCTCCAAGCTCAATGGCCCCCAAGGCATCTACAGCCAGTACGGCTACGCCGGCTACAGCTTCTCGACCTACGACCTCGACGGCGGCTGCGCGGGCACCCTGACCGAGCCGGAGAGCAAGTTCGAGACCACCGTCGCGAACGGTGAGTTCATGATCGCCACTGCCGTCATCGGCGCCTCCAACGCCCTGCGGGAGCGCGCCTGGGACCCCCAGGCCCTGTGGGGCTGGGCCGATCCGCTGGTCGACCAGGCCACCAAGGCGGTCTATGAGAAGGTCTTCAGCGTCTTCGGCGTCATCACCCTCGCCGTGGTCGGCCTCTACCTGATCTGGCGGTCACAGCAGGCCGACATGGGTGCGGCCACCACGACCGCCGGATGGGCAATCCTGATCATGGTCGCCGTCACCGCCATCGCAGCGTGGCCGGTCAAATCGGCAAACATCGCGGACCAGACCTTGGTCACCACGCTGGGCGTAGTGCACGACGCGGTTGGACCGCGGGCTCAGGAAGCTCCTCCCGGCCAATGCGACAACCCCACTCCGGGCGCCTGCGATGACAACCGGCCGCCGGCTGTCCGCGCCAGCGACACCGTGACCGAGACCATGCTCTACCGCAACTGGCTCCGCGGGGTGCTCGGCTCGGCGGACAGCGTCACGGCGCAGAAGTACGGCCGGGCCCTGTACGACGCCCGCTCCTTCAGCTGGGACGAGTCGCAGAAGATGCGCAACAACCCGGACACCCGGCCGTCCACCATCACCGCGAAGCAGGACCAGTGGAAGCGAGTCGCCGAGACGATCAGGGTCGAAGATCCTGAGGCCTACGACTACCTCCGCGGTGTCAACGGGATGGACCGGATCGGCGCGGGCTTCATCGCCGTGCTGGCGGCCCTCATGTTCGCGATGTTCGATCTGACCGCGTCGCTGCTGGTGCTGCTCGGCTTCCTGATCTTCCGATGGGCGGTCATCGCCGCACCCATCCTGGGCACCGTCGGCCTGCTACGGCCGGCCAGCTCGGGCATCCGCCGACTCGGCAACGCCGTGGTGGCGGCCATCTTCAACATCGCCATCTTCGGCACCGGCGCCGCCATCTACCTCTTCGCCGTCGACCTGATCATGAATACCGCCAGCCTGGCGGGTTGGTTGCAGGTCGTGCTGGTCTGGCTGGTCGGGGTGGTGGGCTGGCTGCTGCTGCGGCCCTACCGGCGGATCACCCAGCTCGGCGGCAAGGACGGCACCGCGGCGATCACCTCGGCCGGGTCCTGGCACCGCAGGTTCTTCCGGGACATGCGCGAGGCCGCCAAGCTCGACGTGGCGGATGCCGGCGGGACGAACGAGCCCCTGATCGGCAAGGGCCGCACGGTCTACGTCGACCAGAGCAATCTGCGGCCCGAAGCGCGCCTGGAAGATCCCGCGCACGGTTCAGCGGGACGTGGCGGCCAGACCTTGGCCCCCGCGCCGGGCCGCGGGGGCGCTCCGGCGGTGCGTCCGGACGGCAACGAGTCGACCCGGGAGAACGCCGAGCCGGGCGACCGTGCCCCGGTTCCGGTCACCGCAGCGGCCGCGCGGCAGCGCCGGCCGTCGACCTGGACCGAACCGGACGTGACCGAGCGACCCGCCTCCTTCGCCATCTATCGACCGGAGACCGGCAGCACGACCCGCGAACCGGCGTCGCCGCGGGTGCGCACCGAGGCGAAGTGACCGCGGATGCCGAGACTTCTGGAACGCAGCCTCACCGGACTCTTCCGGTCCCGCTGGGGGGTTGCCCTGGTGATCGCCGTGCTGGTGCTGGCGATCGTCGGGGTCGGCCGGATCTTCTCCGATGGCAACACCGCGGCCCCGATCACCGACCGAGTCTCGCCCGGCCCGACGGTCTCCATCGACCCGAGCATCGACAACGACGGCGTCATCGTCGACGATGACCCGCCGCCGTCGCCGACCGCCAGCCCGGGCACCGCGGAACCGGAGGCCGTTGCCTACGCCTTCGCGGCGGCCTGGATCGACCACAAGAACGTCTCGGCGAAGGCCTGGCACAACGGCCTCGTGCCGAACGCGACCGAGGACCTCGCCGACGAGCTGAACGGGGTCGACCCGGCCGATGTGCCCGCCGACCGGATCGTCGGGCGGCCCACCCTGGTGCCGATCGGTGACGGCCTGGTCAACGCGGTCGTTACGGTGGACACCGGAAAGCTGACTCTGCAACTGGTGGCCCCGGACGGGCGCTGGCTGGTGGACGACGTCGACTGGGAGGGCCCGTGAACGTGCCACGACCGCGCGGGGTGGCCCTGATCGTCGCCCTGACCGCCACCCTGGCTTTGCTCTGCTGCGGCGGCGCCATCAGCGCGCTGCTGGTGGACGAGTTCGACAAGAAGGAGCAGAACCTCAACCTGCTCAGCGCCAACTGCGGGGCCGGTGGGCCGATCGACCCGGAAGGCAAGCTGCCCAAGGTCGGGCCGTACAACTCGGAGCAGATCAAGAACGCGGCCATCATCATCAACGTCGGCAAGCAGCTGAAACTCCCGCCGCGCGCCTGGGTGATCGCGGTGGCGACGGCCATGCAGGAATCGAATCTGCGTAACCTCGGCAACCTCGGCAAGCGCAACGATCACGACTCGCTGGGCCTGTTCCAGCAGCGGCCGAGCACCGGCTGGGGCTCGCCGGAGCAGGTGACGAATCCGGTCTACGCCGCGACCAAGTTCTACGGGAAGCTGCGGAGGGTCAAGAACTGGGACAGCCTGCCGTTGACGCGGGCCGCCCAGCGGGTGCAGATCAGCGCCTACCCGGGCGCCTACGCCAAGCACGAACCCATCGCGACACAGATCGTCAACCTGCTCGCGGACGGTGCGGCGAACGCCGTCGGGAACTCCCTCGCCATGGTCTGCCCCTCGCTCGGTCAGGTGTCCGCCGCCGGCTGGACCAGCCCGCTCGCGGCCAGCGGCAAGGGCTTGAAGCGGAAGGACAAGATGGTCGTGGGGTCGGGCTTCCGCACCGCGAGCCGGCCGACCCACCAGGGCGTCGACTTGATCATCGACAGCGGCAACCCGGTCCGCTCGGTGGCGAGCGGGGTCGTATCCCGGATCAAGTGTGACGAGACGTTCAGCGGCAGGAAGGACTGTGACGTGCCCGGCTACCCCGGCAAGGGCGGCTGCGGCTGGATGCTGGAGATCCGGCATGCTGGCAAGATCATGACCCGCTACTGCCACCTGGTCCAGCGGCCTGACCTGCAAGTGGGCCAGAAGGTCGCCGCCGGTCAGGTGGTGGCGCTCAGCGGCACCAGCGGCAACTCGTCGGGTCCGCACCTGCACTTCGAGGTGCACCTCAACAACGACCGCTCCAGCGCCAGCGCGGTGGACCCGGTGCAGTTCATGGCGGAGCGCGGATCACCGCTGGGTGCTTCACAGTGACCGGTAGTTCGATGCCCGATCCGTTTGCCGGCTCCGAGTGGACCCCGGATCCGCCGCGCCCGGTGGTGCCCACAGCGGCGATCATGGCGGGCCAGTTGCGCGGCCGCCGGGTGCTCATCGGGCTGCCCGGACACGGCTGGCGGGGCGACCTGCGGGCCGATGAGAAGGTCGTGCAGGGCAGCCGGACCTATGTGCCCGTGATGCCGGAGGCCGAGTGGTACCGCGCCGAGGCGGAGCAGACCGAGGTGTTCGCGCCGTTGGTGCCGGTTGAGCGCGTTTGGGTCGAGGAGCTGGGGATGGCGGCGCTCACCACCGCTCCCGGCGACGTGGTCTCCCGGCTGGTGTCCCTGGACGAGCCGCCACGCCGCAATCCGGTCGCCGCGCTGGACGCGGCTGCGCTGACCGGTCGACGCGTCGTGCAGCTACTGGAGGACGGTGGTGAGCGTCGTGACCTGCGCGCCGTCACCGAGCTGCACACCAGCGATGAGGGTGACATCTGCGCGCGGGTGACAACCGAGCTGGATTGGTACCGATGGGGGTGGAGCGGCGCAGTGCCCCGCACGCTGGAGGTGCCGGTCCACCTGCTCTGGGTGGAGTAGTCCCCTAGGGGATTTTGGCGGTGCTACACACTCGCCAACCGTCAGCGTCAGCCAGCGCAAAGGACCACGGCTCCGAACTCTTGCTCAATGCCGCTCCGTCCTTGGATCCGGTGATGAGCAGGTCGGTGGTGACAGTCCGACGGTTCTCCTCGGTGCCCGAGACAGTCAGAGTGCTCCAACTGACGTTGACGGTCACGTCGAATTCCTTCTCCCGTGCGATCAGCTCCGTGCGCAGCGCGGTGATCGCCGATAGGTCGAGGCCGTTCTTGCAGGTGAAGAGCTCTGCTTCCTTGTCGTCCCTGTTGACGAGATATGCCCGCAGGAACTGATCCACGACCGCGTCCGGTGCGGTTCTTTCGATTTTTGTGGCCTCGTCGTAGAACGAGATGAATACCCCGATTCCGCCCAGGCACAGCAGCGCCAATATCCCCGCCCCCATAGCCAGAAAAAGCCGAAGTCGCCGGTTTCGTGGCTTTCCCGCCGCGGCTGGCGGTGCCTGCGGGGGGACCGCGGGTGGCGGGACAGGGTTCGAGGGCTGCACCCCTAGCAGATTAGTGCGTTCTGCTGTGGACCGGCGGTGGGCAGCCCGCCGGGTGGGGCGCTGTGCCCGTACTGGGAAGATTGAGCATCGGCTGCGCAACGTCGTTCCGCGGCCGGTGCAAGGTACGGTTTGAGCGCACACACGGAGGTGAGGCGGTGGAGTCGACGCGGCGCATCGATCAGGCCGCTGCCCTGCACCGTCAGGCGGAGGCCACCGTTGAGGCGGCCGCCGCGGCGCTGGAGTCGCAGGGGCCGTCCGCCATCGACCCGCTCGAGCAGCATCATCTTGCCGAGGAGTTGCGGGCCGCCGCCGGTGAGCTGGCGCCAGGCTGGCTTGGCGCGCCGCTTGATGCCCAGTCGGCCAACACGCCGCTCGGTGGCACGTATCCTCCGCAGTTTGTGCGGCTCGGGATGGCGCAGCCGCTTGATGACGCGCGCTTTCCCGCCGTGATTCCGTTGCTCGGCACCGGGCATCTGACCGTTGACGCCGATGCGCGCGATCCGCGGGTGGCCGGGCTGCTGCGGTGTCTGCTGCTGCGGCTGCTGGCGGCCGCGCCCGCCGGGTCGTTGCTGGTGCGTGCCGTGGACGGGATCGGCGGCGGCACCGTCTTCTCCCCTTTTGCGGCGTTGGCCGATGCCGGCCTGCTGTCGCCGACCGCCACGGATCGGGCGCAGTTGCGTGATGTGCTCACCGAGGCCGAGAAGTGGCTGCGGCCCGTTCGGGGTGGTGCGGTTCGGCGGGGGCGGCGTGATCGGATGATGTTGCTGGTCATCGCCAGTCTGCCGGAGCTGACCGAGGGCGCCGATCTGGTGCGGATCGCCGCGCTGGCGCAGCAGGGGCCCGAGTCGGGGTTGCACCTGATCGTGGCCGGCTGGCCGCCGCCGCCGTTGACCCCCGAGACCACCCAGGCGCCGCTGCCGCGCACCACGCAGATCTCCGTGCGCAACCCGTACGCGGTGATCGGCGACCCGCCCGGGGTGACCTTCGGGTCCATCCCGGAGGCGAAGTGGCTGAACGCCCCCGTTTTCCTCGACGACGACCCGCCGCCGCACCTGGTCGACTCGGTGTGCCGGGAGTTGGCCGCGCACTCGGCCGCGGCGTCCCAGGTGACGCTTGCCGACCTGCTGCCGGACCCGGCGGAGGAGATCTGGTCCGGGGACGCCGCCGACGGGCTGGGCACCACGGTCGGTCACGACGGTGACATCCCGCTGGTGCTGCGGTTCAACGACCTGACCCCACACTGGATGGTCGGCGGGCGGTCCGGCGCCGGCAAGACCGCCTTCCTCATCAACGTCCTGTACGGGCTCGGCACCCGGTACGGCCCCGACGAGCTCAACCTCTACCTGCTCGACTTCAAGGAGGGCGTGTCGTTCGCCGAGTTCGTGCCGACCCAGCGGGACCGGACCTGGCTGCCGCACGCGCGCGCCGTCGGCGTCGAGTCCGACCGGGAGTACGGGCTGGCAGTGCTGCGTGAGCTCGACGCCGAGATGACCCGCCGCTCGGTCGCGTACAAGCGCGCCGGGGTGACCCGGTTCGCGGACCTGCGCGCGGTCGCCGCCGACGAGGGCCGGGGCCGGCCGATGCCACGGATCCTCTGTGTCATCGACGAGTTCCAGGTGCTGCTGGCCGGCAACGACCCGATGGCCGGCGAGGCGGTGCAGCTGCTGGAGTCGCTGGCCCGCAAGGGTCGCTCGTACGGCATCCACCTGATCCTGGCCAGCCAGACCGTGCTCGGCGTCGAGGCCCTGTACGCCAAGCGGGACTCGATCTTCGGCCAGTTCCCGGTGCGGATCGCGTTGCCGGGCGGCGGGGACGTCCTGGAGCCCACCAACGACTCGGCGGCCGGCCTGCCGCTGGGCACCGCGGTCGTCAACACGGCCGGCGGCCTGGGCGGGCCGCGGGGCGCCACCCGCGGCCACGAGCGCATCGTCCGCTTCCCCGACCCGCACGCCGACCGCGCGGTGCTCAGCGACCTGCGGCACAAGCTGTGGGGCGCCCGCGACCCGGAGGCCACCCCGCCGCGCATCTTCGCCGGGTACGCCCGCCAGCACCTCGCCGACGACCCCACCTACCGGTCCGCGCTGGCCGGCCGGGGTGGGCGCCCGGCGGCGCTGCTCGGCCGGGTCATCGACGTGAACCTGTCCACCGCCGCGTTCCCGCTGGACTCCTCACCGGGGCGGCATCTGGCTGTCTTCGGCTCGCGGCCGGACGGCGCCGAGGTGCTGGAGGCTGCGGCCCGCAGCGTGGCGGCGTTCCACTCACCGCGTACCACAAGGTTTGTCATCTGCTCGCTGGTCGCCGAGGGCGACGAGATCGCCAAGGCCCTCGCCGCCGAGATCGGTCACCGCCAGGAGGTTGTCGTGGTGGACGCGGCCGGCCTGTCGGCGGAGCTGGATCTGGACCGGCCCGCCTACCGGGTGGTGTTCGGGATGGACGCGATGAGCCCGGGCACGCTGCCGTCGCTGCGGCGGGTGCTGCGCGAGGGACCCGGCCGGGGCGTGCACCTGTTGTCGTGGTGGCGCGGGCTGCGCCGGTTCAGCGAGGAGACCGGCGGCAGCGCGGGCCGGGAGGACGTCGCCGGCCTGGTCTTCCTGAACGTGCCGCAGCAGGACGTCTGCATGATGCTGGGCAAGTCGCTGGACTGGCAGCCGCGGGAGAACCGGGCCCTGATGCACGACCGGCACGCCGACCGCACGGTGACGATCGTGCCGTTCGTCGAACCCGAGAGCGACGCGTTATGACCGAGCACACCGAGGGCCAGGACCTCGGGCCGTGGGCTGCCTACGTGGCGGCTGCGCAGCGGCTCGACGCGGTCCGCCGGGCCGCGAGTTCGGCCGCCGGGGAGCAGGCGGCGGCCGTGCAGGCCGCGCAGCAGGAGCTGGCGTCGGTGCGGGCCCGGCTGGCGCCCCAGCGGGCCCGGCTGGTGCAGGACCTGGGCGTGCCGGTGGCCGCGCTGACCGCGCAGCCCGCCGACCGGGCGATGGCGGCGCAGACCGTCGCGACCGGCCCGGAGGCGATCCTCGCGGCGCTGCGGATGGCCAGGGGTACGGCGGACGCCGCCGACGCCGCCATGATCGGCCCCGGACCAGCGGCGCCGTGGCGGCCGTGGGCCCGCAACCTGCTGGTGTACGGGCCGTTCGCCGCGGCCGTGCTGATCGTCCAGATCGTGCTGTACCTGATTGCCCCGTCCGGTTCCCTGCCCACGTACGCGCTGCTGTGCGGGCTCAGCATGCCGCTGCTGGCGTTCGGGCTGGGCTGGCTGACGATCGG
Organism: Actinoplanes sp. NPDC049599; assembly: GCF_044465625.1. Taxonomy (NCBI): domain Bacteria; kingdom Bacillati; phylum Actinomycetota; class Actinomycetes; order Micromonosporales; family Micromonosporaceae; genus Actinoplanes; species Actinoplanes sp. NPDC049599. The sequence goes on from NZ_JBITLX010000008.1 coordinate 134,422, forward strand.
CTTCGTCTACGGCGGCGGACCGGCGAAGGTGGACCGGACGCCGATCGTCGGCGCCATCGCCTGCCTGACCCCGGTGCTGCTGACCTGCATGGGTGTCGGTTTGCTCGCGTTCATCCGGTGAGAGGTGCTGACATGGCCAGCGTCGAAGAGGTCAAGGCGAACGTCGCCGCGTCCGTGGACGGCACGCAGCGGGCGGTGGCCGGCATCCAGCAGGTCACGGACCAGCTGGAGGACGCGCTGGCGCTGCTGCGGATGACGGCGATCGGCTCGTTCCATCCGTCGGTGGCGTCGGCGATCGCGCAGCTGGAGCAGGCCCGGACCCGGCTCGACGAGGCGCAGACGCTGGCTCGGGCCGCGATGGACAGCGCCGACGCCTACCGCATGATCGTCTGAGCGGTCACGCGGGTGAAGCCGCGGTGCCGGCCGGCGTCAGCCCGGCAGCGCCGCGGTGAGGTCAACCTCGACCAGCTGGCCGGTGAAGCCGAGCACGGTCACTCCCAGCAGCGTGCTGGCCGTGCTGAAGGCGGGTGCCAGCTCCGAGTCCAGCAGCCGGCTCCACACCCCCGCGAGTACGGCGGAGTCCGCGCTGACCACGTAGATCACCGAGCGGACCACGTCCGCGGGCTTGGCGCCGGCCGCGGCCAGCACGGCGAGGCAGTTGGCGATCACCTGGTCGGTCTGCGCGTCGTAGTCGTCCGTGCCGACCACCGTGCCGGAGGCGTCGAGCGGGCACTGACCGGCCAGGTGGGCCAGGCGGCCGGCCGGGGAGATGGTGACGTGACTGTAGCCGGGCGGTTCGTGCACACCGGCGGGGTTGAGCCGTTCGAGCATGGAGTTCACCTCGCGTTTATCAGCGCCATCGCCTCGGCGCGGACCTTGCCGTCGCTCTGGAACGCGCCGCGGACGGCCGAGGTGACCGTGCGGGCGCCGACCTTGCGGATGCCGCGCATCTCCATGCACATGTGCTCGCACTCCAGCACCACGATGACGCCACGCGGGGTGAGCTTCTCCATCAGCAGGTCGGCGATCTGCGAGGTCAGCCGCTCCTGCACCTGCGGGCGCCGGGCGAAGACCTCCACGAGCCGGGCGAGCTTGGACAGGCCGGTGATCCGGCCGTCGACGCCCGGGATGTAGCCGATGTGGGCGACACCCTTGAACGGCAGCAGGTGGTGCTCGCAGAGGCTCATCAGCTCGATGTCGCGGACGAGCACGAGCTCCTCGTGGTTCGCCTCGAAGGTCGTGGTGAGCACCTTGGCGGGGTCGACCCGCAGGCCGGCGAAGAGCTCCGCGTACGCGCGCGCGACCCGGGCGGGCGTGCGCACCAGACCGTCGCGGTCCGGGTCCTCACCGATGGCGATGAGGATCTCCCGGACCGCTTTCTCGATGCGGGCCAGGTCGACGGCCTGCTCGACCGGTGTGCCGGTGAGCTTGCCGTCGACCAGACGCGCGGCGAGGTAGTCAGGCTCATCGGAGTCGTTCGGCTCCGTCGAGCTGCCGTCGGTGATCAGAGGTTGCCTTCCACCGAGCCGTTCGAGGAACTGCTGCCACCCACCGCGATCTGACCGTCAGCCTCAGCCTGTGCCTTGAGCTTGTCGCGCTCGGCGGGGGTGAGGACCGGCGGCGCCTCGGACGGGAGCCGCTTGCCGAAGCCGTTGAACGGGGCCATCGGCGGCCGCTTCTGCACCCGCTCGCAGATCCGGTTCATGTCGTCCTGGGTGATGGTCTCCTTCTCGATGAGCTCGAGGACCATGTTGTCCAGCACGTCGCGGTATTCGACCAGGATCTCCCAGGCCTCGTCGTGGGCCAGCTCGATCAGGGCCCGGACCTCGGAGTCGATGTCGGCGGCGACCGAGTCCGAGTAGTCCTTCTCGTGACCCATGTTGCGGCCCATGAACGGCTCGTCGCCGCTGGTGCCGTACTTGACGGCGCCGAGCTTGGAGCTCATGCCGTACTGGGTCACCATGGCGCGGGCCAGGCCGGAGGCCTTCTCGATGTCGTTGCCGGCCCCGGTGGTGGGCTCGTGGAAGACGAGTTCCTCCGCGGCGCGGCCACCCAGCGCGTACGCCAGGGTGTCGATCATCTCGGCCCGGGTCTGGGTGTACTTGTCCTCGGTCGGCAGGACCAGGGTGTGCCCCAGCGAACGGCCACGCGGCAGGATCGTCACCTTGTGCACCGGCGCGGAGTGCGGCAGCGCGTACGCCACCAGCGCGTGCCCGCCCTCGTGGTACGCGGTGATCTTCTTCTCGTTGTCGCTCATCGCGCGGGAGCGCCGCTCCGGGCCGGCGATGACCCGGTCGATCGCTTCCTCGAGGAAGAAGTTCGAGATCGCGCGCTTCTCGTTACGGGCGGTCAGCAGCGCGGCCTCGTTGATCACGTTGGCCAGGTCGGCGCCCGAGAAGCCGGGCGTGCGGCGGGCCACCGAGTCGAGGTCGACGTCGGGCGTGAACGGCTTGCCCTTGGCGTGCACCCGCAGGATGGCCTTGCGACCCTCCATGTCCGGGTTGTCCACCGGGATCTGCCGGTCGAAGCGCCCCGGGCGCAGCAGCGCCGGGTCGAGGATGTCCGGCCGGTTGGTGGCGGCGATGAGGATGACGCCACCCTTGGTGTCGAAGCCGTCCATCTCGACAAGCAGCTGGTTGAGCGTCTGCTCACGCTCGTCGTGACCGCCGCCCATGCCGGCGCCGCGGTGCCGGCCGACCGCGTCGATCTCGTCGACGAAGACGATCGCCGGCGCGTTGGTCTTGGCCTGCTCGAAGAGGTCGCGGACCCGGCTCGCGCCGACACCGACGAACATCTCGACGAAGTCGGAGCCGGAGATCGAGTAGAACGGCACCCCGGCTTCACCCGCGACGGCCCGCGCCAGCAGCGTCTTGCCCGTGCCGGGCTGGCCGAAGAGCAGCACGCCCTTGGGGATCTTGGCACCCAGCGCCTGGTATTTCGCCGGGTTCTGCAGGAAGTCCTTGATCTCCTGGAGCTCCTCGACGGCCTCGTCGGCGCCCGCCACGTCGGCGAACGTCGTCTTGGGCATGTCCTTGGTCAGCATCTTGGCCTTGGACTTGCCGAAGTTGAGCACGCGGGAGCCGCCGCCCTGCATCTGCGACATGAACAGCAGCAGCAGGATGACGAGGATCGCGATCGGCAGCAGGTTGACCAACAGGCTCAACAGGATGTTGTCGCCGGAGACCGTGGCGTTGACCGTGCCGGTGATCCGGCCCGCGGCCTTCGCCTCCTGGACGTCGGCCCAGACCTCATCCGTGAGTTCGTACGGATACTGGGTCTCGATCTTGTCCGTGGTCTTGCCGTCGAACCGTTCCGGTGTCGCCAGTTCGAGCTGGAGCGTCTGCTCCTTGTCCTCCTGGATGACCTTCTTGATGCCGGGCTGGTTGAGTCGCTCGAGGACGACCGAAGTATCAACTCGCTGGTAGCTCGGACCACTGGTGAAGAATGAGCTCAGCGCAATCGCACCGATGATCACCAGAATGATCCAGACCACCGGGCGGCGGAAGAAACGCGTACGTTCCATACTGTTGTCGGGCGCCTGATGCGCCCGGACCCTCCTGATCGGCGTCCTGGTCACCTGGGTTGACAATCTTCGCCCGCGGCGGCGCCCGTGAGGGTTTCCCCGCGATGAAGATCTGCCGCATCGGTAACCTGACGACGCTCCGGCAAACCCCCACCGGTGCGACCGCTACCGATCCGACCCCTCCGGCGCTCGTCACACTGCGCCATCGGTCACTCGACCGTACACCGTGGCCGCCTCTTACGACTGGTCCAGCCCGGCCCCCGGGACCCCTGCGGTCACTACGCGTTCACGTCAGTGCCCTTGGTAAAACGGGGCAGAACCGGACAATACAGCCCGGTTCTGCATCAGGCATCCGATTCCTGGGAGTCGGCTGGGAGTCGTTCAGCTACGGGCGTACACCTCGGGCTTGAGCACTCCGACGTACGGCACCTCGCGGTAACGCTCCGCGAAATCGAGCCCGTAGCCGACCACGAACTCGCTGGGGATGTCGAAGCCCACGTACTTGGTCGGCACCGGCACCTTGATCGCGTCGGGCTTGCGGAACAGCGCCACCACCTCGACGCTCGCCGGCTGCCGGGACTGCAGGTACTTCATCAGCCAGGACAGGGTCAGGCCGGAGTCGACGATGTCCTCGACGATCACCACGTGCCGGCCGGTGATGTCACGGTCCAGGTCCTTGAGGATGCGCACCACCCCGGAGGAGGCGGTGCCGGAGCCGTAGGACGAGACGGCCATGAACTCCATCTCGGAGGAGGGGCCCTGCCGGCCCAGCGCGCGGGCGAAATCCGCCATGAACATGACCGCGCCCTTGAGCACGCAGACCAGCAGGATGCCGTCCTCGGCGTCCGCGTAGTCCGCGGCGACCTGTTTGGCCAGCTCTTCGGTCTTCTCGCGGATCTGCTCCTCGGAGATGATCACGCGGTCGATGTCGGCGTCGTACCAGGAGCCGTCTGCCATGCGCCTAGCGTGCCGCATGAACGTTGCCGGCCGTGGCCGGGGGCAGCGGTACGTGCCTGGCCAAGCGCAGGTTAAGGGACGAATCAGCCCGAGCCGCCCCGATCAGAACCACAGACAGTGACAACTGTCACAAGTCTCCCGGCACCAGGTCACCCGCTCGGCGCCCCACGACAACGCCGCCGGGCAGCGCCGCCGGGCCCTGGCCGTGCCAGTCGGTGACCAGGGCGTCCAGCGCGACGACGTGCCGGTGCGACAGCGCGGCGCCGGGCGCGCCCAGCTCGCGGGCCCAGGCGTGCAGCACCCGGCTCCGGATCGCCGGCGCCAGCCCGGCCAGCGTCCGCACGCAGAGCCCGCCCGGGGTGCGGCTGCCGGCGAGCGCCTCGGCGGCCACCCGGTCGAGGAAGGCGGCATCGGCGGCGGTCAGCGCGGCGGTCCGGGCCAGGTTCGCGACCACCCCGGGCCCGAGCGCGGCGATCAGCGCCGGCAGGACGTCGGCCCGGACCCGGGCGCGGGCGTACGCGGGGTCGGTGTTGTGCGGGTCCGCCCAGGCCGCGAGGCCGAGGGCGGCGCAGGCCTTGCGGGTGTCCTCCCGCGAGACGTCCAGCAGCGGCCGCACCAGCAGACCCCGCCGGTACGGCATCCCGGACAGCCCGCGCGGCCCGGCACCGCGGGCCAGCGCCAGCAGCACGGTCTCGGCCTGGTCGTCCCGGGTGTGCCCGAGCAGCACGGCGGTGGCGCCGTTTCGCTCCGCGGCCGAGGAAATTGCCTGGTAGCGGGCGTCCCGGGCGGCCGCCTCGGGACCACCCGGCCGGCCGGTGACGTCCACGGTGGCGACCTCTACCGGTTCGAGCCCGACGGACCGGCCCCACTCGGCCACGGCGGCGGCCCGGGCGGCCGAGCCGTCCTGCAAACCGTGGTCGACGGTGACGAGCCCGGCGCGGACGCCCAGCCGCGGCGCGACAAAGGCGGTGGCTGCGGCAAGAGCGAGCGAATCAGCCCCACCCGAGCAGGCAACCAGCACCAACCGACCAGCGGCGGGGGCCCCCGGCCCGCCCGGCCCGCGCACGGAACCCGGCCCGCGCACGGAACCCGGCCCGTCCACGGAACCCGGCCCGAGCGCAGAGCCGGACCCGGCCGATGAGCCCGGCCCGGCCGAGGAGATCTGTCGCAGGGCGGAGCGGACCGCGTTTCTGATGGCCGCGACCGGCGGCGCGATCCGGGCCACCTGTGGCTCCGCTACGAGGCCAGGCCGACCGGGCCGTGCACCCGGGCCACCCACGCGTCCGGGTCGCCCAGCTCGTCCAGCCGGGGCAGGGTCAGCGGGGAGCTGAAGATCTTGTTGAAGCCTGCCATGCCGACCCGCTCGACCACCCCGTGCACGAACTTGTGGCCCTCCGCATACTGCCGCATCTTGACCTCGATGCCGAGCAGCCGGCGCAGCGCCTTCTCCAGCGGGTTGCCGCTCGCCCGGCGCTGGTTGAACTTGGCCCGGATCGACTCCACCGACGGGATGACCTCGGGGCCGACGCCGTCCATGACGAACTCGGCGTGCCCCTCCAGCAGCGTCATCAGCGCGGTCAGCCGGTCCAGGACCGCCTTCTGCGCGGGGGTCTGGACGATGTCGATGACCGAGGACCGGCTCTCCGGGTCGCGCAGCGCGTCGGCGAGCGTGGCCACCCCCCGGCGCATCCGCTCGAGGATGTGCTCGCCGCTCTGCGAGGCATCGACGAAGGCCTGCACCTCGCCGAGGAAGTAGCCGCGCATCCACGGCACGGCCGTGAACTGGGTGCGGTGGGTGACCTCGTGCAGGCAGACCCAGAGCCGGAAGTCCCGCGGGTCGGCGCCGATCTTGCGCTCGACCTCGACGATGTTCGGCGCGTTGAGCAGCAGCTGGCCCGGCTCGGCGGAGAACACCTCGTACTGGCCGAGGACCCGGCCGGACAGGTAGGCCAGCACCGTGCCGGCCTGCACGCCGGTGACCCGGGAGCCGATCGCGTCCGCGACCGCACCCGGCTGCTTGTCACCGGAGAGCCGGGTGACCAGCGGGATGATCACTTCCTTGAGGCCGGCGATGTTGACCGCCGCCCAGTCCTTGCGGTCGACGACGCGCACCGGCGCGACCTCGACCTGGGCGGTCAGCCCGGTGTAGGCCGCGACGTGTCCCGCGGCCTCTTCGGTCAGATCACGCAGCTGCGCCACCACCTGAGTGGCTTCCTCGTAGGACACCGCGGGTCCGGATTTCGACAGCGCGCCCGCGGTGGCGGCGGCCAGATCCCAGTCAACGAACTGCGCCATGCCCACCACCGTACCCGCGTCCGACCAGCCACCGGCCCGGAGAAAACCCCTACGGGCAGCCGCAGGTCACCAGCTCGGCCGCGATCCGGTCGAGCGCCTGACGGGCCAGCACCGAGTCGCCGGTGGCGTCGGCCATGATCGCGAAGACCAGCAGCCGGCCGTCCGCGGTGATCAGCTGGCCGGAGATCGTGTTGACCCCGGTCAGCGTGCCGGTCTTGGCCCGGACCAGGCCCTGACCGACCCGGTTCGGGGCCGGCGTGACGAACCGGGACTTGAGCGTGCCCGACCAGCCGGCCACCGGCAGCCCGCCGAACAGGCCGGTCAGCTCGGGTTTTGTGCCACTGGCGGCGAGCGTCAGCACGTCGGTGAGCAGCCTCGGGCTGATCTTGTTGCGCCGGGACAGGCCGCTGGCGTCGGAGAGGCTGGCCTGCTCGGCCGGCAGCCCCAGCTCGGTGAGCTCGGCCTTCATCGCCTCGGCCGCACCGGCGAACGAGGCCTCCGCCCCCGCGGCCAGCGCAACCTCGCGAGCGAGCGTCTCGGCCAGCACGTTGTCGCTCTGCTCCAGCATCCAGTCGACCACGTGCACCAGCGGCGGCGACTCGACCTTGCCCAGCTCGGCGCCGGGTGTGAGCGCCGCTGCCGCCGCCGAGGGTGCGGCCGAGGGCGCCTCGGGCCCGGCCGCGTCCGGCGCCGAACCCTTGCGCACGGTCCCCGGCGCCACGCCCAGCTGCTTGGCGAAGGCCCGGCCGGCCGCGAGCGCCGGGTCGACGAAGCGCGGATCGCCGCCGAACTCGTTGTGCACCGGCTTGATCCGGCCGGCGTTGGTCATCAGCGACTGGATCCGGGCCACCTGGCCGCCGCCGATCACGTCGCCGTCCCAGCCGCCCGCGGTCTCCGGCCCCGAGTACCGCGAGGTGTCGACGAAGACGCTGGTCGGCCGCTGCCCGCCCAGCGCCTTCTTGACCTGCCCGGCCAGCTTGTCCAGCCGGGCCGCGCCGGGGAACTGGCCCTTGGCGTTCACCGACAGGGTGGGATCGCCGCCGCCGACCAGCACAACCTCGCCGGGCCGCGCGCCGGCCACCGCGCGGGTGGTCAGCCGGTGCGCCGGTCCCCGCGCCGCGAGCACGGCAGCCGCGGTCAGCAGCTTGGTGGTGGAGGCGGGCGTGGTCTTGGTGTCGGCGTTCCGGTCGAACAGGGACTCGCCGGTGGCGGCGTCGACGATCGAGACGTTGACCCTCGGGCCCAGCGGGCCGGCCTTGAGCAGGGGCGTGATCGCGGCCGCCACCCCGGCGGCGGTGGGGGCGGTGCCGGTGGCGTCCGCCGCGGCCAGCACGGGGGTCGGCGTCGGGTCGGGCGTCGGGGAGGCCGTGGGGCTCGCCGCCGGCTCCGCGGCCAGCCAGCCGGCCACCGGCCCGGGCCGGACCACGAGAATCCCGGCCGCCGCGACCACGACCAGCACAAGGGCCGCAAGAACCGACAAGACGACGGTACGCCGCGACTCACCCGTACCCGGCTCCGCCGCTGCCGGCACCCCGGCTGCGGGGGTGGGCGCGGCCGGTGCGGGTCCGCCGGGCTGACCCGGCGGGTCGGCCGGGGGCGTGACGGGCGGCGACGGCTGGGCCTCCTGGGCAGGCAGGGGCGCTGGCGGGGTGCCGTTGAGCGGCACCGACGCCCGCCCGTACGTGGTGCCGGCCGGGCGTGGCGCAGCCGGCGGCGCCGGCGATCCGGGCGGCGGCACACTGGCCCGCCCTACCGGCGAAGGGCCGCTTTCTCCTCCGGACACGCCGTCGTACTCAGGAGTGTTCTGTGAATCTTGCCTCCCCACGAGCCCCTCCTCCGTACGTGGCGTCAGACTTAGGGGAGACTACAAACATCCGGCACACCGGTGCGCGCGGATCCTGGGGGGGCCAGTTCACGCTCCCGCTCCGTCGCTGCGCCCGGCCGGGTCCGACTGCGGGGCTAACAAGGGAGCGAACGATGGATTTCGACGTTTTGGTTGAGATCCCCAAGGGCCAGCGGAACAAGTACGAGGTCGACCACAAGACCGGCCGGATCCGACTGGACCGGACGCTCTTCACCGCGACGCAGTATCCGGCTGACTACGGGTTCATCGAGGGCACTCTGGGGCAGGACGGCGACCCGCTGGACGCCCTGGTGCTGATCCAGGAGCCGACGTTCCCCGGCTGCCTCGTGCGGGCCCGGGCGATCGGCATGTACCGGATGACCGACGAGAAGGGCCGCGACGACAAGGTCCTCTGCGTGCCCTACGAGGACCCGCGCCAGGAGCACCTGCGCGACATCCACCACCTGGGCGAGTTCGACCGGATGGAGATCCAGCACTTCTTCACGGTCTACAAGGACCTCGAGCCGGGCAAGTCGGTCGAGGGCGCGACCTGGACCGGCCGGGTCGAGGCCGAGGAGGAGATCCGGGCGTCGTTCAAGCGCGCGGAGGCCGCCGAGCACCACGACGAGGCGCACTGACCTGACAGCGAAACGCGGCGGCCGGGCTCTTGCCGGACCGCCGCGTTTCCTTTCCGACCGGCTGGCTGATCTGTCGCCAGGGGCGCGGAGGGCGGGGTGTCGCATGACTGGTCCGCCCTCGACAGCACGGCCGGCGCCGACATCTCGCGTAGCGGCCCACTCCTCGACGAGGTGGCTTGGGGCGGCACTGAGGACTGCTCACCGTCGTCCGCGGCGCAACGACCTCGCCGGCGCAGAGATCCTGCCGCACCTGCGCGCCCCGCCCCTGTGGGCTGCCACGCCCCAGGCCGCCACGCCTCCGGGCCGCGCCTCGGCCGCCACGGCTCCCATGTCTCCGGGCTCCCATGTCTCCGGGCTCCCGTGCCTCCGGGCTCCCGTGCCTCCGGGCCGCCATACCTGCCGGCCCCCCCCACGCCCTCACGGGCCCCACGCCCTCCCGGGCCGCACCTCGGCCGCCACGGCTCCCGTGCCTCCGGGCTCCCTGCCTCCGGGCCGCCATGCCTGCCGGCCCCCGCGCCCTCACGGCCCCCGCGCCCTCACGGCCCCCACGCCCTCCCGGGCCCCACGCCCTCCCGGCCCTCACGAGTCCGGGGCTCCCGCGTGGCCCGACGCGCTCCGCCGACAACGACGCTTGCCTTCCGCGCCGGTCGTTCGCGGCACGGTCGCGGTGCAGGTGACTTCAGCTCGTTTCGCTGGCCGGAGCCTCGTCGGCATGGATCTTGTAGCACCGTGGTCAGCTCCGCACCCCCGAATTTGCCATTTCTGGATCACGGTCCCGCGGGATCCAGCCCGTTGCCGGATTCATCCGTTATGCGGGATTAGCCCCTTGGAGGTTGAGGGGTTCATCTCAGGAGGAAAGGGGCGCGAGTGGTGGACCTTGTAGCGGTGTGGTTCGGCTGGAGAGTCTTTTGCGTGGTTGGTGTATCGGGCGATGGCAATAGCCCGCCGGAGTGACGTGGGCCGCGCGCCGACCGCCACCGACGCGCAAGATTTCGATCTTGTTGATGTGGGGTGAGCTCCGAACCTTAAGTCCACAAGATCGACAGTTCGCTGCTCGCTTCGTGACTTTTACGCCCTTTGTTCCCCTAGGATTCCTGCGATGTGAGAATCCTGCTCAATATGTGGGCCAGTGCTGCGGGTCCGGCGGTGGGCAGGCCTCCGGCAATGCTTGGCGCGGCCGTTTCGGCGCGGCAGAAGCGTGTCGCCCCTCCGGGGGATGGCGATCGATCATCACACCAGCCATGCAAAAGACTCTGGAACGTTTTAGCTCACCAAGATCTGCGGGAAGGCTGCCACTGAGGCCGCGACGGCACTGAGGTGCAGGTGACTTCAGCTCGTTTCGCCGACCGGAGCCTCGTTGGCGTGGATCTTGTAGCACCGTGGTCAGCCCCGAGTCTTCTTCTTGGCTGCTCAACGTCTCGTTGTCGAGCGCCCGCGGTGGGGACGCTGTCGGGACCTCTGGAACTGAATTCCCGTTTTGTCAGGTTGGCCGGATCACTCGGCTGGGCTATTGCGGAACGTCCACCAACCACCCAAGAAGAAGACCCCCCGAATTTTGCCATTTCTGGATCACGGTCCCCCGTGATCAGCTCATTGCCGGGTTCGTCCGGTATGCGGGATTTGCCCTTAGAGGTTGAGGGGTTCATCTCACGAGGAAAGGGGCGCGAGTGGTGGACCTTGTAGCGGTGTGGTTCAGCTGGAACGTTTTAGCTCACCAAGATCTACGGGAAAGCTGCCACTGAGGCCGCGACGGCACCGAGTGGCGAAAGTCGACCGCGCCTTGCCGCTACAAGATCGCCGCGTGAGCCCAGCAGGAGTGTCCTTATAGGGCGAAGTGCGATTTTTGCCTTGATTGATGGAGGGACCGTTTGCCCGGATATTGGGACCAAGGTCCGGAGGCGGGACAGCTGACCACGATGCGAGCATGGCGCCTGAAATCGGGACGCCACCCGCAACCTCCTACCGCGCGGGAGTCCGACCGGACGCCACCCGGCCCACCACTCCAGGCCGGACACCCCGGTCACCCCGCGACCTGTCAGCGGTCCGGGCCGCACAGGACCGCCGTGCGGGCCCTGTCGTTACGCCGGCTCGGCTAGATGCTGATCGTGCTGGCCATGCCGTAGAGGCCGATGACCGCGCACGCCACCGGGATGACCGCGACCACCGCCAGGGTGTCCAGCAGGTCGGCGGCGCGGCCGAGGTAGGGCGAGGGCGGCCGGCGGGTCCAGGTCGCCCCGGCCGCCACGGTCGCCAGCGCGAGCAGCAGCACGGTCACGGCGACGCCGAGCAGCATTGCCTCGCCCGCGCCCCAGAGCAGGTCGACGCCGAGCGCGAACAGGCCGAACAGCCCCGCCGTGATCAGCGGGAGCCGCTGGCGCAGGGTGACGAACAGCCGGCAGCGCAGCAGCAGCGCCGCCACCGCGAGGCCCATCAGGATCTGCGCGGACAGGTCGCCGGCGGAGGCCAGCACCACGAATGCGCCCGCGCAGAGCAGCGCGTGCCCGATCAGCAGCCCGGTGAGCAGTTCCTCGGTGCGGCTGACCGCGGCGAAGACCCGGGCCCGGTCCGGCCGTTCGCGGGCCGCGTCCAGGCTCGAGTTGCGGGTCGGTGCGCCGGTGAAGCTCTGCTCGGCCTCACTGCCGATCGGCAACGTCACCGGCGGCGTCGGCATCTTGCCCAGCCGGATCGCCAGCAGCGGCAGCACGCCGATGCCGCAGATCAGGGCGGACAGCAGGACGGCCGCGGCGCCGGCCGCCGAGGTGACCAGGGCGACGAGCGCGGTGAGCGCCCCGAACAGGCCGGCCATGATGCCCGCGGCGAAGACCCGCAGGGCCGCGGCCACCCCGACCGCGCCCAGGGCGGCCACCAGCAGCAGCGCCACCGAGCCGGTGAGCAGCTCCGGCCCGCCCAGCCAGGGCAGCAGCGCGAACACCCCGATCCGGTCACCCGAGGCGATGAGCACGGCGCCACCGGCGAACGCGTACGGCAACGCCCCGCCGCCGAGCACCGCGCCGGCGCGCGCGTCCCCGTACGCCCGGGAGGCCGTGATGCCCGCGAGCGCGAGCAGCAGGCCGACGCCGAGCGCGAAGAAGGCCGCGCCGTCCCAGGCCGGACCGGCCGCGAGCACCGCGAGCAGGCCGACGGCCAGCAGCACCACGCAGCCGGCCAGCGTGGCCGTCCGGGTGGACTCCGGCGACCAGACCGTCCCGCGGCGCCGGGCGCCCTCGGCGATCGCCTCGACGACGTCGTCGTACTCCAGCTCGGGCCAGTTGTCCCGGGCCGGCACCAGGTGCAGCACCTCGCCGTCGCGTACACCCTGCGGGAACAGGCCCTGCCCGGTCGCCAGCGCGACGCCGTCGGTGCGGCGCAGCAGCCAGCCGCCGTGCTTCTCGCCGTCGTCGGCCAGCCCTTCGCCGGCGTGCCGCAGGACCTCGGGGAGCAGCTCGGCCAGCGGCACGTGCTCGGGCAGCGCCACGTCGACGCGGCGCTGCGGCGCGCTGATCGTGACGCGGGCGAGCCCGACGGTCATAACCGCGTCTCCGGTTTCATGCCGTTATTCCCATCGATCATGGTGAGTCTTCAGTCGACTTTTAGGGTGGTGGGTGGGGCGGTCGGACGGGAGGCTGCGGAACTGAGGGGACTTTACCTACCATGAGGCCTGCGTGGTGACCGGTCGCCGGCGCTGCGGACGGGGCAGCCACCACGCGCCAATGTGGATCAATTGCACAAAGGCGCGTGGTTGCGGATGAAAGGGAATACTCGGTATGAGCACGGTGGTGATCAAGCGGGCTGCCCGGCGGCCGGCGCCGGAGATCCCGACCGGTGAGCTCGCCGTCGATCCGCCGCCCGAGATCCCGCAGGCCGTCGGTGGGCGCTGGCAGCAGGCGCTGATGGTGCTGCCGATGCTCGGCGGCTCGGTCGCGATGGCCATGATGATGGGCCGCGGTGGCGGCGGCGCGTTCTCCTATGTGGTCGGCGGCCTGTTCGGCGTCTCCTCGCTGGCCATGCTCGCCACCTCGTTCGGCGGCAGCGGCGGGCCCAAGAAGGCCGAGATGATGGCCGCCCGCCGGGAGTATCTGCGGCATCTGTCCGGTCTGCGCCGCCGGGTCCGCGACACCGCCGGCCGCCAGCGGATGGGCCTGTTCTACCGCCACCCCGACCCGCAGCAGCTCTGGTCGACCGCGGAGAGCCACCGGGTCTGGGAGCGCCGCTCGGCCGACCCCGACTTCGGCGTCGTGCGGCTGGCCCTCGGCCCGCAGACCCTGGCCACGCCGCTCATCCCGCCGGTCACCCGGCCGCTGGAGGACCTCGAGCCGATGACCGCCGGCGCGCTGCGCCGGTTCCTGGACGCGTACTCGGTGGTGCCGGACCTGCCGGTGGCGGTCTCGCTGCGCGGTTTCGCCCGGGTCTTCATGCGCGGGCAGGGCCCGACCGGCGAGGCCGACGCGCGCGCCCTGACCCGGGCCGTGCTGGCCCAGCTCGCGGTCTTCCACGCCCCGGACGACCTGATCATCGCGGTCTGCGCCGGCCCCGAGCGCCGGGCGATGTGGGAATGGGTCAAGTGGCTGCCGCACAACCTGCACCCGTCCCGCACCGACCGGCTGGGCCAGGTGCGGCTGGTCGCCAGTGCCGGGCCCGACCTGGAGAAGCTGCTCGAGGACGTGATCGGCAACCGGCCGCGGTTCAACCCGGCGGGCAGCGGCGGCGCCGGCCCGCACGTGGTGATCGTGCTGGACGGCGCCGACCTCAAGGGTGCGACCCAGCTCGACGACGGCATCGACGGCGTCACGGTGCTCGATCTCGACGAGGTGCCGCCGCGGCTGCTGGACCGCTCACTGCTGGTGCTGGAGGTCAGGCCGGGCGGCGCGGGGCGGCACGAGCTGCACACGTACGCGATGGACCACGCCGCCGACGTCGGCACGCCGGACCGGCTCAGCGAGGCCGAGGCCGAGGCCGTCGCGCGGCGGCTCGCGCCGCTGCGGCTGGCCGCGATGTCGCGGACCTCCGACACCCCGCTGGCCACCGAGATGGGCCTGGCCGAGCTGCTCAACCTCGGCGACCCGGACTCGTTCAGCATCGCCCGGGCCTGGCTGCCCCGGCCCAACCGGGACAAGCTGCGGGTGCCGATCGGCCTCGGCGCCGACGGCGGCGCGATCGAGCTGGACCTCAAGGAGTCCGCGCAGGACGGCATGGGCCCGCACGGCCTGCTCATCGGCGCCACCGGCTCCGGCAAGTCCGAGCTGCTGCGCACGCTGGTGCTCGCGCTGGCCGCCACCCACTCCTCCGAGACGCTGAACTTCGTGCTGGTCGACTTCAAGGGCGGCGCGACCTTCTCCTCGCTGGACCGGCTGCCGCACACCGCCGCCGTGATCACCAACCTGGCCGACGAGCTGCCGCTGGTCGACCGCATGGTGGACGCCATCGACGGCGAGCTGCTGCGGCGCCAGGAGCTGCTGCGCAAGGCCGGCAACTTCGCCAGCCTGCGCGACTACGAGAAGGCCCGGGCCGGCGGCGCGGCGCTGTCACCGCTGCCGTCGCTGCTGGTCATCTGCGACGAGTTCTCCGAGCTGCTCTCCGCCAAGCCCGACTTCATCGACCTGTTCGTCCAGATCGGACGGCTGGGCCGCTCGCTGGGCGTGCACCTGCTGCTGGCCAGCCAGCGGCTCGAGGAGGGCCGGCTGCGCGGGCTCGACACCCACCTGTCGTACCGGATCGGCCTGCGGACGTTCTCGGCGCTGGAGTCACGGGCGGTGCTCGGCGTGCCGGACGCGTACGAGCTGCCCCGCTCGCCCGGGCACGGCTACCTCAAGTTCGGCACCGAGCCGCTGGTGCGGTTCAAGGCCGCGTACGTCTCCGGGCCGTTCCGCAAGGCCGGCAGCGGCGGGCCCGGCGCCGCCCGGGACGGCGCCGCGCCGCAGGTGCTCTCCTACTCCACCCACTACGTGCCGGCGCCGAAGCCGGTCGAGCCGGCCCAGCCCAAGCCCGAGGAGATCCCGGCCGGCGAGAGCCTGCTCGACGTGATGGTGGCCCGGCTCAACGGCCAGGGACCGCCGGCCCACCAGGTGTGGCTGCCGCCGCTGAACCAGTCGGCCACCCTCGACGAGTTGCTCGGCCCGGTGACCGTCGATCCGGTCCGCGGCCTGGCCTTCGCCAACCCCGAGCTGCACGGCGCCCTGCAGGTGCCGATCGCGCTCATCGACAAGCCGCGCGAGCAGGTGCGCGACGTCATGTGGCTGCAGCTGGCCGGTGGCGCCGGCCATGTCGCTGTCGTGGGTGGCGCGCAGTCCGGCAAGTCGACCGCGCTGCGCTCGCTGATCTGCGGGCTGGCGCTCACCCACACCCCGGCCGAGGTTCAGGTCTACTGCCTGGACTTCGGCGGCGGGTCGCTGGGCACGCTCAAGGACCTGCCGCACGTCGGCGGCGTCTACGGCCGGCTCGACTCGGTGGGCGTACGGCGCACGGTCGGAGAAGTGTCCACGCTGCTCTCCGTGCGCGAGGGGCGCTTCGGTGAGCTGGGCGTCGACTCGATGGCGTCGTACCGGCGGCGCCGGGCGGCCCAGGCCGGGCTGCACAACGGCGCCGACGCCGACCCGTTCGGCGACGTGTTCCTGGTGATCGACGGCTGGACCACGCTGCGCAAGGACTACGACGAGCTCGAGGGTGTCATCACCGACATCGCCACCCGCGGCCTCTCGTACGGCATCCACGTGGTGACCAGCGCGCCCCGCTGGATGGACTTCCGGCCCGCGATCCGCGACCTGTTCGGTTCCCGGGTGGAGCTGCGGCTCGGCGACCCGACCGACTCGATGGTCAACCGGCGGGCGGCGGTCAACGTGCCGGAGAAGGCCGGCCGCGGCCTCGTCGAGCACCCCACGGACAAGAACAAGAGCCTGCACATTCTGACCGTGCGGCCCGAGCTGAGCGGGGCCGGCGAGACGGCCGAGCTGGTCAAGATGATCGCCGCCAACTGGACCGGGCCGCCGGCGCCGCGGGTGCGCCTGCTGCCGCCTTCGCTGCCGTACGCGGATATCGACCTGGACCGGTCGACCGGGCTGCGCCTGCCGATCGGCATCGCCGAGGCCGACCTGCAGCCGGTCGAGATCGACTTCGCCGGTGACCCGCACTTCCTGCTCTTCGGCGACGCCGAGTGCGGCAAGTCGTCGTTCCTGCGCGCGCTGGCCACCTCGGTGATGCGGCGGTTCCGGCCCGAGGAGGCCCGGCTGATCCTGGTCGACTACCGGCGCAGCCTGATGGACCTGCCCGAGTCCGACCACCGGATCGGCTACGGCATCCAGGCCGCGAAGACGCTGGAGCTGATGGAGTCGGTCGCCGGCTACATGGAGCGGCGTCTGCCCGGCCCGGACGTCACCGCCCAGCAGCTGCGGGAGCGGTCCTGGTGGACCGGGCCCGAGCTGTTCGTGCTGGTCGACGACTACGACCTGGTGGCGTCCGGCCCGACCAACCCGCTCCAGCCCATCGTGGAGTATCTGCCCCAGGCCCGCGACGTGGGCCTGCACCTGATCGTCACCCGGCGGGCCGGCGGCGCCAGCCGGTCCATGTACGACCCGGTCATCCAGCGGCTGCGCGAGCTGTCGTCGCCGGGCCTGGTGATGTCCGGGCCGTCCGACGAGGGCGCGCTCATCGGCCCGATCCGGCCCACGCTGATGCCACCCGGCCGTGGTCGGCTGATGACTCGACGTGAGGGAGTACGGCTGATCCAGCTTTCTCATCTGCCCCCGTACTGAGTCTTCGCGCAGATCGAGCGCACTTGTGGTGCGATCCGCATCGACAGACCCCAGCGACAACGCTCGGATTCGGAGTAATCTCCCACCATCGACCGTCCATCATCAGAATGGTCATGCCGCCAGTGAGCGCTGTGAGCGAAGCACCGCGTGCGTCCCGCCGATCGAGGCGTGACGCTCCCGTACGCCGTCCGGCCTGCGACGGTGCCCGTTGGTGAAGGACCGGCACGTGCCTGCCCGGCTCGTCACCGTCACCGCTGTCGCGGGGCTGTGCCTTGGCGTCGGCGGGGTGCCCGCGCACGCGACCGCCCCGGAGACCGCCACCCCGCCGGCCGCCCTCGCTACGCCGCCGGCCGCCTTCGCTACGCCGCTGGCCGAGCCGGAGCCGTTGCTGGGTGACTCGGTGCGCGCGGAGCAGTGGCACGTCAAGACGCTGAACCTGGCCGGCGCGTGGACCTACTCGCTGGGCGCGGGCATCACGGTCGCCGTGATCGACTCCGGCGTCGACGCCGGCCACAAGGACCTCCAGGGCCAGGTGCTGCCCGGCCTCGACCTGGTCGACTCCGGCGGCGACGGCGACACCGACCTGGTCGGCCACGGCACCACGGTCTCGGCGATCATCGCGGGCCGCAACGACGACAACGTCGGCGTGGTCGGCATCGCCCCCAAAGCCAAGATCCTTCCGGTACGCGTCCTGGACCGGGAGAACAGATACGACGACGCGCTGATAGTGGCCAAGGGCGTGCGCTGGGCCGTCGACCACGGCGCCCGGGTCATCAACCTCTCCCTCGGTGGCAACGGCAGCAGCCCGGCCCTGGCCGCGGCCCTCGACTACGCGTTCGCCAAGGACGTGGTCGTGGTGGCCTGCACCGGCAACGCCAGCGCCTCCGCCTCGTCGTCGTCCGGGGTCTGGTATCCGGCCCGCGAGCCCGGCGTGATCGCGGTGGCCGGCATGGAGAAGGACGGCGACGTGCTGTGGTCGGGTTCGATCACGGGCAAGGAGACGGTGGTGACGGCCCCGGCGACCCAGCTGGTCGGCGCCCGCCCCGGCGGTTACTGGCGCGTCCAGGGCACCAGCTTCGCGGCGCCGATGGTCTCCGGCACGGCGGCGCTGATCCGCTCCCGCTGGCCCACGATGTCGGCGGCCGAGGTGGTCAACCGCATCATCAAGACGGCAAAGGACCGCGGCACGGCCGGCCGCGACGGCCAGTACGGCTACGGCCTGATCGACCCGACGGGCGCGCTGACGGCCGAGGGCGTCCCGGCGGTGCTGCGCAACCCGCTGGACACCACCGCGTCGCCGGGCATCGCGGGCTTCGGCAACGCACCGGCCTCGGGCCAGGCCCAGTCGGCCCCGAGCACCACCGGCGACGGCGTGGTCGGCGCCAGGCTCCCGGGCGCGAACGGCACGGCGGCGCGGGCCGGCGAGGCCCAGCCACCGACGTCCTCGCGCGGCTGGTGGGCGGCGGGCCTGCTGTTCTTGATCTCGGTGGTGGCGGCGGTGCTCACCTTCCGCCGCTTCGCCCGCCTCGCCTGACCTGGGGGCAGCGCTGAGCGCGGTGCTAGTCGCCCAGAGTCGGGTCGGGACGGTTGGTCAGGCTGTCGGCGCCGGGCCCGGCGAAGCCCGCGAGCGTCTGGCCGAAGAGGCCGTTCACGATCCCGCAGCCGCGGCAGACGAAGTCGTCGTCCAGCCGGCCGGTGCCGCAGTGCGCGCAGGTGCCCCGGTCCCGCGGGTCGTGATAGCCGCGCAGCGCCTCGATCAGGGCCCGGGCCACCGGCGCCCGGAGCCGCAGCTGCTCGGCGCTGCCGTCGAGGCCCAGCGTCAGCTCCCCGACGACGGGCGCCTCCGCGTCCAGCTCGTCGAGGCGGGTGACGAACTCACGGACGGCCGCCAGCACGTCGGCGGAGTGCGGTGTCGACATGCGAAGACCCTAGACCTTAGGCGCAGTCGCCGGTCCGGACGCCGCGGGTGCGTTCGGTGCCGAGCCGGGCCGTGCCGGAGGCCTCCGCCGCGGTCAGCGCGAAGCCCACCTTGTTGTCGTCCGCCGCCGCCGCGAAGATGACGCCGAGCACGTCGCCGTTCGGGGCCACCAGCGGGCCGCCCGAGTTGCCGCTGCGGACCTTCGCGTAGATCGTGTAGATCTCCCGGGTGACGTCGCCGGAGTCGTAGATGTCCGGGCCGGTGATGTTGCTGACCTCGCGGACCCGGGCCGACTGCGCGTCGTACGGGCCGTCCAGCGGGAAGCCCAGCACCACCGCGTTCGCGCCCGTGCCGGCGGGCTTCCGCACGAACGGCATCACCGGCGCCCGCAGCCCCGGCACGTAGATGACCGCCAGGTCGCGTTCCGGGTCGTAGACCACGACCTTGCCGTCCAGCTTGTCGTTCGTGGTCTCCACCTGCACGTTGCGGGTGCCCGCCACCACGTGCGCGTTCGTCATGATCCGCTCGTCGGCGTAGACGAAGCCGGAGCCCTCGATCCGGCGCGAGCAGCTCGGCGCGGTGCCCAGCACCTTGATCACCGACTTGCGCGAGTTGACCACCACCGGGGACTTGGCCAGCGCCGGGTCCGGCGCCGCCACCTCGCGGGCGTTGGTGCGGGCCAGGCCGCCGAAGACGTCCGGGAAGCCGTTGGTGTTCAGCGACTCGCGCAGCCCGGCGGAGAGCGCCTGGGCCTGGTCCGGCATCAGCGAGTTGATGCCGTTCAGCACGGCGCTGCTGCGCACCTGCTTGTTGATCCCGGGGAACGGCGTCGACCCGAGCGGCACGGCGATCAGCCAGGCGACCAGCAGCACGGCGACCAGCGAGACCACCGCACCGCCGGCGTCGTCGAGGTGCTGCAGCGGCGGGCTGCTGATCGACCGGCGCAGCCGGGTGCCCAGCCAGCCCGCCAGGGTCTGCCCGAGCACGGCCAGCGCGAAGATCGCCACCAGCGAGACGACCAGCCGGACCGTGCCGTCCTCGAACTGGTTCGCAATCAGCGGGCCGACCTGGAGGCCGATCAGCACGCCGCTGAAGAACCCGCCGAAGGACAGCGCGCCGATGACGAAACCCTGCCGGTATCCGCTGATCGCGAAGACCAGCATGAGCAGGATCAGGATTCCATCGACCACAAGCACTCGCTCAGAGTAGAAGTGACAGTCACGAGACCACCTCGTCGGAGGTGGCCGGCACCGCGACCGGGGTGTCGGGCAGATCCATGAGCCGGCCCGGCTGCCACGGGCGGCTCCAGCCGGCCATGTCCAGTAGAGCCGAGACGACCCCGGCGGTGAAACCCCAGACGAGCATCCCGCGCACCTGGAACGCCGGGCCGATCCAGCCGCTCGGATGCCGTACCCGGATCCGGTTGGCGGGGTCGATCAGCTCGGCGACCGGCAGCCGGGCCACGTGCGCGACCTCCGCGGGCTCCCGCACGTGCACCGGGTGCGGGGCGTGCCACCAGGCCAGCACCGGGGTCACCACGAACCGGCTGACCGGGATGTAGAGCTCCGGCAGCGACGTCAGCACGGTCGCGCTGGCCGGGTCGAGCCCGACCTCCTCGCTGGCCTCGCGCAGCGCGGTGGCCGCCGGGTCGGCGTCGGTGGGATCGGCCGCGCCGCCCGGGAAGGCCGCCTGACCGGCGTGGTTGCGCATGGTGGCGGCGCGCTGCAGCACCAGCAGGTCGGGCTGGTCCGGCTGCTGCTCGCCGAGCAGCACGAGCACGGCGCTGGCCCGGCCGCCGCTCGCGGGTGGCCGCAGCGGCGTGAAATCCTCGGTACGCGCGGAGCCGACCCGGGTCAGCAACGGCTCCCACCAGCCGGGCAGGCCGTCCGGGCGCCCGCTCACCCGGTCACCGTCACGCCGGTGTGTGCCCGCACGAGCCCGCCGAGGGTGGGCTTGTCCAGGGCCTTGCCGGTGTAGACGAACCGCTCGCCGTCGCCGCCGACGAAGACGGTGACCGGCAGGTTGACCTTGCCGAGCGCGGTGAGCAGCTTGGTGTCGGGGTCGAACAGGGTGGGGATGGAGACGCGCCGGTCCACGGCGAACGAGGCGCCGGCGTCCCGCGAGTCCCGGGTGTCGACGCCGACCACGTGCAGGCGGCCGGCGGTGACGTCGGCCAGCGCCTGGATGACGGGCAGTTCGTCGCGGCACGGCGCGCACCACGAGCCCCACAGATTGATCACCGCGGGCCCGCGCAGCTCGGCGAGCCGCACCGCGTCCCCACCGGTGAAACACGGCAGCGAAAGATCCGGCAGATCGGCAGCCCGCCCGCCCGGCACAGCCGGCACCGACCCGCTCGCAACAGGAGCGGCCCGAACCGACCCGGACGCCGCAGAAGCGGTCCGGCTCAGCCCGGACGCCACAGAAGCAGCCCCGCCCGCCCCGGACGGCGCAGGAGAAGCCTGACCCGGCCCGGACGGCGCGGGAGCGGACTCATCCGCCCCGGGGGCGGCGGTCAGCGCCGCGCAGGTCAGGAAAGGGGAGGCCGCGTCCTCCGCCGGCGTCGGCGGCGGCGTGTCGGTGGCCGTGCACGCGGCGAGCAGCAGCGCCAGGGGTGGCGTCAGCCACCGCGCCGGCACCGGCCCGCCCCGGACTCGGCTCACGGCGCCTCCGGCGTCACGACGGCCGCGGCCGGCACCAGGTCGGGGTCGAGGCCCGCCAGGACCGCCAATTCCTTCGCGCGCGGACCCTTCAGCAGCTTCGCCGCCGGGGCCGCCCCGGTCGGGCCGGTGCCGTAGGACGGGCACAGCGGCGCCAGGGTGCACGCGCCGCACGCGGGTTTGCGGGCGTGGCAGACCCGGCGGCCGTGGAAGATGATCCGGTGCGACAGCATGGTCCAGTCGCGCTTCTCGATCAGGTCGGCGACCAGGAACTCGATCTTGACGGCATCTTCCTCGCTGACCCAGCCGAAACGGTTCGCCAGGCGCCGGAAGTGGGTGTCGACCGTGATGCCCGGGACCCCGAAGGCGTTGCCGAGGATCACGTTCGCCGTCTTGCGGCCGATGCCCGGCAGCGCGACCAGCTGGTCGAGCTTGCCCGGCAGCTCGCCGGCGTGGCGGTCGAGCAGCGCCTGACCGAGCTTGATCAGGGAATCGGTCTTCGCCCGGAAGAAGCCGGTGGGCCGGAGGATCACCTCCAGCTCACCCCGGTCCGCGGCGGCGTAGTCGGCCGCGCTGCGGTACTTGGCGAAGACTATCGGGGTGACCTCGTTGACCTTCTTGTCCGTGCACTGCGCCGACAGGATGGTGGCTACGGCCAGCTCCAGCGGGGTGGTGAAGTCCAGCTCACAGTGCGCGTCGGGATGGATCTCCGCTAACTGCTGGGCCATCTTGCGGGCCCGGCGTTTGCGCCCGATCGGGGTCTCTTTCGCGAAGCGTTTGGCCGAGCGGGCGAGCACGGCCGCACCTGCGGTGGCGGCGACGACGGGACGACTCACGCGAGCAAGAGTACGTCGCACCTACGACCGCTCCCGGTCACATACCCGTCACCGGGGCGGCGAGATGGATCCGTCCTCACCGATGGTCGCGGCGGCATCACCGAAGTCGTCCTCCGAGAGCTCCCGGACCCGGTCCAGACCGCGCTCCTTGGCACTGTCCCGGGTGGGCTTGCCGGTGCCGTCCAGGTACGTCGACAGGAACTTCCCGCCCGCGTACGAGCCGTCCCGGTTCAGCGAGACGTGCAGGACGCCGCCGTACTTCAGGACGCCGTCGCTGCTGAGCGTCTTCCCGCCGCCGGCGAAGTTGCCCAGGCTGTACGCGATCAGCTTGCCCTTGTAGAACTGCATGCCCCGCAGCACGTGCGGCCCGTGCCCGACCACCACGTCCGCGCCCGCGTCGATGACCGCCTTGGAGAACTTGATCGGGTCACCCCGGTTCTCGCCGAAGAACAGCTCGTTGCCGGGCTTCACGTGACCCATCCCGGAGCCCTCCGCGCCCATGTGCACCTGCACCACCACGAGGTCGGCCTGCCCGGCGGCTTCCTTGATCACGTCCCGCGCGGCGTCGAGGTCGTTGAGGTTGTTCGCACCCGCGTACGGGGAGAAGCCGACCACCGCGACCTGCACCCCCTTGACCTCGACGACGGTGATCTGACCCGCGGCTCCGGTGTGCTCGAGCCCCGCGTCCTCCAGGGCCTCGACGGTGTTCTTGTAACCCTGGACCCCGAAGTCCTTGGAGTGGTTGTTCGCCGTGTTCATCAGCTCGAAGCCGGCGTCCACCAGGTGCTCGGCGTACGAGGGTGGCGAGCGGAAGGCGAAGCAGTTGGCCCGCGCCGGCGAGCCGCACTTGGAGGTGCCGGTGTCGCCGGTGAGCGGCTGTTCGAGGTTGCCCATCACCAGGTCGGACTTGAGCGCGTCGCGGACCGAGTCGAAGAAGCCCTTGCCGTTGTCGGCGGGCAGCTTGTTCGGCGCGGAGCCCATGATGATGTCGCCGGTCGCCGAGAACGTGATGGTGTCGCCGGTGGTGGCCGACTCCGTCTCGGGTTCGGTGGCGGGCGCCGACGAGGCGCCCGGGGGCGCGGCGGCGTCCGGGGTCTTCCAGACCGGGGCGGCGGTGTCGGAACCCCGATCGGCCAGGGCCACGCCGCCGAGGCCGGCGCCCACGAGCACGGCGACGGCGAGGGTGACGGTCAGGACGGGGCGGCCGAACAGGCCGGGGCGGGGTGGGGGGTGGGAATTCATCGACGAGGACGATACCGTCGGCCGACAAGCGGGGGCAGCCGTCGAACGGCCGGTCATTGCTCACCGAGAGCGACGATTCTTCCGACCTCTGGGACCCGACCGGTTACGCTGCGAGGTCTGGATCGAGGGGTGCCCGCCCGTTTACGGCCCGCGTGCGCCTAGACTGATCGTGCGCGGCGAAGCGCGTATTCGGAGGTACAGCGATGGATGAGGTACTGGCTCGCAGCGGGATCTTCCAGGGCGTTGACCCGGAAGCTGCCGAGGCACTCGCCAAGGAGATGGAGACGATCGAGTTCCGCAAGGGGGACATCGTCTTCAATGAGGGCGAGGCGGGTGACAGCCTTTACATCGTTCTCTCCGGCAAGATCAAGCTTGGTCGCCGGGCTGCGGACGGCCGGCAGAACCTCGTCTCGATCATGGGACCGTCGGACATGCTCGGTGAGCTGTCCCTGTTCGACCCCGGTCCGCGGACGGCCACGGCCACCGCGGTGACCGACACGCGCCTGGCCCGGCTGAAGAAGTCGTCGCTGCGCCCGTGGTTGAACAACCGCCCGGAGATCGCGGAGCAGCTGCTCCGGGTGCTCGCCCGCAGGCTGCGCCGGACGAACGACGCGCTGGCGGACCTGATCTTCACGGACGTGCCCGGCCGGGTGGCGAAGAACCTGCTGCAGATGGCGGGCCGCTTCGGCACCCGGGACGGCGGCGTGCTCCGGGTGACGCACGACCTCACCCAGGAGGAGCTGGCGCAACTCGTCGGCGCCTCCAGGGAGACGGTCAACAAGGCCCTCGCAGACTTCGCGTCCCGGGCCTGGCTGCGTCTCGACGGCAAGAGCGTCATCATCCTGGATCCGGAGAGGCTCGCCCGCCGCGCGCGGGTCTGATCCGGCAGATCGACAAAGCACCACGCAAGGGGCCGTCCTGATGGGCGGCCCCTTGCACGCGTGTCCACCCCCTGATCGGGGGACGGAGCCGCCTTCCCAAGATCCCGTGTCGCACCCGGTCGGCCACTCGTTACGGAGGTGGTCGAGAGGCAATACACGGGCGAGAGGCGCGGGGTCTTGAAGATGGTGGCGGGCGTGCAGCGCAGGGCCGGGCAGAGGTGATTCCGTGACCGTGCTCGAAACCGCGATCAACCCGCGCAACCCGGCCTACCTGCAGAGCCGCAGCGCGATGCTGGAACGGCTGGCCGAGCTCGAGACGGCGCTGGAGGCGGCCCGCGCGGGCGGCGGCGAGAAGTGGGTGACCCGGCATCACGCCCGGGGCAAGCTGCTGCCCCGGGAACGGGTCGAGATGCTGCTCGACCAGGACAGCCCGTTCCTCGAGCTGTCCCCGGTCGCGGCCTGGGGCTCGGAGTTCCCGATCGGCGCCAGCGTGGTGACCGGCATCGGTGTCGTCGAGGGCGTCGAGTGCGTGGTCATCGCCAACGACCCCACGGTCGACGGGGGCGCGGTCAACCCGTACACGGTGGAGAAGATCCGCCGGGCCGCCCGGATCGCCTCGGTCAACCGCCTGCCGCTGATCAATCTTGTGGAGTCGACCGGCGCGGCCGCCCCGGCGGGCCCGCCGCCGGGCGGGGCGATCGCCCGCGACCTGAGCCAGCTCACCGCCGACCGGGTGCCGACGGTCTGCGTGGTGTTCGGGGCGACGACCGGCGACGCCGCCTACCTGCCCGCGCTCAGCGACTACACGATCATGGTGCGCGGGCACGCCAAGATGCTCACCATCCACCCGCAGCCGGTCCGCGCGGCCGGGGCCAACGGCCGGCCCGCGCCCGAGGTCCGCAGCGCGCCGACCGTGCCCGCCGGGGTGACCGGCCCGGCCGATCAGCTCGCCGAGGACGAACGGGACGGGCTGCGGCTGGCCCGGCAGTGCGTCCGCCGGTTCAACTGGCGCAAGCGCGGCCCGGGGCCGCGCTGCTGTCCGCCGAACCCGCCCAAGTACGACGCCGAGGACCTGCTGAGCATGGCCGGCGCCGACCCGGCGACGGTCTTCGAGCCGCTCGAGGTGCTGGCCCGGATCCTCGACGGCAGCGACTTCGACGAGTTCAAGCCGACCCAGGGCACCGCGCTGGTGACCGGCTGGGGCGAGCTGCACGGCTATCCGGTCGGGGTGCTGGCGAACCTGGGCGGGGCGTTCTCGCCGGCCGAGACGCAGAAGGCCGTGCACTTCATCCAGCTCGCCAACGCGACAGCCACCTCGCTGCTGTTCGTGCAGTACACCGGCGTGCCGGCCGCCGAGGCCCACGAGGCCGCGGACGTGCGGCACGGCGCCCCGCTGGTGCACGCCGTCGCCAAGTCGACCGTGCCGCACCTGACCCTGATGATCGGTGCCCGGCCCGCCGAGGAGGCGGGCGGCATCTACGGCCGCGCCTACGAGCCGCGGTTCCTGTTCAGCTGGCCGGTGGAGCGTCCCGCGGAGGGTTCATCCCCGCTCGGGAAGCTGCCGGACGACGGCGTCATCGATCCGCGCGACACCCGTACGGTGCTCGGCCTCTGCTTGTCCGCCGTGCACAGCGCGGCTGTCGAGGGCGCCGAACACGACGGCGTCTTCCGACCCTGAAGTCCCTGAAAGGTAGACCAGTGATCCGACGTCTTCTGGTGGCCAACCGCGGCGAGATCGCCCGCCGGGTCTTCGCCACCTGCCGCCTGGTCGGCATCGAGACGGTCGCCGTCTACTCCGATGCCGACGCGGACGCCCCGCACGTCACCGAGGCCGACTACGCCGTTCATCTGTCCGGCGGCACCGCGGAGTCGACGTACCTGCGGGGCGACCTGATCATCGCGGCGGCCAAGCGGGCGGGCGTGAACGCCATCCATCCGGGTGACGGCCGGCTGGCCGAGGACCCCGAGTTCGCCGCCGAGGTCGCGGACGCCGGGATGATCTGGGTGGGCCCGCCCGCCAAGACGCTGGGCGCCGTCCAGAACAAGATCGAGACCAAGGCGATGGTGGCCGAGGCCGGGGTGCCGGTGCTGCCGACGCTGACCGACCCCGAGCAGGTCACCGACTTCCCGGTGCTGATCAAGCCGGCCGGCGGCCACGGCGGTCAGGGCATGCGGGTGGTCCGCGACCCGGTCACGCTGGCCGAGGCGGTGGCCTCGACCCGGCAGGAGACCGGCGGAGCGGTCTTCTGCGAGCCGTTCGTGGAGAACGTGCGGCATATCGAGGTGCCGATCATCGCGGACGCCCACGGGGCTGTGGTGCCGTTCGGCGAGCGGGAATGCTCGGTGCAGCGGCGGTACCAGAAGATCATCGAGGAGACGCCGTCCCCGGCGGTCGACCCGGCGCTGCGCGAGGAGCTGTGCCGGGCCGCGATCATCGCGGTCCGCGCGATCGGCTTCGTCGGCGCCGGCGCGGTCGAGTTCCTGCTGGACGCCGACGGCGACTTCTGGTTCCTCGAGCTGACGCCCACCCTGCAGGTGGAGCACGCGGTCACCGAGTGCGTGTCGGGTTACGACCTGGTCCGGCTGCAACTGCTGGTGGCCGAGGGCGGCGGCCTGCCGATGCCCGGCCCGCCGCCGATCCGCGGGCACGCCATCGAGGTGCGCATCTGCGCCGAGGACCCCGCGTACGCCTGGCTGCCCGCCTCCGGCACCCTGCACCGCTTCGCCGTCCCCGACGTGGCCGGCTCGTTCCGCCCGCTGCCCCAGCCCGGCCTGCGCCTGGACGCCGGGGTGATGGACGGCACCGTGGTCGGCGTGCACCACGACTCCACGCTGGCGAAGCTCGTCGCCTGGGCGCCCACCCGGCAGGAGGCCGCGCGGATGCTCGCCTCGGCGCTGACCCGGACCCAGCTGCACGGCGTCGTGTCCAACCGCGACCTGCTGGTACGCGTACTCCGGCACCAGGCCTTCCGGGTCGGCGACGTGGACACCGGCTTCCTGGACCGGCACCCGGAGGTCTTCGCGCCGCTGCTGTCGTCCGTGGACGCCGTCCGCATCTCCT
This sequence comes from Actinoplanes sp. NPDC049599, assembly GCF_044465625.1. Lineage (NCBI taxonomy): Bacteria > Bacillati > Actinomycetota > Actinomycetes > Micromonosporales > Micromonosporaceae > Actinoplanes > Actinoplanes sp. NPDC049599. The sequence goes on from NZ_JBITLX010000008.1 coordinate 162,018, forward strand.
GCCTGGCCGCCGCGCTGGCCGGGGCCGCGGCCCGGCGGGCCACCGCCCCCGTGCTCCAGTCCCTGCCCTCCGGCTGGCGCAACGTCCCCTCCGGCTCGCAGACCGCGGTGTACGACGGCCCGGCCGGCCCGGTTGAGGTCGGCTACCGGATGAACCGGCACGGCGAGCTGGCCGGCTGGTGGGTCCGCGCGGTGGACCCGGAGGAGCTGGACCTGGCGGGCCTCGGTCAGGCCCCGACGCTCGACGACCACCCGCCCACGGTGGTGGTGCACGCCGACGGCGGCCGGGTCGACCTGGACGTCAACGGCATCCGGCTGAGCCTCAAGGTGCACCGGGTCGGCGACATCTCCTACGTGGACAGCCCGGAGGGGTCGGTGACGCTGCGTGAGCTGTCCCGCTTCCCGCTGCCCGCCCCGGAGACCACCGAGGGCTCGCTGATCGCCCCGTTGCCGGGCGCGGTCCGCCGGGTGCTGGTGGTGCCGGGCCAGCGGGTCAGGGCCGGTGAGCTGCTGCTGACGCTGGAGGCGATGAAGCTGGAGCACCCGGTGCACGCGCCCTCGGCGGGCGTGGTGGCGTCGCTGCCGGTGCAGCCCGGCGCGGAGGTCGACACCGGCGAGCTGCTGGCGGTGCTGGACCCGGAGTAACCGTCAGCCGCGGGCCAGCACCGGCCCGCGCAGCCGGTCCAGGCCCTGCCCGGCCAGGCAGCGGAAGGTCCGGTCGGCGCTGGTCGGCGGCAGCACCGACAGCGCCCACTCGGTGCCGTCGGTGCGGGTCGTCATCCGGCGGAAGGTGGCCGTGCTGCACACCTTGCGGACGATCGGGTCGGTGGTGACCGCGTCCCGGTCGCGCGGCTCCACACCGGACGGCAGCCGGCCGACCGCGAAGACCTCCCAGCTGTGCGGCCGGGTGCAGGCGACCTTGCGGGCGACCCGGCCGCCGTCGGCCCGCCGGGTGTAGCACTCGAGCTGGGCGGGGCAGTGCGCGTCGGTGGCCGCGCAGCCGGGCAGCCGGGAGAGCGCGACCGGCATGGCGGAGGCCGTCGGCGCGGCCAGCCGGGAGGCCAGCGAGCGCACCTTCGGACCCTGCGAGGAGGCCAGCCAGGCGCCGCCCAGCGAGGTCGCGAGCAGCATGAGCACGCCGAAGCCGCCGAACAGCCACTTGCGCTTGGCGCGCTTGCGGCCCTCGGTGTGCACGGTCGGGGTCTCGTCCGCGGCGTGCACCTCGCGGGTCGCCGACACCGGCGGGACCGGTCGCGGGTCCGGCGTCGTCGGGCGCGGGCCGGGCGGCTGGAAGGTGGACGCGCGGTAGATCGTCGGCGGCGCCTGCTGGCCGCCCGGTCCCACGTGCAGGCCGGTGAGCATCTCGCGCAGCTGCTCCGCGGTGGGCCGGGCGCGCGGGTCGTTCGCCATGCCGTACCGGAGGATCTCGGTGAGCGCGCGGGGCACCCCGGGCAGGTCCGGGATCGGCTGGTGGAACAGGTCCATCAGGGTGATCAGGCTGGGGCTGCGGTCGGACTCCCAGCGCGGCGGGCGGCCCCGCATCACCGCGTAGAGGGTGGCGCAGAGCGCGTACACGTCGACGGCGCCGGACGGCTCGGCGTGCGAGAACATCTCCGGCGGGGCGTACGCGGGGGTGAGCACCTCGAGGGTGACCGACGAGTCGCGCATCTCGCCGAGCACGGCCAGCCCGAAGTCGGCGAGCACCGCCGGGTTGAAGTGTGAGTACAGGATGTTGGCGGGCTTGACGTCGCGGTGCAGCACCCCGTTGGCGTGCGAGTGCACCAGCGCGTCCGCGATCTTCACGCCCAGGTCGCGGGTCTCGACGGCGTTGAGCGGGGAGACCCGCATCCGGTCGAGGTAGGAACCGTCGCAGAGCTCCATGATCAGGTACGGGTGCTGGTCGACCGTCACCCCGACGTCGAAGAGGTCGACCACGTGCGGGTGCGACGACATCCGCCCGGCCGCCTTCGCCTCGCGCAGGAATCTCGCCTGGTCGCGGGCGTTGTCCAGGGTCCTGTTCTCGACCTTGATGGCCACGTCACGGCCGACGGAATCCTGGGTGGCACGGTAGACGGTGGCGTACCCACCTCGGGCCATGACCGACAAGCCGGACATGCCAGGCACATACGGCGCGGGGAGGCGGCCGGGTGGGGTGTGGGTCACGGGATAGAAAATACGCGACCGGTGGCCGGCTTCATCCCGGCACGTCAGACGCGTACGCGACAGATTCCGGCGGCTCCACGATGGAATGTGCCAGGGCGTCCCGAAGTTCCTCCGCCGCGACCCGCTCGCTGAGCTGTTCCGAGGAGTACGCGAGCAGCACCGCCTCGTCCGCGGCGACCCGGGCCAGCTCCAGCGAACCGGCCGCCGCGTTCACCCGGGCGAGGACCATCGCGGCGATCACGCCGCTGCGGACATCCTCGGCCGGCACCTCCCGGGCGCGCCGGATCCAGGTCGCCGCCGCCTCCACGTGACCGTCGGCCAGCAGCGCGGACGCGTACGAGGCGAGCGCGTGCCGGCGGGAGAAGAGCAGAGAGCCACCGGTGTCGCTGGCGATCGGCGCGAGCAGCCCGACCGCCGTGGCCGCGTCGCCCGCCCGCAGCCGCGCCTCGGCGAGCAGCACCCGCGGTCCGACCTGGGCCGGGGCCAGCGGATTGTGCGGCTCGACCGCGGTCATCACCCGGCGGGCGTCCGCCTCGGCCGCCTCCACGTCACCGCGTTGCAGGGCGACGAACCCGCGCAGCGTGCCGGCCATGCCGAGCAGCAGCGGGTGGCCGGTGCGGTCGGCGTACTCCAGCGCGTCGGTGAGCAGGTCCTCGGCGTGCTCGGGCTCGTTCAGGCCACGGGCGATGGCGCCCCGGACGACCAGCGCCAGCCCGCGCCCCCAGTCGTCGGAGACCGCCGCGAAGTCCCGGTATGCCCGCCGCGCCTCGCCGTCCGCCTCGGCCAGGTCACCGAGCTCGGCCGCCGCGTACGCCTCGACCGCCCGCAGCGTGCCCACCGCCCAGCCCTCGCCGACCCGGTCGCCGAAGGGCAGGAAGATCCGGGCCAGCCGGCGGGACTCGTGCAGCCGGCCGGCCAGCAGCCGGGCGAATGCCGTGGTGCCGCGCAGCCAGGACCGGCCCACCGGGTCGCCCAGCTCGGCGAAGAGCCGCGCGGCCCGGCCGAGCACGGCGTCCGTGCCGGCGAAGTCACCGCGCGTGGTGGTCACCCAGGCCAGGTTCTGCAGCGCCCAGGCCTGCCCGTGCCGGTCCCCCGCGGCGAGCGTGACCTGGTACGCGGCCGCGAACCGGCTGCTCGCCTGGCTGAGCTTGCCGGCCAGGAAGTCCGCCATGCCCAGCCGGCGCATCGCGTTGGCGCGTTCCGGGGCCAGCTCGGCCTCGGTGGCGACGTCCAGCGCCTGCTGCCAGGCCGCGACCGCCTCCGCCGTGGCGCCCAGCGCCTCCTGCGCCCGGCCGACCACCAGCAGCGCCTCGGCCCGGCACACCGGCTCGTCGTCGGCGCTCTCGGCGATCTTCTCGCCGTAGGTCAGCGCCTCGGTGGCCCGGCCCAGGCGCAGCAACGCCCGGGCGTGCACGAGCTGGTCGGAGAGCGGCAGGCCGTCCTTGGCCAGGTTGGCGGCGCGTTCCGCGTACTGGATCGAGGCGGCCGGCTCGATGTTGGCCAGCGCCCGCCGGGCCATCCGGCTCAGCGCGGCGATGCCCAGCGGCGCCACGTCGCGGGCCGTCGCGTCGGGACGCAGCCGGACCGCGTCGGCCAGCTCGACCGCGCACTCGGCGTGGGTCGCGACGAACGCGTCCCGCTCGTGCTCGCCGAGGCTGAGCCGGCTGGCGCCGTCGTAGCCCAGCGCCGTCACGGTCTCGGGCGCGGCCCAGCGGGCCAGGTACGCGTGCCGGTCGGCGAGGTCGGCCTTGCCCAGCCCGGCGTACGCGGCCTCGCGCATCAGCGGGGTGCTGAACGCGTACCCGCCGCGGACCCGGTGCAGCATGCGACGTTGCAGCAGCTCGTCGACGGCCCGTTCGAGCTCGACGGCGGCCACCGCGCCCGGGCGGGCATCGGCGGGCGCCCGGCGCTCGCGGAGCGCCTCGATGACCCCGGTCGGCACGGTGTCGCCGACCACGGCCGCGTCCCGCAGCACCGAGCGCGGCTCGGTCGGCAGCGCGTCGATGCGGGCGGCGAGCACCGCGGCGAGGTCTCGGGAGAGCAGCTGGCTGCCCAGCGACCCGGCGGCCAGCTGCCACTTGCCGGCGGCGTTGGCGCCGACGGCCGGCATCAGCGCCCCGCGCTCCATCAGCAGCGTGACCAGCTCGGCCAGGTAGAACGGGTTGCCCTGGGCGGTGGCCAGCAGCCGGTCGGCGTCGGCCTGCGGCAGCTTGCCGCCGTTGAGATAGGAGGTGAGCAGCCGGGACGCGTCCGCGCCGCGCAGCGGCGGCAGCGAGTGGATCTCGGCGTCGGCCAGCCGGGTCAGCGCGCCCGCGGTCCGGACCAGTTCCGGGCGGCCGAGCAGCATCAGGATGACCGGGCCCTCCAGCCGGGAGAGCACCGCGCCGAGCGCGTCGATCGTCTCGGCGGTGGCGTCGTGCAGGTCGTCGACGATCACGACCAGCGGCGCCTCCCGGGCCAGCGCGCTGAGCAGCCCCGCGACCGCGATCGGGATGGTCTCGGTCTCGGCGCGGGCGCCGCCGGTGGGCTGGTACTCCGCGACCGCGGCCGGCCCGACCGGGTTGGCCGGGGCCTCGCCGTAGCCGAGCAGCGCGAGCAGCCGGTCCAGGTTCAGATCCGGCGCACCGCCGTCGCGGCTGAGCCGGGCGACGAGCTTGCGCAGCCGTTCCTCGACCACCGTCCGGTTCATCGTCGCGGCCACGTCCTTGGGCAGGCCGACGGACTTGCGGACCAGGTCGGCCAGCGGGGCGAAGCGGCGGCGCTCGCCGAACGCGCGGCACCGGGCCCGCAGCACCCGGGCGCCGGTGTGGGTGGCGAACCGGCCCGCGCCGACGTCGTAGCCGGCGGCCAGTCGCTTGACCTCGCCGGCGAACCGGGTCTTGCCGATGCCGGCCTCGGCGGTCATCACCATCACCCGGGGCGTGCCCGAGTCGATGACCTCGGCCAGCCGGCCGGCGACCCGGCCCAGCTCGGTCTCCCGGCCCACGAACGGGGCCTCGTCGCCGAGACCCGAGCGGGTGCCCGGGGCGTCGTGCAGGCCGAGCAGCTCGTACGCCGGCACCGGCTCGCGCTTGCCCTTGAGCCGCAGCGCCCGCAGCTGCCGCCAGGAGGCGACGTGCCGGGTGCCCGCGGAGGTTCGGGTGCCCGCGTAGACCGCGCCCACGGCGGCGGCGTCGGCCAGCCGGGCGGCGGTGTTCACCGTGTCGCCGATGACCGTGTACTCGATCGAGGCCTGGATGCCCGCGACCACCTCGCCGGTGTTCAGCCCGACCCGCAGGCCCAGCGGCGCCCCGCCGCCGCGCTCGTCGTCCAGCACCCGGCGGACGGCCCGCTGCATGCTCAGGGCGGCCCGGACCGCGCGTTCGGCGTCGTCCTCGTGCGCGACCGGCGCGCCGAAGACGGCCATGATGCCGTCGCCGGTGAGCTTGTCGACGTGCCCGCCGAAGGTCTTGACGGCGCCGGCCAGGGCGGCCAGCACCCGGTCGGTGACCGCGCCGACCCGTTCCGGGTCGAGGTCCTCCGACCAGGAGGTGAAATCGGAGAGGTCACCGAAGAGCACGGTGACGATGCGCCGCTCCGCCGCCGGCAGCGTCGCCGCTGCGGGCAGGGCGGCACCGCAATTGTGGCAGAAACGGGCACCGGGCACGGCGACGGTTCCACACACAGGACAGGTCACAGGGGGTCCAACTGTTCCGGGGCGGGCTGTGATTCCCGCCTCAGGTACTCGAGTTGCGCCCGGGCCGACCAAACGGCGGCGAAACGGACGTCAGGTGCGATGTCCGGGTACACGGCTTCGACAATCGTCTCCGCGGAGTCGGCCCCGGCGGCCAGCGCGGCCCGGACCTGGGCGAGCCGGTCCTGGCGGTGGGTGAGATAGGCATGGGCGACCGCGGCGCAGTCGGAACGTGCCGGGCCGTGCCCGGGCAACATCAAGACCCGCTCGTACGCCGTCAGCAACCGCAGACTCGCCAGGTACGCCCCGAGGTCACCGTCCGGCCAGGCCACCACTGTCGTGCCCCGCCCCAGCACGGTGTCGCCGGTGAACACGACCCGCTCGCCGGCGCATTCAGCCAGGAAGCAGACCGAGTCGGCGGTGTGCCCGGGGGTGTCCAGTACCTGGATCTTCAGGCCGCCGTCGGCAGGCTGGTCCCGGCGCAGCGGCCGGCCGTGCTGCGGATCGGCGGCCAGCACGGGTGTGCCGCCGAGGATCTCGGAGAGCCGCGCGGCGCCCTCGACGTGGTCATGATGACCGTGAGTGATGAGGATGGAGCGGAACGGTCCGTGTTCGGCGATCCGGCCGAGATGTTCCTCGTCCAGCGGGCCGGGATCGATGACAACCGTGTGCTCCGCACCGGGCGCGCGCAGCACCCAGGTGTTGGTGCCGTCCAGCGTCATCGGACCGGGGTTGGGCGCACGCAGCAGCGTCACCCAGCTCGGCAACTCCACGACCTCGGCGGCCCCCATGCACCGAATCGTACGTCGCGCGGTGCCGGCCGCGCGGGGACCGGATGTGCGATCCGGTCACCGGCGGTCACGGCACCACGGCAAAACCACACACGGTGAGCGGGCTCAAGCGATCTCGGCGATGACCTCGACCTCGACCGGGGCGCCCAGCGGCAGTTCCGAGACCCCGACGGCGCTGCGCGCGTGCCGCCCAATCTCGCCCAGCACGTCACCGAAGAGGTTCGAGGCGCCGTTGACCACGGCGGGCTGGCCGGTGAAGCCCTCCGCCGAGGCCACGAAGCCGGTCAGCTTGACGATCTTCACGAGCCGGCCCAGGCCGACCAGCGCGTCGATCGCGGCCAGCGCGTTCAGCGCGCAGTAGCGGGCCAGCTCCGTGCCCTGCTCCACGGTCACGTCCGCGCCGACCTTGCCGACGTACGGCAGCTTGCCGTCGACCATCGGCAGCTGGCCCGAGACGTAGACGTAGTTGCCGGACTGCACGGCCGGCACGTAGGAGGCCAGCGGCGGCACCACCGACGGCAGCGTCAGCCCCAGCTCGGCCAGGCGCGCGTACGCGTCGGCGCCGCCCGCACCCGTCACCGGCGTGGTCACGACTTCGCCCGCTTCATGTACGCGATGAGCTGCTCGGAGTTCGGCCCCGGTACGACCTGCACCAGCTCCCAGCCGTCCTCGCCCCAGTTGTCGAGGATCTGCTTGGTCGCGTGGACCAGCAGCGGCACGGTCACGTACTCCCACTTCTGCATTGCTCGTCCAGCTCCCCATCGCTCGGTCGGAGTCGCCCGGGCGGCTGCCCGCTGACTTCGGCGACAGCCTAGTCAGGCGGCCGGAGCTGCCTCGCGGCTGTCCGGATTTCGTTACGCTGGGCACCCGGGGCGGTGCGGCCCCGGACTCCGCCGGCCGAGGGGGCACGATGACGCAACCGCCGAACGGCGAGGCGACCCGTACCTCATCGATCGCCGCCGCCGAGGCGCCGGAGTCGGACTTCATCAACGCCCCGCCCCCGGCCGAGCTGCCCGAGTGGCCGCCGGTCGGCGCGTATCCGGGCGAGCCGGGCCACCCGGCCGACCCCGACCCCACCTTCGACGCCGACGCCACGACCACGTTCGACGCCGACGCCACCGCCATCTTCGCGCCGAGGAGTGACGACACCGAGGTCATCGAGGGTGTGCCGGTGTGGCGCCAGCCGCCGCCGTCCGAGCCGTTCCACGCCCGGCACGAGAAGCCCGGCGAGTGGCGCACCGAGCCGCCGGAGCACCTCGCCCTGGAGCACTCGCCGCCCGCCGAGGTGCAGCCCGGCGTGCAGCACGACCTGCCGACCGAGGCGATCCCGCTGAGCATGCTGCCGCACTCGTGGGAGGTGCCGTTCGACCCGCACTCCACCGAGACGGCGGTGCTCGGGCCGCCGACGAAGCACAAGCGCCCGTTCTGGGTCGCGGCCGCGCTGGTCCTCACCCTGCTGATCTTCGGCGGCGGCACGCTCTCGGCCTACCTGCTGCTGCGCGACGCCGAGAGCGGCAAGGGCGCGCCCGACCCGGCCACCGCGGTCAACCGGTTCATGACCGCGGTCTACACCCAGCAGGACCCGGCCGCGGCCGGGGAGGCGGTCTGCCGCGAGGCCCGCGACGAGGAGCAGCTCAAGGCCCGGGTCGACCAGATCAAGGGGTACGCGAACGAGTACGACGCGCCCTCCTTCCGCTGGAACGACCCGGCCGTCTCGGGGCAGACCGACGAGCGGGCCACGGTCGGCGTGCAGCTCACCATGACCACCGACGACGAGAAGACCGCCCAGCAGCAGCTGACCTTCACGGTGATCCGCAAGACCGGCTGGCTCGTGTGCGACGTGACCGGCTGACCGGAGGCCGTACGCTCGATCCTGTGGCTAGCAACGAGTGGCCGGCGCGCCTGCACGTCGTGACCGGCAAGGGTGGCACGGGCAAGTCCACCGTGGCGGCGGCGCTCGCCCTCGCGCTGGCGGCGGGCGGGCACCGGACGCTGCTCGTCGAGGTCGAGGGGCGCCAGGGCATCGCCCAGCTGTTCGGCACCGAGCCGCTGCCGTACGCCGAACGCCGGATCGCGACCCCGATCCGGGGCGACGGCGAGGTCCGGGCGCTGGCGGTGGACGCCGAGGAAGCCCTGCTGGAATACCTCGAGATGTTCTACCGGCTGGGTGCGGCCGGCCGCGCGCTGCGCAAGATCGGTGCGATCGACTTCGCCACCACCATCGCCCCCGGGCTGCGAGACGTCCTGCTCACCGGCAAGGTGAAGGAGGCGACCACGCGCGCGTCGGAGGGCAAGCGGGTCTACGACGCGGTCGTGCTGGACGCGCCGCCGACCGGCCGGATCGGGCGCTTCCTCAACGTCACCGCGGAGACCGCCAAGCTGGCCAAGATGGGCCCGATCAAGACCCAGAGCGACGGGGTGGCCTCACTGCTGCGCTCCCCGATGACCTCGGTGCACGTCGTCACGCTGCTGGAGGAGATGCCGGTGCAGGAGAGCCTGGACGCCATCGGCGAGCTGACCACGCTGGGTATCCCGGTGGGCCGGATCATCATCAACGGCGCCCGGCCGCCGCTGCTGGCCGCCGGCAAGGTCACCAAGGTCGAGCTCAAGCGCGGCCTGGCCGCGGCCGGCCTGCCCACCGACCCGGCCACGGTGAACGGCCTGCACGCCGAGGCCAGGGCCCACCTGACCCGGCGGGAGCTGGAGGAATCGCTGCGCGCCGAGCTGGCCGAGCTGGGCCGGCCGATGCTGGAGCTGCCGCTGCTGCCCGACGGGGTGGACCTCGACGGCCTGCACGAGCTGGCCGCGCAGCTGCTGAGTGTCTGACCCGCCACACGCGGCAGCGCTCCGCGCCGCGCCGGGAGCTACGAGTCAGTACGCTCGGATCGTGGCCGCTGATCAGACCGCCCCTCGCCTGGACGTCGACGCTCTGCTGGCCGATCCGGCCACGCGAATCGTGGTCTGCTGCGGCGCCGGCGGTGTCGGCAAGACCACCACCGCGGCGGCCCTCGGGCTGCGCGCCGCGGAGCAGCACGGCCGGCGCACGGTCGTGCTGACCATCGACCCCGCCCGCCGGCTGGCCCAGTCGATGGGCCTGACCGAGCTGGACAACACCCCGCGGCAGGTCAAGGGCATCGACACCGAGGCCACCGGCGGCGAGCTGCACGCGATGATGCTCGACATGAAGCGCACATTCGACGAGGTCGTGCAGGCGCACACCTCGCCGCAGCGCGCCGCGGAGATCTTCGCCAACCCCTTCTACCAGGCCATGAGCTCGACGTTCTCCGGCACCCAGGAGTACATGGCGATGGAGAAGCTGGGCCAGCTGCGGGCCGGCGACGAGTGGGACCTGATCGTGGTGGACACCCCGCCGTCGCGTTCGGCGCTGGACTTCCTGGACGCCCCGGCCCGGCTCTCGCGCTTCCTGGACGGCCGGATGCTGCGCCTGCTGATGGCGCCGGCGCGCGGCGGCCGCAGCATGTTCAGCCTGGTCACGGCCTCGTTCGGGATCTTCTCCCGGGCGGTGCAGAAGATCCTCGGCGCCCAGCTGCTGACCGACCTGTCCGGCTTCGTGGCGGCGCTGGACTCGATGTTCGGCGGCTTCCGGCAGCGCGCCGATGAGACGTACCGGATCCTGCAGGACCCGCAGACCGCCTTCCTGCTGGTCGCGGCGCCGGAGCGGGACGCGGTCCGGGAGGCCGCGTTCTTCGCCGAGCGGCTGGTCACGGAGCGGATGCCGCTGGCCGGCCTGGTGCTCAACCGCACCCACGAGGCCACGCTCGAGACCGTGACGGCCGCCGAGGCCGAGGCTGCGGCGGCCGCGCTGGACGCGGCCGGCGATCAGCAGACCACCGCGGACGCGCTGCGCATCCACGCGTCGCTGCTGCGGCTGATCGACCGCGAGGTACGGATGGCCGCCGAGTTCACCGACGCGTTCCCCGAGGTGCCGACGGTGGCGGTGACAGCGCAGCCCGCCGACGTCCACGACGTCGACGGGCTGCGGACAATCGGTGCTGCGCTCTCCTGACCGGACGGCAGCACTGACCGGAAATCAGCGGGTGGAGACGAGCACCTTGTCGGCGCCCTTCTCCCGCAGCGCGGCTTCGAACATCTTCCGCCAGCTCGCCACGTGCGGGTGCCGGCGCAGCAGTGCGCGCCGTTCGCGCTCGGTCATGCCTCCCCAGACGCCGAACTCGATCCGGTTGTCCAGAGCGTCGGCCAGGCATTCGTAGCGGACCGGGCAGCTGCGGCAGATCCTCTTCGCCACGTTCTGCTCGGCGCCCTGTACGAACAGTGCGTCAGGGTCGCCACTCTGACACGCCGCCATACTGGGCCAGTCGCTGATCATCCCCATCTGTCCACGTCCCCCCTTGCTTCCCCTGACGTCTGCGGACTCATGTCCCCTCAAGTCACACAGGCGTCGTGCGATAGCTCGCCGGATCATCATGCTCTGTAGTCGGGCGATTACGCAACGTTGTCCCTCAAAAACGTATACCTCGGTAGTTCCGGGCATCTCGGGCTGACCGGACAGCGAGAAATTCACAAAAATTCTGGGAAAACGCCGCGCTCGGCCGATAGAACCGGCAGGATGATTCTGGGCGAACCGTGACCTTCTCGACACCAGTCACGGGTATCTTTCGCGTACCCTGCTCAGGTGACCTCCTGGATGCGCAGACGCGATCACAACATCTTCGCCAATGCGACCTCGCTGCTGATCTGTGGCCTGCTCGCGGGCGTGGTCGTGGCCGCCGCAGCCTTCCCGGCCGTGGCGATGTCCGGCCTCGCGGCCAAGGCCGGCGGTGAGACGTTCGCCAGCCTCCCGTCCGAGCTCAAGCAGGCCAGCGCCCCGCAGATCAGCCGGGCCTTCGCGTCGGACAACAAGACGCAGCTGTCGGTCTTCTACGACGAGTTCCGCAGCGAGGTGCCGCTCAAGGACATCTCGATCAACATGCAGAACGCGATCATCTCGGCCGAGGACCACGAGTTCTACAAGCACAACGGCGTCGACATGAAGGGTGTCGCCCGGGCGTTCGTCAACAACAAGAGCGGCAAGTCCCAGCAGGGCGCCTCCACGCTGACGATGCAGTTCGTCCGGATGTCCCTGGCCTACTCGGCGACCAGCCCGCAGGAGGTCGTCGACGCCACCAAGGACACCCCCAAGCGCAAGATCAACGAAATGAAGTACGCGCTGCAGATCGAGAAGGATCTGACCAAGCAGAAGATCCTCGAGGGCTACCTCAACAAGGCGCCCTTCGGCAACGGCTCGTACGGCATCTACGCGGCCAGCCAGGTCTACTTCAGCAAGAAGCCCAAGGACCTCACGGTCGCCGAGTCCGCCCTGCTGGCCAGCATGGTGAAGGCACCGACCGCGTTCAACCCGACCACCGCCAGCGGCTACCCGCAGGCCCTGGACCGCCGCAACTACGTCATCAACGACATGCTGGAGCTCGGCTTCATCACGCCGGCGGAGGCCAAGAAGGCCACCGCGACGAAGATCAAGCGGACGGTCAAGCGCCCCGGCAACGGCTGCGTCTCGGTGTCGAAGAACAACTGGGGCTTCTTCTGCGACTACTTCTACCGCTGGTGGCTCAGCCAGGACGCCTTCGGCGCGACCACGTACGACCGTGAGCGGCGGCTGAAGAGCGGCGGCTACCGGATCCAGACGTCGATGGACGTCAAGGCCCAGCAGGCCGCCCGCGAGAACATCGGCGACAAGATCTCTCCGAACAACAAGAACGCCCTGCTGCTCGCCGCCATCCAGCCGGGCACCGGCAAGGTCCGGGCGCTGGCCGCGAACCGCAAGTTCAAGCTGGACGACCCCGACAACCCGGTGAACAAGATCTCCTCGGACCCGAAGAAGGCCAAGAAGAAGATCCGCGGCACCTACCCGAACACCACCAACCCGCTGCTCTCCGGCGGCGGTGACATCACCGGCTACCAGGCCGGCTCGGTGTTCAAGATGTTCACCATGGTCGCGGCGCTGGAGAACGGCTACCCGCTCGCATACTCGATCAACGCACCCGCCAAGTACGTCTCCAAGTACCGCATCGCCCCCGGCCCGTCGACGTGCAACGGCATCTACTACTGCCCCAGCAACTCCGGCGGCAAGGGCGGCGGCGTCACCAACATGTGGACGGGCTTCAGCCGCTCGATCAACACGTTCTTCGTGCCGCTGCAGGAACGGGTCGGCGCCGAGAAGGTCGTCGACGTCGCCCAGCGCTTCGGCGTGAAGTTCCGCACCAAGACCGACATCGACCTCGGCTCCACCCGGGCGGCCGCGCACCAGTGGGGCGCCTTCACCCTGGGCGTCTCGTCCTCGACCCCGCTGGAGATGGCGAACGCGTACGCGACCCTGGCCGGCGACGGGATGTACTGCGAGCCGACCCCGGTGCAGCAGATCACCTCGCTGCACGGCGAGAAGATCGACGTCGGCAAGCCGCACTGCACCCGCGCCACCTCGTCCGACGTGGCCCGCGCGGCGCTCGACGCGGCCCGCTGCCCGGTGGGCGACAACGCGCAGCTCGGCAGCTGCGGCGGCAGCCGTACGGCGGGCCGGGCGCACGGGATCATCGGGCACCCGATCTACGGCAAGTCCGGCACCACCGACAGCGACAAGACCGCCGCGCTGATCATCGGCAGCAGCTCGCTCACGGTGGCCGGCTACCTGGTCAACCCGGACTACCAGAACCACCGCGACCGGATGTCCCACGACATCGTCAACCCGGCGGTGTGGGACACGATGCGCGACTACCTCAAGGGCAAGCCCCGGGTCCAGTTCAAGAAGCCGGGCAGCTCCAAGATCTCGATCGGCGACCAGCGCTCGATCCCGGACGTGACCTGCGCGACCATCGCCGGCGCGAAGTCCCGGATCGAGAGCGCCGGCTTCACCGCCTCGATCGGCCAGGAAGTCGAGTCCGACTGCCCCAAGGGAACGGCCGCGGGCACCAACCCGGGCGGCCGCACCATCAAGGGCGGCTACGTGAGCATCGAGATCAGCAAGGGCAAGGCCGACGAGAAGGCCGACAAGCCGAAAAAGCCCAAACCGCCAGGACGGCGCTGACGCCCGGCGGGCGGGTCACCTCAAGGGGTGACCCGCCCGCCGCGTCAGTGGAGCTGTTGACGCCCCCGGCCGCGTCAGCCGAGCTGGTCGCGCACCAGCCGCGTCGGCTGAGCTGTTGACGCCCCGGCCGCGTCGGCTGAGCTGGTCGCGCCCCGGCCGCGTCAGCTGAGCTGGTTGCGCACCGCCGCCGCCACCCGGCCGCCGTCGGCCCGGCCGGCCACGGCCGCCTGGGCCGCCTTCATGGCAGGCCCCATCTGCGCCTTGCCGGTGAAGCCGCCCGCCGCCAGCGCCCCCGCGACCAGCTCGGCGATCTCCTCGTCGGTGAGCTGCGCCGGCAGATACCGGTCGAGGATCTCGCCCTCGGCGCTCTCCTTCGCGGCCTGCTCGCTGCGGCCCGCCCCGGCGAAGGCGGTGGCCGCCTCCCGGCGCTTCTTGGCCTCCTTGGCCAGCACGGCGAGCACCTCGTCGTCGCTGAGCACCTTGGCGGCGTCCCCGGCGGTCTCGGCGTTGCGCACGGCGGTCAACGCCATCCGCAGCGTCGAGGTGGTCAGCTCGTCCCGGCTCTTCATAGCGGCGTGCAGGTCATCGTTCAGGCGGTCTTTCAGCGTTCCCATGGTCGGTCAAACTACTCTGGCCGTCATGCGCAAGCGCCCCTTTATCGCCCTGGCCGCCGGAATCACCGCCGCCGGTGGTGCCGCCTTCGCCTACGCCTCGCTGATCGAACGCAACCTGTTCACCCTGCGCCGCTTCGACATCCCGGCCCTGGAGCCGGACGCGGAACCCCTGCGCATCCTGCACATCTCGGACCTGCACATGATGCCCGACCAGCGCCGCAAGCAGGACTGGGTGGCCGCCCTGATCGGCACCGACCCGGACCTGGTGGTGGTCACCGGCGACAACATGGCGTCACCCCAGGCGATCCCCGGCGTGCTCCGCGCCCTGGACCCGCTGCTCCACCTGCCCGGCGCCTTCGTCTTCGGCTCCAACGACTACCGCGGCCCGGTCTTCAAGAACCCGCTGGAATACCTGCTGCCGGAACGCGAATACGTCCAGGGCGTGGAACTACCGGCCGAGGACCTGCGCGCGGCCTTCGTGGACGCTGGCTGGGCGGACCTGAACAACGCCCGCACGGTGCTGAAGGCAGGCGGCCGCTCGGTGGAACTGGTCGGCGTCGACGACCCCCACGTCGACCGCGACAACTACCCGTCGGTGGCCGGCCCCACCTCCCCCGGCGCCGACCTGCACATCGGCCTGACCCACACCCCGGCCTCCCGGGTCCTGGACGCCATGGCAGCAGACGGCTTCGGCGTACTCCTGGCCGGCCACACCCACGGCGGCCAGGTCTGCGTACCGGGCTACGGCGCCCTGACCACCAACTGCGACCTCCCCCACGCCATGGCCAAGGGCCTGCACCGCTGGCCCGGCTCAGAATCCTGGCTGCACGTCTCGGCGGGCCTGGGCACCCACCCCACCGCCCCGATCCGCTTCGCGTGCCGCCCGGAAGCCACAATCCTCACCCTGATCCCGCGCTGACCTGCGGTTTCACCAACCCCGGATACCGATTTCGCGACGGCGGAAGCGTCGGCTAGTATTGCTGAGCACGCTCGGGGTGTGGCGCAGCTTGGTAGCGCGCTTCGTTCGGGACGAAGAGGCCGTCGGTTCAAATCCGGCCACCCCGACCCTTGAAACACCAGCTCAGGGCTGGTTCTCCTAGCGGAGAACCAGCCCTGAATTGCTTCCCAGCCTGCCTCTGGGAGTGATCTGGGAGTGGATCTTGATTTCTCACTCCCCAACCTCCTGCCGGCGAGCCTCAAGAAGCCGGTCCAGGACCACGACCGGGGAGTGCGACGCCATCGCGAGCCGGGCATCCAAGGCGGCCTTCCACAGCCTCGTCAGTTGGGCGAGGAACTGATGGCGCATGGCCGGCGTGATGTGTGAGTAGCGCGCCTGGACCGAGCCGTCGAAGTGCCCCATCCGGCCGTCCTGAAGTACGGCCGGCACCCCGAGTTCCTGCATCTGCGTCTTGTGACTGTGCCGCAGCCCGTGCGGCGTCAATCCCGAGGCGATCGGCACCCAGCAGGCGTCAGCTCTCTGCGCAGCACCGCGACCCCGAGCAGGTACCCCCGGCCAGGGCTCACCGAGCACCGGAACCGGCCGGGCGTCGTGCGGTGCGACACGCGGATACCGGCCTGAAGCAGCGGGATGGAACAGCCAGGTCGCGAAGCCCGTCCGTCGCCAGTGCGGCGCAAGCTCACCCAGCAGTTGCCCGCCCCGGACGTAACCCAGCTCGGCGGTCGCCTTCAATACCCGGACGCGAGTGGCTTCCGGCACCGACTCCGGACGGTTCAGCACTGCCGAAACAGTTCCGGTCGACACACCAGCGCAGCGGGCCACATCGACCAACTTCGGTCCGACCGCCCGAGCCGCGCCGTTCGCAGGACGATGACCGCTGAAGGCATACGTACGTCCATGGCAGGAGCACGGCCGCGGCTTGGTGGACGCGAGATGCCCGGCGACCAGGCGGTCCAGCCAGTCCGGGGTATCAATCGTCCGGTGAGAGTCGTCCTTCGGCGGACACCGCAGGAACTCACCCGTATCGAGTTCGTATAGCTGCCACTCGACCCGGATGCTCCCCCGCCTCACGAACTCCGTTTCCAGGCCCACGAGTTCGGCCCACCGCATACCCGTGAAGCCCTTGAGCACGACAGCGACGAATTCGTCATCGCGGCCGGACAACAGCGCAGCACGCTCGGCGATGAGCAGGATGCCGAGAGCGTCGGTCACCACCTTCTCCGGACCACGGCTACGAGACCGCCCGGCCCGCTTTCCCCGTCCCCGGCGCCGAGTGGCCGGATTGACCTCGCGCAGGCCTTCCTCCACAGCATCACCGAGGATCAGGTGCAAGGTCCCCCGCCACGTCTTGATGCTCGATTCGGCATAGCCGGCCGCACGCTCGGCCTTCTCCCACGCGGCCACGTCCGACGCGAGAATGTCCGCGACCGCGATGTCCTCGAACGTCGGTAGCAGGTGCTCTTCGATGTGCCGCCGATAGTTCTGCATCGTCGACGCGGCGAGATCCTGCGCGGCGTACCAGCCGCTCGCGTACACGCCAAAGGCCACCCGGCCCGCGCGCGGATCTACCTTCGCGTTACGCGCCTTGGTCTCCGCGTCGCTGGCGGCACGCTCGGCATCGCGCTTTAGCCGGAACTTGACGGTCCTCCCAGCCGCGTCCTTGACCGTCTGCAAATCACCCGGCCGCGCCCAATACCGAGCCCGGTAATAGTCGCCTCGCTTCTCCGCGAACGGCATTAACCCCTCCCCCGCCTACGCCGCAACATTCGAAGTCCGAGCCCGCCGAGGCGGACGAGCTCGCAAAGCCACCGGGGCCTCCACCGATCGAGCCGGCGGACGTGGCCGTGGAGCGGGCATGGCCGTGACGGATGCCTCGCCGTCGACCGCCTGCACCTCGAAACGCCGCAGAATGGCGACGATGTGTTCCTCGGTGAACAGGTAGCCGCCGCCGATCCAGCAGAACGGGATGCGGCGTCGGCGCGCCTGCTCTTTGACCCACCACTCCGAGCAGTGCAGCCGCTCGGCGACCTGCGCAGGTCGGTAGAAGTTCGTGCCTTCCATGCTGCTCATGCACCTCCCGAAGTCACTGATGAGTCATTCACTGCCGAGACATTGGCGGGCGGTGCGTTCGCGCGACGTTGCCGAGCGGCGTTGAGCTGGCCTCTGCGTTGGATTCGCTGGCTGACCATCCGCAGGAGCCGGTGTTCGAGTGGGGGTAGGTCCGGGTCGTCGTGGTGGGCCATCTCCCAGGCGAACGGGGCCGGCTTCGCGGCTTGCGGGTCGCCGGCTGGCGCGGTCGCTGTGTCGTCGCTGACGCCGAGTAGGGCTTTGACCCAGGCGTGTGCGTCGGCCCGGTGGTCGGCGAGGGTCTTGCCGGACCAGTCGCGGGAGACCAGCACGCGTCGGCCGCCGATGCCGAGGGTGGTCTTCTGGTGGACCTTGCCTTTGCAGTGCCCGGCCCGGAGCCGCCCGTGGGCTTTCTTCGGTTGCACGCCGTAGAGCAGCCAGTTCGCGCACCGCTCCGAGCACGGCGTGACGCGCAGCTCGGCCCAGAACCGGTCCAGGTGCTCGCGCTGGCGGTCGCTGGTCACGGCGTGGCAGTCAGCGGCGCTCTTGGTGACGTACTTGGTGATGTAGCCGATCGTGCGATCCACGTCCTGCGCACCGGGGTCGACGCCTTTGGCCTTGACCTGCGGACCGAACCGGGCCACGTGGGCCGGTTCGGCGTCCGGCTCGTCGTCGACGGCGTCCAGGGCCTCAGCCCAGGTCGGCAAGGGCTGGCCGGTGTCCGGGTCGACCCACGACTCCCGCTCGGCGTCCCAGGTCGGCCGGTGGTCGGGGGTATAGCGGATGGTGTCGGCGGCCGGCCACCACACCTGGTGGTAGGTCGCGGCGGCGACCTTCTCCAACATCGCGCGAGGGACGGTGCCCCGGATGGCGAAGTGCGCGTGCGGAGCCAAGCGGCGTTGTGGCTCGACACAGCCGGCGTACTGGACGTTCCAGCCGACCGCGCGGCGCAGGTTCTGCCAGTACCGATCGAGCAGGCGAGGGAAGTGCACAGCGTCCCAGGCCGCCCGCCGGTAGTCGTAGGTGTTCGGATTGACCGGCGTACCCAACAGCGGGTCGTCGTCAGCGTGCCAGCGGCGGCAGACACACGGCCGACCGGCGGGGATGGAATGCACCGGCCCGTAGGTGTCGAGGGTCAGCGTCAGCCACATCGACGGCTGATGCACCCGCCCGTCGGTGCCGGTGTAGGTGCGCCCGACCGTGCGCGGCTCGACCTTCTGCCGAGGCAGTTCGGGGACGTCCTGGCGGCGCTTGGTGGACCGGGTCCGGCGCGGCCGGTCCTCGTCGTCCTGGTCGTCAGCGCCGTTGCCATGCGGAGGGGCGATCCGGCCGCGCAGGCCCTCGGCGGCAATGGCTTCCTCCACCTCGGAGATGGCCTCATCGAGGTCAGCGACCTGGTCCCATTCGGCATCACGTTCGGCGGCGGCCCGGTAGTACTCGAAGTGCGCCCGCAGGCTGATCAGCGCCTTCTGGTCCTCGGTGGCCGGTTCGGGTGCGGGGTTGGGTTCGTCGGTGCGGTGCCAGCCTTCCCGAATCTGGACCTGGCGTAGCCGGCGGGCGCGTGTCGCACACGGCGGGCACTTGGCTTCCAGGGTGGCGCCGCAGGGCAGGTCGATGAGTTCGGTCTGTCCGGTCGTCAGGTCGGTACGGCGTAGCGCGATCGGGCGGATGCAGACGCCGTGGTCGGTGGCGAGTTGCTTGAGCGCGTCCACCGCTCGGGGCAGGGCCAGGCGTGCGGCCCGCGACCCCGGCCGAGGAGCAGTAGCGACAGGGACGGGGACCGGCGAGGGCAGGGGCAGGGTGGGTGCGGTCATCGGGTGGTGGCCTCCGAAGTCGCGGGGGTGCCGTTGAGTCGGGTGAACGCTCCGGCTGGGACCGGGACGACCGCCGTTGGTCGGGTCGCGGGTTCCGCGACGACGGCCGCTGGACGAGGTGCCGGTTCCGGCAGGCGGGTGCTAGCGGCCGGGTGGTCGGCGGCCGAAGTAGCGGCGGTGTCGACGGTCATGGGCGCTCCAGCCGCTGCGTGGCCGATGGTGGGTGTGGTGAGGACGAGCTTGACCAGGGCCATGAACGCCAGCGCGGGTACGGCTGACAGCAGCCACCCGGACGGGCTGGGTTGCGCGACGGCCAGTTGCGCGGCCAGGGACAGGGAGGCGGCGGCGATGAGCAGGGTGAGTGGGTAGCCGATCGGAGCCCCGGCCTTGCGCCGGCGGCGGATGACCAGGAACGCGGCGACGGGGACAAGTTCGCTGATGACGGCGTTGACCCAGCCGAACGCGTCGGGGGTGCCGGCCGGGGCGTGGCGCATGGTCCAGTCGTGCACGTGGGTGAACGACGCCCACCCGGCCGATGCTGCGACGGTCACGACGATGAGGACCAGGACCACGGATTCGGCCCGGTCGGCGCGCTCGTTCATGCCGCACCACCGTCGGTGGCTTCGCCGTCGATGACCCGCAGCCGCCCGTAGGTGTGGGCCATGTCGCGGATGTCCTGGTCGTCGAGGAAGGAGAACCGGACCCGCATCGGTGTCGGGTCGCCCTCCAGCGCGACGTAGCCGACACCGGGTTGGGTTTGCGGGATGCGGTCGCACAGGGCACCGCGGTCGCGCATCCCGTCCCCGAGAACCATGTCGACCTCGGCCGGCTCCGACAGCCGCAGCCCGATCCGGGTCGGGAACAGCCCACGTGCGGGCAGGACTTCCTTACGCGGGTCCTGGATCGCCGCAACCACATGCACCCCGACCGCGCGGCCCTGGGTCAGCACGATCCCGAGCGCGGCCTTGATCCGGTCTTTGAGCTGCCGTTCGGTCAGGTAGGCGGTGAGGTTTGCCAACTCGTCGATGACCAGGACGATCAGCGGTTCGGCCAGGGTGGGGGTGTGTTGGCGGGTTTCGCCGGCCAGGCGTGCGGCCCGGTCCTGCGCCATCGCCGCCGCCTGCTCCAGCATCTGGGCCATCTCGGCGAAGTCGCGGGAGGCGAACCGGGTGAACATCGGCCGGCCGATCCCGAGTTCCATGCCGCCCTTGGGGTCCAGACCCCACAGCTGCACCAGCCCGGTCCCGACCCCGCCGGCCAGCGATCGCACCAGTGACCAGATCACCGAGCCTTTGCCGGAGCCGGTCGCGCCGACGATGAGGACCTGGGTGCCGAACAGCCGCAGCTCATACGGCGCCCCGTCCTCCCGGACGCCGAGGGTGAGTGCGGTGAAGTCCGGGACACCGGTCACGGCCAGGGGTGCGACGGTGTGGTGGAGGGTGTCGCCGCGGAGCAGGACCAGGATGACCGTGCCGAACGCGGTCCCGGCCACGGCTTTGACTTGGCGGACGCCGAAGGTGTGGGCGAGGCGTTCGGAGGCTTTGGCGAAGTCGTCGGGGATCTGCCCGGTCACCATCCGCACGGTCACGACATCGGAACCGGCCCGGCACCGCACCCGCTTGAGCACTGGAATGATCGTCTGCCCGTCGTAGGCCACGGCGAGTTTCGCGGTGACCATCGCCGCGTTCCACCGTCGTCGGTAGACGAATCGCCGCCACCGGGCCAGGACCGGGTAGCAGCCGAACCGCAGACACGACGGCCGATGTGAGAACCACCAGCCACCGCCGACCACCGCGAGCGAGCCGACCAGCATCACCGGCCCCTGCCAGCCGCAACGCAGATACAGCCAGGTCAACAGCGTGACCGGCAAGGTCACGTACCAGAACCGCACATACGCCACGGTCAGCCAGCACAGCGCCTTGATCGCCTGCCAGACCACGAGCAGCCAGATCGGCAGCCGCAACACCGGCGTGCGAACGGTGAACGGTGCGGTCGGGATCGATTCGCCCCGGATCACGTTGATCAGCGGCATCCCCGCGCCCCCTTGCGGTGTGCGGCGTGGAACCGGTCAAGCTCGGCCAGGAACAGGCGGATCTTGTGGAGACGCTCAGCGTCGCTGACGTGGGGCATGTCGGCCCACGCCTTGATCCGGCCCATGGTCGCGGCGTACCGATCAACAACCTCGGTGCGGTCCGGCGCCGACGGCGCGTCCGTGGGCCGGTCGCAGCCGGGACACGTGTCGGCGCCAGGTGGCAGTGCGGAGAGCAGGCCGCGGCCGCCGCAGGTCCGCCACACCGCCCGGCCGGAGGTGGTGATGCGGGCAGCATCGTTTACCGTGGGCATCTCAGCCCCTTTCCTGATGTGAGGGTTTGTGGTTGAGCGCCGGGGGCGGGGGAGTCTCTTGCCGGAGGAATCCCGCCCCCTTGACGCGCGTCGACAGCTCAAGCCGCCTCCGGCTTGACCGCCTGCTGCGGCTGGGTCAGCCCGGACGCGCGGATGGACCACGCCTGCCGTGCCCGGCACTTCGAGCCGTTGCCCTTGCACTTCTGCGAGTCCACGTACGGCGTCAACGTCACGTCGGTGAACTCCACCAACGGCGGATAACCCGGCACCGTCGAGGTCGGCGGCACCGGCTGCTGCGCGGCTACGACCTTGACCTTGAGTTCCTTCGACGCACCGAACTTGCCCGCCTCCGGGTCCAGGTCGAGAACCTTGACCAGCCACACCCGCTCACCGGTCTCCTTGTCCCGCATCTGGTCATCGCCCTGGCCCCGCTTGTCGAAGTCCGTAGCCGGCTCCACGCCCAGGCACAGCGCACCATGCGGCGCGACGTACTCCCACGGCACCGGGATCTTGATCGAGCTGGGAATCATCAAATCTCCTGACCATCTAGCAAAGACGTCTACTCGTCTTATCAAGATGCCTCAGAGATCGATCGATCCGCAACTCTCATCGCCAAGCCACCCAGTGATGCATGTCACTCAACGGCTGCAGGGGGTCGTGACCGGCTGTTCGGCCGCGAGACGACCAGCGCGGACGGGATCCAGCCATCGCCGTGGCTATGTGTGGGAGCGCGCTGCCGACTAGTCCTCGGCGTAATTGCGCGCAATCAGAGTTTGTTTCGGCTTCCGCCGCCAAGGCATCCGCCGCTTCGGGGACACATCCAGGAAGGCGTCGATCGGCTCTTCTCCAGCCTCCTTGGTGAAGTTCGGCTCGAACTCGGCAAACGCGGTATCGGTCATGTCGGCCCTGACCACAAGCGGCGTGTTGGTCGATATTTCGTAGCCATTACCCATCGTGACGACCGCAAGGAGGAGAGTCTGCTTAACACCGTGGTCTCGCATCACACCGTTCAAGAAGCCTTTCATCTGCGTCCGTTCGTGCACCAAGATCGCTTCGTCGCCGGGCTCCAGTCGCTTTGGCAGAAGGTCTCCCCACTGACTTGCGGCAGGCTGCGGCTCGAATTGAAGCCCCGCCCCACCCATAGGTGACAGATACTCGCATCGGCGGATAGTCACGGCAGCACGGCCGCGGTTCTGCACGAAGACCGCGTTGACCGGCTGTTTCGTGTTGTCTCGCGGGTTGAGCTTCGATGCGCCCCTGCGCCTCCGGCTTGGCTTCGGGTCAGGGTGGGCTTTGTTGATCCGCATCACGCGCGTCGCACCGTTTGGAAACGTGACGTTGAGCTGGTCTTGTTGGTCATACACGTAACCCACACCCAGCCTCAGGGCGATGATCGGACCAGAGTGTCGCCAGCTACGAAGCGCCCAAACGATCGTCCACGCTAGCCCTGCGAGAGCAATGACGCCTGTGATGATCGCAAATACGACCTGCTCCTTGGACATAAGCACAATGTAGATGCCATGCGCACTGACGGCTATCACGTTCTCGGTGGCGTGAGGCCCTTGGGGTGTTTCTGTTTCCTCGGACGACGCCAGAGATACCGCCACCTAGAATGGCCAAGACAGAAAGACCCGGTAGCAACAGCCCACCGGGTCTCTCCCTGCCCTACCGCTGTGTCCCTTGATCACCGCCGCCCATGCGTGGCACGCGCGGTGCGCTACGGAGTCGATACCTCAGCGGAGTCCCGCCCAAAGTGCTCGCCAAGCTCGACACCTTCGTGACTGCGTCAGGATCGCTCACCTTAAGTGCAAGGTGATACACGACGCCCAGAGCAGCTATCTGAAATGCGAGCCGACAGAACGGGGTGGCGATGACGGCAGCAGCCGCCCAGACGGCCATGTGCATGGCCTCATCCCTCTCGGCACGCCTGCGAGGTTAGCTGTCGGGTTCGGGCGGGAAATGCCCGGCCACCGCTGGTGGCTTCACCCCGAGGTCTCGGCGGTACGCCGCGAACAGCGCTCCACCGTGAGACCGAATCTGGGTCCCCCGTCCCTGCCCCCGTGTGCCGTTTCTGAATCGCAATTGCGGATGAAGCGCCACCCGGACCGGGGCAGGGCTCGGCGTAGTCCGCGGTGGAGCGAGCGGCGAGCGGGCGCTCGCCGGCACCGTCTTTTCTACACGCCGAAAGCACCAGGTCCAAGAGGAATGAGAACCTGCTTGCAGGACGACGCCAGAGATACCCCACAGCCGCGACGGAGAGACGAGCTGGCGCCCATCGCGTCGGGCGTCCTCTCCGGCGTCAAGACTTCAGGCTGCGGGTCGCGAGGTAATAGATCGCGAAGAGAGGTCAAGTGCGGTCGCCCGAAGGCCGCGCCGTCGCCCCGGCACGGCCGCCAACAGAGTTGACGCCTCCCACCCAAGCCCGCCGGCCCGGCACGAGGCCGACGGAAGGGTACGTAGTTTGACGCGAACATAACCATTTGGCTCAGCGGAGAGGGAAGATGTCCTCCAGCTCGTGCCGACTGGCCGGGATCACGATGTCCACAGCTAGGAGCGGCAACGCGGCTGAGTCGCACACGGTCAGCAGGAGTGTGAGCAGGGCGTCTCGCTTGGGTAGCTCCAGAAGCTTTGCCTCTTGGGCTGTCGCTATGCGGGCAGAGACCCGTTCAACAACGTGGTCCAAGGTGATGCCCGCCCGGTCAGCCAGGTGCGACAGCACACCGCCGGTCAAAGGCTCTGGCGCAGCAACGTCCGAGTCGACGGCCAGGGCGGTCGGCACGTAGACCGTGGACAGCTCGACGGGTCCGACGCCGGCGACACGCATGAGGCGCCTGCGGGCGATGACGGTCGCGCCCTCGGGGAGTCGCAGTGCCGCCGCCGCGCGAGGTGGGGCGGCGACCTCGCCCGCGTTCAGGATGGTGACGTCACCGACCTCCGTGGCGTTCAGGAGGGCGGTTGTGTGCGCGGGGAGGGCGCGTGACTCGGTGACGGGCCGTTCGCGAACGGTCCGTCCTTTGCCGTGTTGGGCGTCAACCCAGCCTTGCTGGCGAAGGATTTCCATCGCCCGAACGACGGTGGGGCGGGAGACGCCGAACTCTTGGACGAGCTGCGATTCGCTGGGCAGCGTGCTGCCGATCGCGTAGGTGCCGTCCTGGATCCGCTGTTGGATCGCATTGATGATGGTGATGTATTTCGGTGGAGTGACCTCGATCGGCACCCGGCCCACCTGCCTGCGAAGTTGAAGAGACGACTGCTTGTCTTAGCAAGAGACTAGGTGGTGTCCCAAGGTTCTGTCGAGCCGGCCGCCGTGCCAGGTGGTACATCGAACTCTGCCCCGACCGCGCTCCGCGGATCCGCCGCAACGACGCGTTGGCCGTCGAGCGCGATGTCGTTGAGCAGGCTCGACACGGCTACACATGGCAGGACGTCCCCGCACTTGCACCGCAGGATTCGTCCGTCGCGGCGTACCTCGTTGTGCCGTTGGGCCACCAGCGAGCGATAGCGGATGACGAGCATGTCTCGCGGGTCAAGGTCGGTTCCGTCGGCATTGCCCTTCACCGCTTTGGTGGATGCTGACGAAGGGCTGACACGCGGACGAGTGCTTCGCGCTCGGGGCCTTCCTGGTCGTGGCCGTAGATCGGCACGCCGATCAAGCGAACCCACTCCAGGCGGGGGACTTCCTGCGGCGTGACGGTCATGGCAGTGACGCGCATTTTCAGCACGCCGACGCCGTAGCAGTAGTCGGCCTCCGGTATCTCGACCAGGTCGCCGACCTGGACCAGCAGTTCCGGACGCTTCCGAGCGCTCATCGCGGCCCGTCCGGCCCGGAAGATCGGCTGCCCGCCGCAGTTGGCGTCGGTCGGACCAGCGGGTGCCGTCGGCCTGCCGTGACCAGGCCGACGATCGCGAGGCGTCGCGCAGCACAGGGGTAAGGACGACAGGGCCGGCAGGTCAGGCAGAAGCCGTCGGCTCCGCGCGGATGGTCGGTGAGCAGCCGACTCGCGAGCCGCCTTATCAGCTCTTGCGCCGACTGAGACATGCGGTACCGCGCTGCGCTGCCGTAGTCGTGAGAATCGAGTCCACTCATGTGGGGCCGCTCCCTGATGGAAGGGCACCGAGGCGGACGGCGATTACCGTCCAGATCGGGGGATTGGCTGGCTACGCAGCGTCCGCCCCGGTGCCGGCTGGACGGATCGGCGCTGTCACGGGAACCCCGGCGCGCGGATCCGTTGCGTCTCATGAGTGAGGGCCGGTCGGCCGATCTGCGACCTTTCCCGTCCCGGCGCAGTCCAGGCAGCCGCCCTGTGCCACGGCAACAGGCCGCTCGGCCACAGGGACCACGCGGAAGGCGGTCACGACCTTCCACCCCCTGCCCTCGCAACCAGGGCATCGGCTCGCGGACGGGGACCTTCCGGGATCCTCATCGCGGAACAAGAACGAGACATCGTCCGCTCGTGAGGTACTCGGCGTAGCCCCGTTGTCACTCATGCCACGAGAGTGGCCCACTCCACATGGGACAAGAAGGCCACTGAGAGGACTTAGAGAGGACTTTTCTACGGCAAGAATGCCATCCTGCGGGATCGGAGTCCTCGATGAGGACGGTTCTGTTCTACCGTGGTGGAGAGTTGATCCCCCACAGAGGAGGCACAGGACATGACTCAGTCCTCCGGCAACACCCGTCTCAAAGCTGCCCGGCAGCACGCCGGCTACGCCTCTCAGCAGGCGTTCGCCAACGCTCTCACCCAAGCTGCCCCACGCATCGGCCTGGGCTCGATGGAGGTGAGCGTGCGCCAGATCCGCCGGTGGGAGTCTCCCGCTCCGCCCTGGCCGCGAGCCGACCACCAGCGGCTCCTCGTTCACCTCCTGCAAATGCCGGTCGAGCAACTCGGCTTCACCCCGCCATGGCAGGTCTCCGAGCGGGCAGCCGGTCAAGCCGCCCCCGCCGGCCGGGACACTTCAACCCCTGTCCCGGCCGGTCTTCCGCTGCCTCAGCCGACCGCCGCAGTGCAGCCGCCCACCATCGGCGCCGACTACACCACCATCACGGTTGCTCACCGCCGGCTCTACTGGAGCGTTCAACCCGCGCACCTGCACCCCACGGTCGCTGAGCACACGCGACTCGGCCTTCACCTGCTCGCGGAGACAACAGGCGTCGCCCGGCGTGTGCTTGCCACCGCCTTGGCCGAGTCGCTGCTGCTCGCTGGACGCATCGAGTTCTTCGACCTCCGCCAGCCCGACGAAGCCGACGCCACCTACGTGCGCGCGCTGCAAGCCGCCGGCGAAGCCAACGATCCGCTCCTGGGCGCCGCGATCCTCGCTCACGCTGCCTTCATCCCCGGCTGGGCACAGCGCCGCGACGAGGCAGCCGAACGCCTCCGGGCCGCCCGCACCTACGCCCGGCGCGGTCCGGCCTCAGCCGAGTTCCTCGCCTGGATCGACGCCGTCGAGGCCGAGTGCGACACCCGCTGCGGCCACCCCAAGGACGCCCTCCGCGCCATCGCCCACGCCGAGAGCGTCCTCACCACCGGCAGCGAGCACCACTCGCCCGAGTGGTTCACCTGGTTCTCCCCGGTCCGGCTGGCCGCGTTCAAGGGCAACACCCAGCTCAAGGCCGGGCGTCACGCCCAGGCCCACGACACCCTCAGCGCGGCCCTGGAAGCGCTGCCCGCCGACGAGGGCAAACAGCGCACCGTCATCCTCGGCGACCTGGCCGCCGTCGAGGTCGCCCGCAAACACCCCGACGAAGCGTGCGCCCACGCTCAGGCAGCACTCGACCAACTCGGGATCACCTGGTATGCCACGGGAATGGAACGCATCCGCGACGTCCGCCAGGGCCTGCAACCGTGGGCCGACACCGACTGCGTCCGCCAGCTCGACGACCGCCTCTACGGCTGGCAGACCACGCTCAGCGCGCTTCGCCGTTGAACGCCGCGATCCGCTCAGGCAACTCGGCCAGCGACATGATCCGCATCGTCGCCAACCGGTCCGCCTCCGGGTCGTTCTGCTGGATCGACGCCCACGGACCCCGAAGGATCAAAGCCGTCTTGAAGCCCGCCGCGACTGCGGGTCGGATGTCGTTGTCCAGCCGGTCACCGACGTACAACGTCTCTTCCGGCCCGCACGGGGTCTCCTTCGCCACCGCATCGAAGAAACCAACGTCCGGCTTCGACACGCCCCAGTCGTCCGACGTTGCGATCATATCGCTGGGCAGATCCATCGACCGCAGCAGACCGCCGGCCCGCACTGTCTGGTTGCCCGCGATCCCCACCCAAAGACCGGCCTTCCGCAGAGCAGTCAACGCCGGCCGCACATCCGGGTAGAGGTCGTCCTCACCGAACCACTCCGGCTTACCCGCAGCCGCCCGCACCTCCCGCTCCTCGGTCAAATCGAAGCCGGGCCGGAACACCTGGAACGTCTCGCGGTAGTCCTGACCCCGCGCGATCACCGCACCGAACACTGCCGAGAAGGTGTGACGAGGCACCCCGAGCCAATCAGCCCAGGTGCCGTACTCCCGGGCCTCATTGACCAGACACTCACCGACGTCGAATACTACAGCTCGGATCATGGCGCCGATCTTAACTCGCCCGGTGGCTGGCGAGTCAGCCGAGAACGCTCGATGCAACGGCCATTAGTGGGCCCCGCCGGGCCGTCGATCTCATTCAAACATTCCGTAAGTCTTCAAGGCGGCCCGAAGCGGGCCGCTCACGCCGCCGCCTGGGGCGAGCCCGTGCCGCCGCTGTCACTCTGGCCCAGACATGCAACCAGCCCGTTGGCTGGCGTGTAACAGCGGGAGGTCGGGCCGCGGCGACACGACAGAGACGGTGTTTGGGGGTTAAGGGGCCTGCACGGCAGCCAACCGGCCCGGCCTGGGCGACGCGACCGAGCTGCCCACATGGCCGTAGCGCGTGTGACAGGCCGATGGCTGGCTGCGTTACTACGCCTCCGGCGGGGCTCTCTAGTTCCTGGCGCACCTGCGTAACGGCGCCATCTACACGCGCTTCGCCGTCGGCTCGAGACCGGCGTCGCGACTGCCTGGCGCTACGTCAGAGCTAACTAACGCGCCACCCCCCGTATGCGCTGCAGTTTGACAAATCCCTGGTCCTGTTGGCCGTCGATCATCGGCAGCCTTATCGCAATTTTGGCCAGAGAGAGTGCCTGACGACCTCGTGGTAGTTGTTCGAGGCCGTCACATAGTGAAAGCTCCCATGGCTCGAACTCGTGACACTCGTCGTCGAGGACTGCACAGTAGAAAATATTCAGGTTCAGGTACTCGGCCAACTTGTGGTAAAAGTTGTACTCTCGTTGCACGGCGGGGACCATATCCTGCGAGTCAATCGTGGTTAGCTTCGCATACTTTAGTACAAGGCGCCCCGCAACATAGGCGACGAAGTCGGCAATCTGCACGATTCGGGAGTCTTTGCTATCGACGTACTCACAGATCGGGTTCGAAATTGGCTGCAAATCCGGGCCGAAATCCTGGCTCAACCCTCTCGATATCCCTCCCCTCTGAGTGGGGCGAGTCAATTTAACGCCGTCCCCTTTGTCAAGTTGAATCTTGTTAGATTCTCCTATCACTTCTCCGTGTTTTATGGACAACCAAATATTCGTTTGAGAAGTCACTTCGGTCAGGAGCTCGCCAACTCGGTAGCCCTTAGTTTCGGCTTGAGCCACTCGTCTTACCCCAGCCACGCTGAACGGCACATATTTCTTAATACTACGAGCTAGATCGAGCAAGAAGGCTTGCAGCTTGAGCTGTGTATCAAGCTCATGATACTCCGACTTCACTCTCGACTGGCCGCTCGTCAACTGCTTCAGGTGTATTTCTGCGGTTCTCTTATCCGCGGCCGGCGCATGCCGGGAGATGGAACGTTGAATCACTTTCTCAAGCTTCCCGAAATCGGCTACGCGACATGCGCTCATTCCGAACGATGCGATTTTATGATCAGCTCCCATCTCACTGTAATCAGCGCCGATAGCGAAGTTGCCCTCGGTTGCTCCCTTCAAGCTCGCGAGTCCGCCATTAGGATCCATCCATTGCACCGCACTGCGCTCGGGATAAGTTGGGTCTCGGCGAGATGACATGATTTATACCGCCTTTCCGGCATGGTCTCCTGGGCTCCGCTTGGGGCCTCGCTCCGTCAACGTTATCTGTATGGGCACCTAGTGGGAATGATGTATTCAGTCGCCCGCGGATGAGGAATGGGCGACCCGCGTTGGGGAAGTATCCGATATCGCTGCAGCGTGCGGGCAGCGCCAGTTACTGGACGTTAATGCCCAACCGGCACAGGATCACACTAGCTGACAGGAACACTCGCACCCTACGGATCAGAAGGTTAGCCTCGATCACCCTGACGAACGCGTGTCGCACATCAATCGACGGGACATCGCGAGATCACGCGAGATCACGACGCGAGATCACGACTGTCTAGTCCCACCTGATGCTTGACGTTTCCGTCCCAGCTCTGGCTTGACGGTTGGTCTAGGTTTTGGGGTCGGCCTTGCGGGGCCGGTGGGCTTTGATGCTACGGATCGGCTGCTGGTTGGTGCGTCGGACGGTTTGTGGCCCGGCGTCGGTGTGGATGGCCAGGTCGGTGTCGGTGACCTCGATCGTGACGGTCTTTCCGGCGTTGACGCGGCCGAGGGCGACCTTTTGCCCGACGACCATGACCACGCCGGAATTCGACGCCCGGCGCTGGACCTGGACCGGTCCGGTCGCGGGTTGAGGTGGTGGGCCGGCGGGGCGGACACCGCGTAGGCGGCTGATGTCGGCCGGGGTGAGCGGGTTCGGCCGGGTCCGTAGTAGCTGGCGGGTGTCGAGGTCGAAGAAGGTCAGGGTGGCCGGCTCGATCCGGATGCCGACCCGGCGCCCGCCGAGGATCTCCGCGGCCAGGATCAGGTGCTGGCCCAGCGACACGGTCCCGGCCCGGTTCACCGTCCGGTCCACCTCGACCGCCGCACCAGGCTCGGTCGGGGGCAACGGCGGCGGGCCGGCGGGTCGGCCGCCCTGACGCAGCAGAGCGGCGAGGTCGTTGACCGACAGATGCGATCGCATCGACTTGATCCGGGCACCAGCGATCAGCAGGTGGATGACGTCGGTGTCGGCCCAGAACGTCACCGTGACCCCGGAACGGGCCGGGCCGAGCCAGAACTGCCGCTGGCAGACCATCAGGTTCCCCGACGGCGGCACCACCCGGTCGAACTCGACCGCCTCACCCGACCACGTCGTCGCCGGCAGCGTGATCGCCTGCAGTTGCGGTGTCGGCGCCGGCACCGGTTCGGCCGAAACCGCCAGCGAGGCCGGCAGTTTGACCGGCACCGGGCTCGGCCCGGCCGGGCGGAACCGGTCGGCGGGGAACGCCATGTCGAGGGATTGGTGCGGCCGGTCGGTGTTGTATTCGTGTCGGAACACGTCGATCGCCGCCTGCACCTGGTCGATGTCGGTCCAGGTCGCCACATCGTCCAGCAGCTCTCGCCGCAGGGTCTGGTGGAATCGTTCGACCTTGCCGGTGGTGGTCGGAGTCGCCGGCTGGGTGAGCCGATGGATGATGCCGTTCTCCCGGCAGATCCGGTCGAACATCACCTCACCGCCGTTACCGAACCGGGCGGTGAACTGCTTGCCGTTGTCGGTCAGCACCTCCTCCGGCACCCCGAACTGCTGCAACGCCCCGGCGAAAGCCAGACAGACCGCCCGGCCGGTGGCCCGACGGGTCACCGAGGCGATCACGCAATAGCGGGAATGGTCGTCGACGCCGGTCACGACCTTGACCTCGGTCCCATCGGCCAGGAAGATCCCACCGACGATGTCCATCTGCCACAACTCCATCGGCCGGTCCCGTTCCCAGCGCACGTAGTCCTTGCGGCCCCGCCGCCGTCGGGCCGGGGTCATCAACCCGTGACGGATCAGGATCCGATAGACCGTCATCCGCGACGGCACCTCACCAGGGCAGCCATGACGGCCGAGCTCGAAGGCGATCCGGCGTGACCCCCACTTCGGGTGGTGCCGGCGCAGCTCACACACCAACGCCTCCACCTCCGGCGACGCCTGATGAGCACAGCTCTCAGGCCGGTGAGACCGGTCCTGCAAACCGGCCAGACCCTCCTCGGCATAACGGCGCAACCAGGCATGCACGCTCTGCCGCGACACCCCCACCTTCGCCGCTATCTCCACGACCGGATCACCGGCCAGGACCGCCATCACGGCCTGATACCGCTGTTCCACGATCGACATTCCCACCAGTGCCAATCCCGGCCCCCAGATGCTCGTGCTGCCGCAACAAACACGAGATCAAGAAGCCGAACGGTGATCATGTCAAGCATCAGGTGGGACGCGAGTGTCAAGCATCAGCCGTGACGGGACACGCGAGATCACGACCTACTGCCGAATAGATCTTTTCTGAATCAAGGCGCCGCGCAAGCGCGGCGCGGCCGGACGCGCTCGGCCTGCTGGCGGCCTCCGGCCGGCATCGGCCGGCGCACCGGCCAACGCTCTCGGATGGCGCCAGATCCAGTCCCTGCCTCCGGCGGGGGCTCTTCAAGCTTCTGGGATTCCCCTCCGCCGTCGATCCAGGCCAAGCCGAGCAGGCCTGGCCCAGGGCGCCAAGGTCGTACGTCCGGTAGGGCGCTCCACCTTGGCGCCCTGGGCCAGGCCTGCTCCCCGGTGGGTGGGTCGACGGCGGACGGGATGGCAACGGTTTACTGATCCGGCTTCGCAAGGGTTGAGTCGCTTGTCGGCGAACAGACGGCAAAATTCGGCCGGGCCTATCTACGAAGATTCGTCCATCTCTTGTAGATTGCAGGCATGTTCTCTTCTCTCATCGCCGCCGCCTCGGAAAACACTGCCGATTGGTCGTCGAGCAAGCTAATTACTCCCGTAATAGCTGCGCTTCTTGGATTTGTGAGCGGGTATTTTTTAGAAATAGTCAAGTCGAGACGCGGCTTGCGGACCATATTGGCGTGGGATCTAAAGTTAGAAGAGCCGGAACTTAGTTATGGCGCAACACAGGCTGGCCGAATAAAGATAAGCTACCAAGGCCGCGAAGTCGACCGCCTAGTTAGCTTGCGTTACACGATCACCAATGCCGGCAACATGTCTATCAAGAATCAGACTGTACGGTTCGAATTTCCTGACGATGCCGAGATCTTGCAGCGCGAAATAGACCCCAGCCCCGATCCGGAGATGGGGGTGCAGGACATCACAAATAAAGATCCGGCATTCGCGGGCCCGCGATACAAAGTCAGTCAGCTAGACCCTGGTGAATCCATCTCGTTTGCCTTCGCGGCGAACGGAGGCACTTGGCACAACTGGAAGGGTGCCAAGCTTCGCAACGAAGACAGTAATGTCATCTACCAACGTCGGGACGTCGCATTGCGCCGCGATGATCAGACACATGTGGTGCCATTCTTGTTCGGCCTTACGGCTATGTTGATTATAGCCACGCTGGCAGGAGCGGGATCACTGGCCATATGGATTGTGGGCAAGTTCTACATCACAGATTTGGCGTACTTTACGATCATCATTCTGCTAACTCTCCTATTTGCGACCGTGGCTGCATACCTTCTATCGCATGCGCGCCACGCTATAAGATCCATTGCGCGAAGGTCAGCGACTGGCGGTCGTAGTAGCGACGCCTCGTTGGTGGCCCACGGTGAAAACGCTTGGTTCGCATACGCACCTAATGGCGTCGTTCGGATAACGCCATCGAAACCTAGCTCAGCGAATGACGATTCCTTGTGAGTTTTTGATGGAGCACGCGGACTTGCCAGTAGCGAGTCGCTACTGAATTGGCCGCGTAGAAGGCGTCTCAGCCGCGAGGGAACACCTCGTGCCGGAGCTGCAGTCGATGGGGCCTCCAAGGCCAGCCGCCGCTGGCATCCTGGGAGTGATCTGGGAGTAGATCTTGAGAGGTCTACCTTCACAGGCTTGATCATCCCGACGCACACCAACGCCGTGACCTGGCCTTCTGGGTAGAGCGCGGGATGCCGGCTGATCATGATCCTAATTCGGGACGAAGAGGCCGTCGGTTCAAATCCGGCCACCCCGACCCTTGAAACACCAGCTCAGGGCTGGTCCTCCACGCGGAGGACCGGCCCTGAATTGCTTCCAGCCTGCTCTGGGAGTGGATCTTGTTTCTCACTCCCCGACCTCTTTCCGGCGAGCCTCAAGAAGCCGGTCCAGGACGACGACCGGGGAGTGCGACGCCATCGCGAGCCGGGCATCCAAGGCGGCCTTCCACAGCCTCGTCAGTTGGGCGAGGAACTGATGGCGCATGGCCGGCGTGATGTGGGAGTAGCGCGCCTGGACCGAGCCGTCGAAGTGCCCCATCCGGCCGTCCTGGAGTACGGCCACCTTGTGGCTCGTCAAATGCTGAAAGTCAGGCTCCGGCAAGTCGGGAGGACGCCAGCGCGTTCAGCGAGACCCCCTGCTCTGCGGCGCGTATCGCGAGGCGGCGGTGGACTTCTTCGGGAACGCGGACCTGGAACTTTCCTGAGTAGCGCTTGTCGGCGATGGCGACGGGGGGTTCTTCACCCGACGTCTGCATGTCGGCGACGATCTCCTCGGCCACGCGCTGAATGCCGATGAAGGCTTCCATGCGGTCCTCGGCCAGCCACGACACTGACGGCAGCTCAGCCACGGTGCCGAGGTACTCACCGTCTTCCGTCGACCAGTGAACTCGGTAGGTGTAGTGATCCGCCACGCTCACGATCGTTCCTCCAACTTCTTGATCGCGGTCAGGACCTGTTTGACCTGGTAGGGCTTCGCCTTCCCACCCTTGTCCTGGATGTTGACCCGAGGGTCGCCAGGCCACGGCATCTTGAACACGTAGTGCGACGTACCTTGCGATCTGGGTTCCCCGAAGTAGTGCCGACAGACGAACAGCAGGTCTGCGAATCGGACATTGTTGGGGATGTCGGCGGATCATGATCCTAATTCGGGGCGAAGAGGCGTCGGTTCAAATCCGGCCACCCGTCCAGCCCAGGGGCCACTTTCAGTCTTGGAAGTGACCCCTGATGCTGTCTGTCGTGCACCGCGCCCGGGCGGCCGGCTCAGTGCAGGCAGTTGGTCATGCAGGCCGTTTCGCCGCCTCCGATACTGCAGCACTTGAGGTCTGGTGGGCAGCAATGCGACCCGCACGGCCGCCACCCCGTTTGGCACATCACCTGCGGCGGGGGCGGAGGAGGCGGCTTGGGTATGAAGCATCCGCCGTGGCCGTCGCAATGGCTGAACGGGGGACAGCAGGTGCCGTCGGGGCACACATGCGACGGATATGAGCACCAGCCCCCTGCCGTGCACGTCCCGGTTGAGGGGTCGTGACACTCGCCGGCGCAGCACACCTCGCCCTTGGCGCAACAGGAGCCGGCGCAGACTGCCTGGTCGGCCGGGCAGCAGCCGTGCCGCGAGTTCGGGTCGTCCTCGGCCACGCAGTGCTCTCCCGCGTCGCAGCAGCCGCCGCCGAGGTCGAAGACGTTGGGCACGCCGGAGCAGTGGTGCGGGCAGCACTCCGAGGCGGCGCACTCCGAGGAGCAGACGGCGGAGACTGCGTCGCAGCTCGCCTGTGCGAGGGCGGCGGCAGTGATGACGGCTGGGCAGGCGGGCGGGAAGATGCAGCCGGCCACGATCGCGGCCGCGCCCGCGGAGCAGTAGCCGAGGTTCTTGACGCAGCCGTTGACGCAGTCATTGCACTCGGCCATCGGCCCCGCGGTCGGGTGGTAGGCCAGTCCGACGCTGCCGCTGCGGCGGCTCCGGCCGGGTCCTGAGGACCGGTACCGGCGTGTGCTGGTGTACAGCGATCTCTCGGCCGTCATGGGGGGAACGCGCATCAGCATCTCCATCTCCGCTAGGCGTGGAAGTAGGCGCCCAGCCCGGTCACGAGGAACGGGAACTCCTCGGTGACGTCCACCCGCGCGGACCACTTCTCGACAAAGTTCGTGGAGCGGTTCCGGAAGGAGAAGATGACGTCCATGAGGTTTCTCGTCATCCCCGCCCCGGACGGCTGGACGTCAAGAGCGTCGAGGGTGACTCCCGCCGCGAACAACTCGTATGCCTTCGCGTACAGGGCCGGATAACGCAGCGCGAGATAGTTGATCGCTCGGTGCTCGTCCAGATTGCCGACGTTGTCGGCCATCCTCAGAACCCGGTCGAGGATCTCCTCGACCGCGCCGTCAAAGGCCTTCTCGTTGACCTTCGCCGGCTTCGGGACGGCTGCGACGAACGAGTCGTAATCAAAAGAGTAGATCTGGGTGAAACCGACGAGCGGCACCATCAGCCCATTGCACACCTCGGGCGGTGCGACGGGTCCCCGGATACCGACCACCACATCAACATCGGTGGGGCGTGGCCGTGATCGCAGCGAGGCCACCAAGACCTCCATGTCGACCGGATTCCGCGGATACAACAGATAGGTGTCGAGATCGGAGATGGTGAACACCCAGCACAACTGGTTGGCGAGGTAGCGATTCTCCGGGCGGGAGAGAACGGACAGGAACAGCTCTCTGTCGGTCAACCCTTCCGATGAGGTCCGGCCGGCGGCCTGGGTGAACTCCTTCTCGAGGCTGAGCAGTGGAAAACGTGGTTCGATTCTGCCCATCGCGTAGACGTACGAAGGGGACGCCACAGCTCCGGCGTGATCGCCGCATGAAGGGCAGGTGGATGGCGGGCGGGCGGACGACACGTCTGCCGAGGCGGTGTCAGCGGACATCTCGGCTCCCGGTGGGCGAGGAGTGCGAAGTGGGCGCGTGGCGTGGCGCCAGCTGCACACGCCGGTTCAGTGCTGCCGCTCTGCGCCTGCAGCCGCCGCACGGTGTGAAACCGAACGCGCGGGTGGCGCGTGAGATCACGTCACCGAGTCCGACCTGCTCCTCGATCAGGAACCCGGGCAGGCGCACTGTTCTCGTCGGCACGCCGGGGGCGACGTTTTTGTCCTGTTCGGTCATTGCCCCTCCAACTCCTTCTGGACTGCGGACATGTCGAGCAGCGCGGGAACGGCACGCGGTGCTTGACGACTCTGGATCGATACGGCCCGGCGGATGCTCGCCGCCGAGCGGTCGGGATACGCCGACCAGAGCAGGGCCAGCGCCGCTGACACATAGGCCGTCGCGACGCTCGTCCCGCGCAGCATCTGGTAGCCGCCGGCGAGGTCCAGTCCGAGGGTCGGCCAGCCCGGTGCCCCCACTCCCTGGCATCCGAGGGTGCTCCCGACGTGAGTCCGGTTCGTCGGCCTGCCGTCGGCGAGATAGGCGATGACCCGGATCGGCCAGGCGTGCTGCCGCGCCAGGCCGCCGGACGTGGTGGCGTCGTTTCCCGTTGCCCGGACGACAAGAACGCCTTGTGCTGCGGCGTAGTTCATGACGTCGGCAAAACGGCGCTCGATGCGCGGACCGGGGCGGACGAGTTCAATGCTGAGGTTGACGATCATCGCCCCGAGACTGACGCAGCTCTCGATCGCTGTCAGCATCGAGTCGGCGTCCAGTTCATCGGGCGAGCCCGCACGCCGCGCGGCAACCGGGTAATTCAGGATGTGGGCATTCGGGCAGATCCCCGGCACCCGCGACCCCGCATTCGCGCAGATGACGCCCGCCACGAAAGTCGCATGCGACGACCCCATACCTCGGGGCACTTCACCAAGGGGGCCGATGGTGCGAATGGCGGAAGTCGTCAGGTCGGGGTGCTGCGCGTCGACAATGCCGTCAACCACCCCAATACGGACCGGGGTGCGCGCAAAACGTGAGGAAAGTAGGGGCGACAGCCGCATTTTGTCGATCGCGAGGTCGCGATCGGACGATTCAGCGGCCGTTGGCTGACCCATCAACAAACACTACCGCCGGACAACGCGGAAATGGCCGCGAGTTGCGGCAACCGGTGAATCGCGCACACCTCACCGGTGGGCGAAGGCGAAGCCACCCTCGATGTGCGGGGCCGGGTGATGGGTCATCTCGGCCTCGACCGTGAACCCGGCCGCCGTCAGCCGGCCCGCGACCTGAGCCGTCGAGCGGCGATGGACATAGACCTTCATCGGGTGGCCTCCGTACCCCTCGGTTTTGAGCACTTTTCCCGCACCCGCGTGGAAGCCGAGCAGCAAGGCCCCGCCCGGCCGGAGCACCCGGAAGAACTCACTCAGGACCTTGGGCACCTCGTCGTCCGGCACGTGGATCAGGGAGAACCAGGCCAGCAGGCCGGTCACGGACTCGTCGGGCAGGTCGAGCTCCGTCATGGAGCCGACCTCGAAGCGCAGCCCGGGATGGTCCCGCCGGGCGACCTCGATCATCGCGGGTGACAGGTCGATGCCGAACGCGTCCAGGCCGATGCCCCGCAGGTATCCGGTGATCCGGCCCGGGCCGCAGCCGATGTCGGCGACCGGCCCGTTTCCCCGGGCGCGTACCAGCTCGGCGAAGAGCCCCAGAAGGCCCCGCTGGAACGGCTCGCCGGCGAGCGCCTCGCGCAGCAGGCCGGCGTAGCTGACGGCCACGGTGTCGTAGGAAGCCCGGGTGTCGTCGAGCCAACCGGCAGCACGCATGCGGAGCACGATAACGCCCTGTGCGATCCTCGGCGGCATGACCGTGTCGGACCCGAAATCGGATCTCGCCCACTACCTCCGGCTCGCCCGGGAAGCCCTGCTCTGGAAGCTGGACGGGCTTTCCGAGTACGACGTGCGCCGCCCGCTCGTCCCGACCGGCACCAATCTGCTCGGTCTGGTCAAGCACGTCGCCGGCGTCGCCGCGGGGTATTTCGGGGCGACCTTCGGGCGGCCGTTCGGTGAAGCGCTGCCGTGGCTGGACGAGGGTGCCGAGCCGAACGCCGACATGTGGGCCACCGCCGAGGAGTCGCGGGACAGCATCGTCGGCTTCTACCACCGGGTCTGGGCGCACGCGGACGCTACCATCACCGCACTCCCGCTGGACGCCCGCGGGCGCGTGCCGTGGTGGCCGGCCGATACCAACGAGGTCACCCTGCACCAGATCCTCGTGCACATGACCGCCGAGACCAACCGGCACGCGGGCCACGCCGACATCGTTCGCGAGCTCATCGACGGGGCGGCCGGCGCCGGGGCGGGCAGCGACAACATGCCGGGCTTCGACCAGGCGTCGTGGGGCTCCTATCGGGACCGCCTCGAAGCCGCCGCGCGGGAGGCGTCCGCCACCGACGGCTGAAGTCCCATTGTGGACACCGGACCTTGCCGGGATGGCGTATCTTGTCGGCCAGTCGACGCCGCCATGGGGGAAACGTATGCGTGACAAAGCCCTGCCAGCCCTGGGATTCAGCGCCATGCTGGGCCTCGGATCCCTGCTCCTCGCCGCACCCGCGCAGGCCGCCGCCACCGGCACCGTGGCCGTGGGCACCTACCTGCAGTACAAAGCGGCCGACGGCAAGAAGAACCAGCTGGTCGTCACCCGCTCCGGCACCACCATCACCTTCGACGACACGGTTTCGCTCAAGGCCGGCAAGGGCTGCCGGGCCGTCTCCGGGCACAAGACCGTCGTCACGTGCACGGTCGCCAACCCCGGCACGGTCATCGTGACGCTCGGCGACCAGAACGACTCCTTCGTCAACCGGACCGGCCTGCGGTTCAACGTGTACGGCGGCTCCGGCAACGACAAGCTGACCGGCGGCGCGGCCATCGAGCTGCTCGACGGCGGCACCGGCGCCGACAAGCTGTACGGCAACGCCGGCGACGACACGCTCCGCGGCCGGGCGGGCAACGATCTGCTCGACGCCGGCGACGGCGGTGACCGCCTCGAGGGTGGCGACGGCAACGACACCCTGGTCGGGCGCACCGGCAACGACACCATCGACCCCGCCGCCGGCAAGGACACGGTCTGGGCCGGCGCCGGCGAGGACCACATCTACGACGGCGTGAAGTCCGCCGACGTCTTCCACGGCGGCACCGGCTTCGACTGGCTCGCCTACGGCAACCGCACCAAGGCGATCATCGCGGACGCCGACGGGCGCAGCGGCGACGACGGCGAGAGCGGCGAGCACGACAGCATCGGCCTCGACGTGGAGGGCCTGGAGGGTGGCCCCGGCAACGACCGGCTGACCGGCAACGCGTCCGCCAACGCCCTCAACGGGTACGGCGGCAACGACGTGCTCGCCGGCCTGGGCGGCAACGACCTGCTCAAGGGCTGGAACGGCAAGGACACTGTCGATGGTGGCGCCGGCGACGACGAGGTGTACGGCGGCTTCGACAACGACACCCTCTTCGGCGGCACCGGCGCCGACCTGGTCGTCGGCGGCGACGGCTTCGACAAGGTGTCCGGCGGGCCCGGCAACGACAAGCTGTACGGCTGGACCGTGCCGGTGGTGCCGGACGGCGGCCCGCCCGTCGAGCAGGACCCCGACGACGACCGGGTCGGCGGCGACCTCGACGGTGGCCCGGACGACGACCTCTGCCTCCCGGGCGAGCCCGGCAGCTACGTCAACTGCGAGCTCTGAGCCGTGCCCGGCGAGCAGGTCTGCGAGGTGGTGATCACCGCCGCCGACGCCGATTGGCTGGCCGGCTTCACCCGCCGGCTCGTCGAGGACCGGCTCGCCGCCTGCGGGCATCAGACCGCCGCGATCCGCTCCGTCTACCGCTGGGAGGGCGCGGTCCACGACGAGCAGGAGGCCCGTGTCGCCCTGCACACCCGGGTCACGCTGGTCGAACAGATCGTGGCGCGGGCCGACGCCGAGCACCCGTACGACGTGCCGTGTGTGCTCGCCGTACCGGTGCTCGGGGGGAATCCCGCCTACCTGGAGTGGGTCCTGGCTATGACAGATCGGCGCGGGTGAGCAGCGCCCGCAGCCGGATGCCCTCCTGGGCCAGCGCCTCGGCGCCGCCCTCCTGCCGGTCGATCACGCACAGCGCGTGGTCGACGTGCGCGCCGAGCTTGCGC
Source organism: Actinoplanes sp. NPDC049599 (assembly GCF_044465625.1). Taxonomy (NCBI): domain Bacteria; kingdom Bacillati; phylum Actinomycetota; class Actinomycetes; order Micromonosporales; family Micromonosporaceae; genus Actinoplanes; species Actinoplanes sp. NPDC049599. The sequence goes on from NZ_JBITLX010000008.1 coordinate 202,367, forward strand.
AGCTCGCCGGTCGAGATGACCACCTGGCCGCCGGAGGTGACGACGTCCTCGACCACCAGCACCCGGCGGCCGGCCACCTCGGCGCCCTCGGCGAGCCGGGCGGTGCCGTACTGCTTGGCCTGCTTGCGGACGAACGCGCACGGGAGTCTGGCGTGCCGGCCCAGCGCGGTCACCACCGCGATGCCGCCCATCTCCAGCCCGGCCAGCACCTCGGTGCCCTCGGGGATCAGCACCGCCATCTGCTCGGCGAGCCGGTCCAGCAGCACCGGGTCGGCCTCGAACTGGTACTTGTCGAAGTATTCCGTGGCGGTGCGGCCGGAGCGGAGCACGAACTCGCCGGTCAGCCGGCTCACGTCGCGGACCTGCCGCGCAAGGTCAGAGTCAGTCACGCACCCAGCCTGTCAGGACACGACGAGAAGAACTCAGTTGGGGGGCGCGGCCTGCCGATCGGGAGAACGTGCAGACTGTCAAAGGGCGGTGGTTCGGCGCCGGCCACAGCGCCGCGCCGGATTCCGTGAAGGCCGGCGCCGAGGCTGTGGCCACGGCGCTCGGTGGGCGTACCGCCAAGGCTGTTTTCGTTTTCTGCTCCACCGGCCATGACCTGACCGCGCTGCTCGCCGCGGTCCGGTCCGAGGCGGGCCCGGCGGCGGAGATCATCGGCTGTACCACCCTGGGCGAGCTGTCGTCCACGGGCGGCGCGACGCTGGGCTCGGTCGCGGTCATCGCGCTGGGCGGTGACGGCTTCACGGTACGAACCCGGGCGGCGCAGGTCGGTGCGCACGGGCACCGGGCGGCCGGGGCGGACGTGGCCGCGGCGATGACCGGCATGGACCGGCCGTACACCACGCTGATGCTGCTCTGCGACGGCCTGACCGGTGACCCGCACGAGGTCGTCCGGGGCGCCTACTCCGTGCTCGGCGCGGCGGTGCCGCTGGTCGGCGGCTTCTCCGGTGACGATCACGGCTCGCGGCGCTCCTTCCAGTTCCAGGGCGACCAGGTGCTGTCCGGCGCGGTGGTGGGGATCGCGCTCGGTTCCGACGCGCCGCTCGGGGTCGGCATCGCGCACGGCTGGCAACGGACCGAACCGGCGATGGTGGCCACCCGCAGCGACGGCGGCCGGGTCTTCGAGCTGGACGGCGAGCCCGCTCTCGACGTGCTGCTGCGCCGACGGGGCGCGGCCACGGCCGCCGACCTCTTCGAGGGAGACGCCTCCCTGCTGGCGCTGGGCTTGTCCCGGCGCAACGGCGAGGACATCCGGGTGCTGCACGGCGGCGACGAGAACGACCGGTCGCTCCTCGCGTCGGCGCCGGTACCGCAGGAAGCGGTCTGCTGGCTGATGGACAGCGAGTACCAGGCGATGATCGGCGGGGCCGCGCAGTCCTGCGCCCAGGCGGTCGACGCGCTCGGCGGAGCGGCGCCCCTGGGCGTCTTCACCTTCGACTGCGGCGGCCGGCGCGGCGAGCTCGGCCCGGACGGCACCCGGGAGGAAGTCGCGGCCATTCGTGGCGTGGTGGGCGGTGCGGTGCCGTTCGGCGGTTTCTACACGATGGGCGAGGTCGCGCGGGTGCGGGGCTCATCCGGCGCCCACGCCCTCACGCTCGTGACGCTGGCCCTGGCCTGACCATGGTCTCCTGGTCGATGCACCAGCTCACGGACTACTTCGCTGTGGTGACCGCGGCGGCGGACGAACCGACGGCGATCGCGCTGGCGGTGGAGCGGGCCGCCGAGCTGGTCGACGCCGAGGTGGGCGCCGTGGTGCTGCACGAACAGGTATACGGCGCGTGGGGCTTCGGCGCGGACGTACCGGTCCAGGCGCTGCTGGCCATCGCGCCGGCGCCGGGCGTGCTGACGGTCACCGGCCTGGGCGACCTGCACGCGGTGCCGAACGACCTCGGCGCGGACCTCGGCGGTGCACTGATCGTGGCGCGGCTGGACGAGCCGCTGAACGCCGAGGAGCGGCAGGTGCTGCGGGGCATGGCCAGGGTGCTGGGCCTGGCCCTGCGGAGCATCCGGGTGCTGGGCGCGGAGCGGACGGTCCGGGCCGAGCGCGAACGCGAGGCCGCCGAGCGTCTGGTGCTGCTGGAGCAGGCGCGGACGCGGGGGATGCTGGTCGAGGCGCTGCTGACGATCCAGCGGGAGATCTCCAACCGCAAGCCGCTGCCGGAGATCCTGGACGCGGTCACCAGCGGCACGGCGGCCCTGCTCGGCGGCGTACCCGTGGCGCTCGTCCTGGCCGGGACGGATCGCAACCCGCGGCTCACCGTGGCCTCGGCCTCCGGTCCCGACGGCGCCGGCGGCGCCGACCCGGAGGGAACGCACCCCGCCGCCCGGGAGGCGATGACCACCGGCACCGTGCTGATGCGCCCGGCCGACCCGGACCGGCCCGGCCACGGCACGGTCATCGCCGCGCCGTTCCGGGTGACCGGCGAGGTGGCCGGCAGCCTGATCGCCCAGCTGCCGGGCGCCGTCGACCGGTACGCCGAGCAACGCGACCAGCTCGCCGCCTTCGCCCAACAGGTCAGCCTCGCGCTCACCGACGCCCGTACGGTCGAAGCGGTCCGCGAGGCGCACCACGACGCGGTGACCGGTCTGCCGAACCGCGGCCTGTTCCTGCAGATCTTCCACCGGGTGCTCGCCTCCCGCACCGCGACGACCGGCCCGGCCAGCGTCCTCTTCATCGACCTGGACCGCTTCAAGGCGGTCAACGACAGCCTCGGCCACGAGGCCGGTGACCAACTGCTGGCCGCGGTGGCCGGCCGGCTGCGGGGGTGCGTCCGGGCCGGCGACACCACCGCCCGCCTCGGCGGCGACGAGTTCGCCGTGCTGATGACCGACTCGCCCGGCGAGACGGCCGTCGAGGTGGGCGAACGGGCCATCGCCGCGATCAAGGCGCCGTTCCGGATCTCGGGCCGGGACGTCTTCATCGGGGCGAGCATCGGGGTGGCCGCCTGCGGGTCGGCCACGGACCCCGACGTGCTGCTGAACCAGGCGGACGTGGCGATGTACCGGGCCAAGAAAGAGGGACCGGGCAAGGTCGTCGTCTACGAGCCGCACATGCACGCCGAAGCGCTGGACTACCTGAGCCTGCGCGGCGATCTGTGCCAGGCCCTGCCGGGCGGCGAGTTCCAGTTGCAGTACCAGCCGTTGGTGCGCCTGGACACCGGCGAGATCACCGGGGTGGAGGCGCTGATCCGCTGGCACAGCCCGGCTCGCGGCCTGGTCCTGCCGACCGACTTCATCCCGGCCGCCGAGGAATCGGGGTTGATCGTGGAGATCGGACAGTGGGCGCTGGAGACCAGCACCGCCCAGGTGGCGGCGTGGCGCCGGGTGCATCCCGGACTCAACCTCAACGTCAACGTCTCGGGCCATCAGCTGATGCATCCGCGGTTCGCCGCGGACGTGACCCGGGCGCTGGCCGTGGCGGGGCTGCCGTCGAGCGCGATGACGTTGGAGCTGACCGAGTCGGTGTTGATGAGCGACCCGCGGGCGGCGGTGGCGTCCCTGGCGAGCCTGCGCGAGCTGGGGGTGCGGCTGTCCATCGACGACTTCGGTACGGGGTACTCGTCACTGGCGTACCTGCGGCAGCTGCCGGTCGACGAGCTGAAGATCGACCGGGCGTTCATCGCGCGGACGGAGCTGACCGACGAGGATCTGGCCCTGGTCCGGACCATCGTCGAGCTGGGGCACATCCTCGGCCTGCGGGTGATCGCCGAGGGGATCGAGAATGCCGCCCAGCTCGACGCGTTGCGCCGGCTCGGATGCTGCTACGGCCAGGGATACCACCTGTGCCGGCCGACGGATGCCGCCGATCTGCCGGGATTGTTCAGAGACCGGTCCCCGGTGCAGGCCGCCTGAAACAAGGGGTCACCCGAACGCGTAGTTGACTCGCGGCCACGCATGAACGCTGTCCTTTTTGGGCTATTTTGCGGGCTGTAGGCCGTCAACAATCGCTGAAAGGCTTGTCGTGACACCCTTCGCGCTGCTCTTCCTACTCGCCCTCGCCGGCTCTACCTGCTTCGCCCTCGGCCGCGCCCTCGGCCGTGGCGAACGCTACGAGAAGGGCTACCGCGAGGGCTTCCGCGACGGCGAGACGGGCTCGCTCGCCCGGGCCGCGCGGCTCATCCAGATCAACGAGCGGCGGCCGATCGCGCCCGCCCTCGAATCGATGCTGGTGCCCAGCACCGTGCCCCAGCAACTGCCCGCCCGGTCGGTCAGCCCGGCCGTCGTCGGGGTCCCGGCCCGGCCGCAACTCGCGCTCTAGACCCAGGCAGAGGGGGTACGGCCGCAGCGACCGCACCCCCTCCCGCCCCTGAGAAACGATCAGCAGGACAGGTTGCCGCCCGGGCTCACACCGAGGATGCCGGCGAACCGGTTGTAGGCGTCGATCCGGCTCTGCACCTGAGCGGGGTTGCCGCCGTTGCATTCCAGCGAGCCGTTGATGCTGCGGATCGTCTCGCCGAAACCACGGCTGTTGACCATGGCGTCGTGCGGGGTCATCGTGCCCGGGCCGCGCTGGGTCATCCAGTACCAGACGGCGGTCTGGTAGGCGATCGACGCCTCGTTCTTGACCCGGTCCGGGTTGTTCAGCAGGTCGATGCCGAGCGCGTCGCCGGCCGCCTTGTAGTTGAAGTTCCAGCTCAGCTGGATCGGCCCGCGGCCGTGGTACGCGTTCTGCCCGGCCGGGCAGCCGTAGGACTGGGAGCGGTCGCAGTAGAGCGGCCAGTTCGCCTGGTTGATCTCCTCGACGTAGACCAGGCCGCCGGACTCGTGGTTGACGTTCGCCAGGAAGGCCGCGGCCTCCTGCTTCTTCACCGTGTCACTGCCCGTGGTGGTGAACGCCGGGTACTTCTTGACCGCGTCGATCAGGCCGGCGTACGAGTAGAACGGGATCCGGCTCGGGAACATCTGGTTGAACTGCGACTCGCTGACCGGGAAGCTGCCCGATCCGCCGCCGGGCGGCGGGGTGGTCGTGCCGCCACCGCCGTTGCACGCGAACGGCTCCCAGAACCAGGTGCTGATGATCGGGTCGTAGCCCGGGTTCTCGTACTTGGCCCGGTAGTAGTTGCCGTTGGTGTACTTCACGATCGAGCCGGCCGGGTAGAAGGTGCCGGCCGCCCAGTTCGGGTAGTTGCAGGTCGTGCCGCCACCGGGGGGCGGCGTGGTGCCACCGCCGCAGGCGCCGTTGTCGGCCCAGACGCCCGAGCCGCCGGTGCTCGGCGCCTCGCCCTGGGTCCACCACTTGGCGGTCCAGTTCCGGCCGTTGTACGAGGCGCGCATGCTCCCGGTGTAGACCGTGGAGTTGTTGTAGGCGGCGACGCAGGCCTCGGCCGCGTTCGAAACCGTCATCGGCAGCAGGGCCGCGGCGGTGCCCGCCAGGGCGACGCTGATTGTGGCCACGATCGATAGGAGCCGTTTTTTGGACATGGCTCACCTTCCGTGCGTCGGGGGACGCGCACTGGCGCGAGGGGAACGGGGAGTTACATCGACTCAACTAGATACGGCCGTATTTGTAAAGAAACTTCAAGAATTAATCTCGGCCACGGCAACGGAGGCGCTACTCGCGAACACCGGCGGCGGCACCGGCGGCGGGACATCCTGATCGAGGACCCCGCTCTGTGAAAGGTGCACCGATGAGCATGCTCGGCCGTCTTGTCCCCCAGGTCACCCTGTCGGACCAGGCCTTCGCCGCCCGGCACCGGGTGCTGCGGTTGCTGTTGTGGCTGCACGTACCGGTGATCCTGGTGCTCGGTTTCTTCACCGGGGAGCTCGGTCCCGGCCGGCACGCCACGATGCTGCTGGCCGTGCTCGGCGCGGTGCTGGTCTGCGGCGTGGTCTCCGGCACGGCGGCGACCCAGCTCGGCCGGGCCCTCTGGACCAGCATCGGCTTCCTGCTCGCCACCGACGCCGTGGTGCACGCCGGCGGCGGCGCGATCGACCTGCACTTCCACTTCTTCGTGGTGATCGCGCTGATCAGCCTCTACCAGGAGTGGATCGCGCTGGCGGCGGCCGTGGTGCTGGTCGCGGTGCACCACTTCGGCATCGGCCTGATCGCCCCCGAGCTGGTCTTCGCGCACGGCGCGCACTCCACCGGCGACATCCTGGGCCGGGCGCTGCTGCACTCCTTCTTCATCCTGGCGATCTCGGCCGCCCAGATCACCTACTGGCACTTCGACGCCGTCGCCCGCCGGGAGAACGAGCGTCAGCAGGCCGAGCAGGCCGAGCAGAGCGCGAATCTGCTGCGCGCCGCCGCCGACGAGGCCGCGCGCCGGGAGGAGACCGCCCGCGCCGAGGCCGCGTCCCAGCTCGACCGGGCCGAGCAGATGGCCGTCCGGCTGGAGAGCGTCCTGCAGCACACCAGCGAGACCGGCGCCCGCCTGCGCACCGACGCGGACGAGGCCCTGGGCGGCTTCGAGTCCGCCCTGTCCGACGTGGCCCGCACGGTCGAGCACGCCAGCGACCAGGTCGGCACGACCCTGACGGACGCCGACCTGGCGCTGAAGTCCCTCGAGGAGCTGCGCACCTCCGTGGCCGACATCGCGACGATCGCCGGCCTGATCCAGGCGGTCGCCGACCAGACCAACCTGCTGGCCCTGAACGCGACGATCGAGGCGGCCCGGGCCGGCGAGGTCGGCAAGGGCTTCGCGGTCGTGGCCAGCGAGGTCAAGCAGCTGGCCGGGCAGACCGCGGAGGCGACGGCCCGGATCGAGGCCACCGTCAACGACGTCACCACGGGCGCGGCCGCGGTCGGCGCGGCGGTGTCGGGGATGACCAGCCGGCTCAGCTCGGTGGCCGACGCCCAGCGCCTGGCCTCCGCCGTGATGGGCGAGCAGGTCACGCTGGCCGGCCAGACCCGCGGCCTGGTCACCTCGGCCGCGGACGAGGTGGCCCGCTCCGCCTCGGCGGTCAGCGTCCGCTGAGCGCGGGAAACCTCAAGACGACGGTACGGCCACCGATAGTAGGCGCATGCAGACCATCAACGAGGCGGGGAGCCCCCACGGGCATCCCCGCCTCGTTCATGTCGCGTTCGCCGTGAGCACGGTGGTCGCCTGCGTGCTGTACCTGCTGGGCCCGCAGTGGGTGCGGCTCGGGATCGTGACGGTCGTGAGTGCCGTACCGATCGCCGCGATCGCCGTCGGGATCCGGATCAACCAGATCGACCGGCGCGGCACCTGGCTCATCCTGTTGCTCGGCTCCGGCCTCTTCACGATCTTCAACTATCTCTGGTTCATGGATCTCGGCCTGGGCGTGCCGGTCGGCGCCGCCGGACCGGGCAACCTGCTCGTTCAGGTCGCCGCCTACCTGTGCGTGCTCGGTGCGGCCCTGATGGTGGTGGTCCGGCACGGCGCCGGCGACCGCGGTGGCATCCTCGACGCCGCGCTGATCGCCATCGGCATGATCACGCCGGTGTGGGAATTCCTGCTCCGGCCGCACCTGCTCCAGATCGGCTCACCCGCCGCCTCCCAGGCGGCCTATCTGATCAAACTGCTGCTGCTGACGGCGACCCTGGGTGCGCTGCTGCGGATCGCCGGCACCGCCGGCACCGCCCGCACCGCGATGAACTACTTCTTCGTCAGCCTGGCCACGGCCGTCGTCAGCGTGGTGGCCTCGCTGCTGACCACCAGGATCGACAGCGACTACTACTCGCCGCTGGTCGACCTGTGCGCGATGATCGGCTACCTCGGCGTGGCCGCGGCGGCCCTGCACCCGAGCGCGAAGGACTTCGCCCACGCCATCGGCTGGCGGCGCCGCGAGCTGACCCCGGTGAGCCTGCGCAGCCTCGGCCTGGTGCTCGCGCTGGTGCCGGTGGTCGGCAGCCTGCCGCTGCTGTTCGGCCGTGAGCCGGACACGCTGCTGCTGTCGCTCGGCACGCTGCTGGTGATCCCGCTGGTCATCATGCGGATCGGCCTGCTGCTGGCCCAGCGCACCGCCGACCAGGAGGCGCTGCGCTACCAGGCCCACCACGACGAGCTGACCGGCCTGGTCAACCGGCGGCGCTTCTTCGCCCTGCTCGACGAGGCGGTCCTCCGCTGCCGCCGCGGCGAGCTGCCCGGCCTCGCGGTCCTCTACTGCGACCTGAACAAATTCAAAATCATCAACGACCAGTACGGCCACGAGGCGGGCGACCAGGTCCTGCGCACCTTCGCGGAACGGCTGACCACGGCGATCCGCCCCGGCGACCTGGCCGCCCGGATCGGCGGCGACGAGTTCCTGATCCTGTGCCCGTCGGCCGGTCCGGGTGAGGCCGAGGTCCTGCGCCGGCGCGTGGAGGAGCTGGCGGCCGAGCCGGTGCGATGGGCCGGCCACGAGTTCGGCATCGGCGCGGCGGTCGGCGTGGCCACCGGCACCGGCGCACACCTCTCCGGCGATACCTTGGTCACCGCCGCCGACGCCGAGATGTACTCCCGCAAGGCGTCCACGTCGGTCTCGCACCACTGACCTTCCCGCCGAACGCCGTCGCTCTTCCGGCCGATGTCCGCGCCGACCGGCTCGGCTGCGCAGACGTTCTTCGCCCGCCGGATCGCGTTCGTCTCGATCACGTCGGCACCCGGCCGACTTCCCGTCGCGCCTACGGCGTGTCGGACCGCGGGACACCCATGGTGAGCCGGCGGCCGGGTTTCTTGGACTGGGGCTCGGCCGCGCACCAGTCCTCGTCCCGGTCCGCCAGGAGTCACCCCATGTCGTACGACCCGAATCAGCCTTACCAGCCGCCGGTGGCCCCCGGATACGGCCCGCCGCCGGGGCACCCGATGGCCGGACCACCGCCCGTGGCGAAGAAGGGCAACGCCAAGCTGATCATCGGCATCGTGGGCGGGCTGCTGGGCCTGTGCTGCGTGGGCGGCACCATCGCCGCCGTCGCGAGCGGCGACGACAAGCCGGACGTCACGGTGGACGAGGTCGCCGCGCCGCTCGCCGAGCAGGACGCCGCCGGGACGAAGCCGGCGCCGGCGAAGAAGACCACCGCGGCCCCCGCTCCCAAGGCCGGGCCCGGCCTCGGCGACCCGGTGCGCGACGGGAAGTTCGAGTTTGTCGTGTCGAAGGTCGACTGCAGCAAGACCAAGGTCGGCAGCACCTACCTGAACAAGAAGGCGCAGGGCAAGTTCTGCCAGGTCAGCGTGAAGGTGAAGAACATCGGTAAGGAAGCCCAGTACTTCGACGGCTCGTCGCAGAAGGCGATGGACGCCAAGGGCACCGAGTTCTCCAACGACGGCACCGCGGAGCTGTACGCCAACGAGGACAACGCCACGTTCCTCAACGAGATCAACCCGGGGAACAGCGCGAAGGGCCGGCTCATCTTCGACGTGCCCAAGTCGGTCAAGCTGACCGCGGTCGAGCTGCACGACAGCCCGTTCTCGGGCGGGGTCGAGGTCAGCCTCTCCTGACGCGGAGCGCGCCGGGCGTCCTCGCCACCGGGGCGCCCGGGGTCAGCCCTTGCTGATCTCCGCGGCCAGCAGCTCGGCGATCTGGACCGTGTTCAGGGCCGCGCCCTTGCGCATGTTGTCGCCGGTGATGAAGAGGTCCAGCGCCCGGGGGTCGTCCATCGCGCGGCGGATCCGGCCCACCCAGGACGGGTCGGTGCCGACCGCGTCGATCGGCATCGGGTACTCGCCCGCTTCCGGGTCGTCGACCAGGATCACCCCGGGGGCGTTGCGGAGCACCTGGCGGGCACCCTCCGCATCCAGCTCCGAAGCGAAGACCGCGTGCACCGCGATGGAGTGACCGGTCACCACCGGGACCCGGACGCAGGTGGCGGAGACCTTCAGCGACGGCAGGCCGAGGATCTTGCGGGACTCGTTGCGGAGCTTCAGCTCCTCCGACGACCAGCCGTCCGTGGCCAGCTCGCCGGACCACGGCACCACGTTCAGCGCCATCGGGGCGGTGAACGGGCCGAGGTCGTCGCCGACCGCCTGCCGGACGTTGCCCGGGCGCGAACCCAGGGTGCGGTCGCCGGCCACCTTCATGAGCTGGTCGTGCAGGGTGTCCACGCCGATCTGCCCGGCGCCCGACACCGCCTGGTACGAGGCCAGCACCAGCTCGCGCAGGCCGTACTCGCGGTGCAGCGGGGCGATTGCCATGATCATCGCCATTGTGGTGCAGTTGGCGTTGGAGATGATGCCGCGCGGGCGGTGGCGCAGCTCGTCCTTGTTCACCTCGGGCACGACCAGCGGGACGTCGGCATCCATCCGGAACGCGGACGAGTTGTCGACCACCGTGGCGCCGTGCGCGACGGCGACCGGCGCCCAGGCCAGCGACACGTCGTCGGGCACGTCGAACATCGCCACGTCGACGCCGTCGAAGACCTCGGGGGTCAGCTCCCGCACCACCAGCTGCTCGCCCCGGCAGGACAGCTCCTTGCCGGCCGAGCGCGCGGACGCGATCAGCCGGATCTCGCCCCAGACGTTGCGCCGCGAGCTGAGCAGCTCACGCATGACCGTGCCGACGGAGCCGGTGGCTCCGACGACAGCCAGCGTGGGCTGCTGCTGCGGCATGCGCTGCTTACCGGCCGGTCCCGGCGTAGACCACGGCGGTCTCGTTGCCGCCGAGCTCAAACGTGTCGTGCACGGCCCGGACCGCCGTGTCGAGGTCGCTGTCGCGGCAGACCACCGAGACCCGGATCTCCGAGGTCGAGATCATCTCGATGTTGACGCCGGCCTCGCCGATGCAGGCGAAGAACGAGGCCGCGACACCCGGGTGCGAGCGCATCCCGGCGCCGATCAGCGACACCTTGCCCACGTGGTCGTCGAAGAGCAGCGACTTGAAGCGGGTCTTCTCCTTGATCTTGTCAAGGGCGGCCATCGCCGTCGGGCCGTCGGCCTTGGGCAGCGTGAACGAGATGTCGGTGCGCCCGGTGCCCTCGGTCGACACGTTCTGCACGATCATGTCGATGTTGATCTCCGCCTGGGCGACCGTCTCGAAGATGCGGCCGGCCGCGCCGGGCTCGTCGGGCACACCGACGATGGTGATCTTCGCCTCGCTGCGGTCGTGGGCGACCCCGGTGATCAGCGCTTGTTCCACTCCCGCGTCCTCCATCGATCCGGTGACCAGCGTGCCCTGCTTGTTCGAGTACGAAGAGCGTACGTGGATCGGCACCTTGAAACGGCGGGCGTACTCCACGCATCGCAACATCAGCACCTTCGCCCCGCCCGCGGCCAGCTCCAGCATCTCCTCGTAGGTGATCTGCTTGATGTGCCGGGCGTTGGAGACGATCCGCGGGTCGGCGGTGAACACCCCGTCGACGTCGGTGTAGATCTCGCACACGTCGGCGTGCAGCGCGGCGGCGAGCGCGACGGCGGTGGTGTCCGAGCCGCCGCGGCCCAGCGTGGTGATGTCCTTGGTGTCCTGCGAGACGCCCTGGAAGCCGGCCACGATCGCGATCGCGCCCTCGTCCAGCGCGGTGCGCAGCCGGCCCGGGGTCACGTCGATGATCCGGGCCTTGCCGTGCACGCTCGTCGTGAGCACACCGGCCTGCGACCCCGTGTACGACCGGGCCTCGTAGCCCAGGTTGTGGATCGCCATCGCCAGCAGCGCCATCGAGATGCGCTCGCCGGCGGTCAGCAGCATGTCCAGCTCGCGGCCGGGCGGCAGCGGGCTGACCTGGTTGGCGAGGTCGAGCAGGTTGTCCGTGGTGTCGCCCATCGCGGACACCACCACGACCACGTCGTCGCCGGCCTTGCGAGCCGCCACGATGCGTTCCGCCACGCGCTTGATGCGCTCGGCATCACCCACGGACGAACCGCCGTACTTCTGCACCACGAGGGCCACGGCAGCCGGCTCCTTTCCACCCCGTACGTGCCGACGCCGCCTGGCCAAGATCGGGGCCGGCGGCGCCAGTCGGTCAATCGACACCCAGACTAGCCGCGGGCGTCCCGATCACTGACACGCGATCCCAGAATCCGGCCGACGGGCCCGGGCGACACGCCGGGAAAGGTCTCCGGTGCCCGCAACGACCGGTCCGGGCACCGAGAGGCGAGAATGTCTCGATGCGCTCCCGCCCCGCCAAGCGTGTACTGCCCGCGCTGGCCACCGCCCTGCTGACCGTCGGCGTCGCCGCCTGCGGCGACTCGGCGCCTGCTCCGGAGCCCACCCCGTCCGCGTCAGTGTCCGCGCCGCCGGCGGACCAGGACGCCCGGGTCGCGCTGGCCGCGCGGGCTGCGCTGGCCGAGGACCACCGGTTCTCCGCGATCTACACCCTGGAGTCGCGCGGCTTCGCCCCGCGCTCGGTGCTGGCGACGGTCGCGACCGACGGCAGCTGGCGGGTGGACATCCCGGCCGGCGCCCTCGGCGGTACGGCCGACGTGTCCATCGCGCAGCTCCCGGCCGGCGTGTTCCAGTGCGCGATCCCCTCGGCGACCAACCCGGTCAGCCCGTCCTGCGTCCGGGTGGCCGAGGCGGGCAAGCGCGTCCCCCGGTCGTACGACCCGAAGGTCCAGCGGGTCTTCCGGCAGTGGCTGCCGGTCTTCACCGACCGCCAGGCGGCCCTGTCGGTGACCGCCGCCCAGCCGCTCGCCGGCTCCTCCGGCAGTTGCTTCTCGATCGACACGATCTCCGCCTCGCTGTCCGCGCCGGTCGACGTCGGCATCTACTGCTACGCCGACGACGGCCTGCTCACCGCGGCCCGGGTCAAGTTCGGCACGCTGACCATCGCCGGCGCGCCGGCCGCGGCGCCCGCGACGGTCGACCTGCCCGGCCCGGTGACCGGCGGCGAGCCGATGGGCCTGGACGCCCCGCCGCCCCCGCCGACGACCGAGCCGCCGGCGGCGCCCTCGGGTGCCGCGCCCTCCGCCCCGTCCGCGTGACGCCCGCCGCCTGACCTCCCACTTCCCAGCATCCGGGCGTAGGGTTGGGTTCGTCCGAGTTGATCACGTAGGGTGACGTTCGACATGTGGCAGGCGCTTCTCCTTCGCTGCCGCGACGAGGCCCCATTCCAGGCCGGCACCTCGTCGCGGAGTTGACGCGCGCCGGTCGTTCCTCGGAACTGACCACTTTTCAGGAGCCCTCACCATGTCTTCCACCGCTGATGTAACCGGCGACCCGATCGCGCGCCAACGCCCGAGCCGGATGCCGTTCGAGCGCTACCAGCCCTACCAGCAGCAGTTCACCGTCGACCTGCCGGACCGGCAGTGGCCGGCCCGGCGGATCGAGGCCGCGCCCCGCTGGTGCGCCGTCGACCTGCGCGACGGCAACCAGGCCCTGATCGACCCGATGTCCCCCGAGCGCAAGCGCCGGATGTTCAACCTGCTGGTCGGGATGGGCTACAAGGAGATCGAGGTCGGCTTCCCGGCCGCCAGCCAGACCGACTTCGACTTCGTCCGCCAGCTCATCGAGCAGGACCTGATCCCGGACGACGTCACGATCCAGGTGCTGGTGCAGTGCCGCGAGCACCTGATCGACCGCACGTTCGAGTCGATCCGCGGCGCCAAGCGAGCCATCGTGCACTTCTACAACTCGACCTCGACGCTGCAGCGCCGGGTCGTGTTCGGCCTGGACAAGGCCGGGATCACCGACATCGCGACGACCGGCGCGCGGCTCTGCCAGAAGTACGCGGAGATCCACACCCCGGACACCGAGATCTTCTACGAGTACTCCCCGGAGTCCTACACGGGCACCGAGCTGGAGTACGCGCTGGAGATCTGCTCGGCGGTCATCGACGTCATCGACCCGACGCCGGACCGCCCGCTGATCATCAACCTGCCGGCCACGGTCGAGATGGCCACCCCCAACGTGTACGCCGACTCGATCGAGTGGATGCACCGGCACCTGCCGCGCCGCGAGAGCATCATCCTGAGCCTGCACCCGCACAACGACCGGGGCACCGCCGTGGCCGCCGCCGAGCTGGGCGTGCTGGCGGGCGCGGACCGCGTCGAGGGCTGCCTGTTCGGCAACGGCGAGCGCACCGGCAACGTCGACCTGGTCACGCTGGGGCTGAACATCTTCTCCCAGGGCATCGACCCGATGATCGACTTCTCGGACATCGACGAGATCAAGCGCGCGGTCGAGTACTGCAACCAGCTGCCCGTGCATGAGCGTCACCCGTACGTGGGCGACCTGGTCTACACGGCGTTCTCCGGCTCGCACCAGGACGCGATCAAGAAGGGCCTGACCGCACTGCAGGAGGACGCGACCGAGGCCGGCGTCGACGTGGACGCGTTCACCTGGGGCGTGCCGTACCTGCCGATCGACCCGAAGGACGTGGGCCGCAGCTACGAGGCGGTCATCCGGGTCAACTCGCAGTCCGGCAAGGGCGGGGTCGCGTACATCATGAAGTCCGAGCACAAGCTCGACCTGCCGCGCCGGCTGCAGATCGAGTTCTCCGGCGTGGTGCAGCAGTTCACCGATACCGAGGGCGGCGAGGTCGGCCCGCAGCAGATGTGGGACATCTTCGCCGGCGAGTACCTCATCGATCACCAGGACTTCGGCGTCGTCGACCTGGAGCGCTACAGCACGGCCACGGTGGACGGCAAGGTCGAGATCGACGTGGAGATCCGGCACCGCAACACCCGCCGGCCGATCGCCGGGGTCGGCAACGGCCCGATCGACGCGTACGTGCAGGCGCTGCAGCCGCTGGGCATCCAGGTCCGGGTGCTGGACTACGCCGAGCACGCGCTGTCGTCCGGTGGCGACGCGCAGGCCGCCGCGTACGTGGAGTGCGAGGTCAACGGCCAGTCGGTCTGGGGCGTCGGCCTCGACGCGAACATCGTCACCGCCTCGATCAAGGCCGTGACGAGCGCGGTCAACCGCGTCCGCTGAGCATTTGTTCCGCGCGCCGCCAGGTTCACCCTGGCGGCGCGCGGAACGATTCAGGCACGGATGACGACCCGCGCGAAGCGGGCGTAGGGGGCATACCCTGAACGGGTGCCCCCTCGTACAACTCCCTTGTGGACCTTGCGTGCCGCCGCCGCCCTCCTCACCCTGACCGTCGCCGCCGGCTGCGAACTGCCCGCCGAAACCGGCGGAGGCTCGGGAACCGGCTCTGACTCCGGCTCCGACTCGGGCGCGGGCTCGGACTCGACCACCGGTGGCACCGCGACCACCGACCCCACCGCCGCCCGGGCGAAACTCAAGAAGCTGAAGGTCGTCACCAAGACCGGCTCGATGCGCGGCTACAGCCGGGAGAAGTTCCCGCACTGGAACAGCACGGGCAGCAACTGCGACATCCGCGACTCGGTCCTCAAGCGCGACGGCACCAAGGTCAAGGTCTCCGGCTGCAACGTCGTCGCCGGCACCTGGATCAGCGTCTACGACGGCGACAAGATCACCGACCCGTCGAAGGTCGACATCGACCACGTGGTGCCGCTGGCCAACGCCTGGCGCTCGGGCGCGAACGCCTGGACCACCGACCAGCGCGAGGAATTCGCCAACGACCTCAAGGATCCCCAGCTGGTGGCGGTTTCGGCGGCGTCCAACCGGTCAAAGGGTGATCAGGACCCGTCCACGTGGAAACCCGAGCAGACCGAAGCCTGGTGCCAATACGCTCAGGACTGGATCGTGGTGAAGAGCCAGTGGAAGCTCACCGTGACCACCAAGGAGAAGTCTGCGCTGACCGCGATGCTGAGGACCTGCTGATGACAACCCCCAACCCCACCACCGAAACCGCGCCGGAACCGGCCGAACCCACGCCCAAGACCCGACGCTCATCCCACAAAAAATCATCCACCACGGCGACACCCGAGGCCGCGCCCGCCGCCGCTGCACCTGCCGACCCCGCGCCCGCCGCCGCTGCACCTGCCGACCCCGCGCCCGCCGCCGCTGCACCTGCCGACCCCGCGCCCGCCGCCGCTGCGCCTGTTGAGGCCGTGGCCGCCGAAACCACGCCTGCCGAAGCGCCCGCGTCGGCAGCCACCAGCAAGGACACGGACATCACAGCAGGCCAGGGTGGAGTGATGACCGACGAGGTAGGCGTCGTCACCGGCGACCTGACCCTGCGGACGGAACTCTCCGGCGACCAGGTCACGGTCCGCGTGCAATACAAGGACGCCGACGAGTGGTACGCCGTGACAGGCGCAAAGGCAACCCTCAAGAACCCCGCGGACCTCGAAGCGGTCCACGCCATCGCGGTCGGCATCCTCAACCGCCCCGAGGGCTGACCCACCCCGTCGGCCAAGCAGCCCGAAGCCGGACCAGCCACAGCGCAGGTCCGGCCCATGACGCCGCAGCTCGGCCGAAACAACGAGTCGGTGGACGGTGTGGACTAATGGTCAGCTCCGCACCCCAGCGCTACAAGATCGCGCGAGAAACCCCCAGCCGGGCAGCCGGGGAAGGGGAAAGGGTGACCACCACAGGCTGGGGGCGGGGATGACCCACGCAGGGACCAAGCCTGATCGCCCGGAGTGGGTCATCCCCGCCCCCAAGCCCACCATGCAACCACCAGGCAGCGGATAGAACATGCAACCACCCTGCGTTCGGCGGGAGCGACGGTCAGCACCATGCAACCACGCACGACCGGATCTTGATTTGGATCTTGAGAGCTAAGCCGACGTCCCGGCCGGCGACCGCCCCACCACGATCTCTTCCTTGGCAACCGGGAAGTGGCAAGCGGTCTGGTGCGACTCGGGGTCGTCCAGGCGCGGCACCAGCGGGGGTTCCTCGGTCGCGCAGATCTCCTGCGCCTTCCAGCACCGGGTGCGGAAGCGGCATCCCGACGGCGGGTTGATCGGGCTCGGCACGTCGCCGGTGAGCAGCACCCGCTCGCGCTGGGCGCGGTCGCGTCGCGACGGGTCCGGCACCGGTACGGCCGACATCAGCGCCACCGTGTACGGGTGCCGCGGGTTCTTGTAGAGCTCCGTGCGGTCGGCGATCTCCACGATCTTGCCGAGGTACATGACGGCGACCCGGTCGGAGATGTGCCGGACCACCGACAGGTCGTGGGCGATGAAGACGTAGGTCAGGTCGAATTCGCGCTGCAGGTCGTCGAGGAGGTTGACGACCTGCGCCTGGATCGACACGTCCAGGGCGGAGACCGGTTCGTCGGCGACGATGAGCTTGGGGCGCAGGGCGAGCGCGCGGGCGATGCCGATGCGCTGGCGCTGGCCGCCGGAGAACTCGTGCGGGTAGCGGTTGTAGTGCTCCGGGTTGAGGCCGACCAGCTTGAGCAGGTCCTGCACCGCGGTCTTGACGCCCTTCGGCGTCGGGATCTTCTGGATCTGCAGCGGCGCGGCGATGATCGAACCGACCGTGTGCCGCGGGTTCAGCGACGAGTACGGGTCCTGGAAGATCATCTGTACGTCGCGGCGCAGCGGGCGCATCTTCTCGGTGTTCAGGTGGCTGATGTCCTGGCCCGCGAAGACGATTTTGCCGCCGGTCGGCTCCAGGATGCGGGTGAACAGCCGGCCTGCCGTCGACTTGCCGCAGCCGGACTCGCCGACCAGGCCCAGGGTCTCGCCCTGGCGCACCGACACGTCGATGCCGTCGACCGCGCGCACCGCACCGACCTGGCGCCGGAACACGCCCTTGGTGATGGGGAAGTGCTTCTGCAGCCCGGTGACCTCAAGCAGGTTTTCGGTCATCTTCTTCTCACTCCCGCTCTCGCTCACAGACTCGGAGCGACTTCCTGCTCGAAGATCCGCCGGCGATCCTCCGGCGGCAGGTGACAGGCGACCGCGTGTACGCCGCCGCGCAGCTCGGGCACCTCGGTGAACGACCGGTCCCCGGTGCGGCCCGCGTACGGGCAGCGGGGGTGGAACGAGCAGCCGGACGGCAGGTTGATCAAGCTCGGCGGCGAGCCCTTGACCGGGTTGAGCCGCTCGCGGACGTCCCGGTCCAGCCGGGGCATGGAGCCGAGCAGACCCCAGGTGTACGGGTGCTGCGGGCTGTGGAACACGTCCGCCGCCGGGCCCCGCTCGATGATCTTGCCGCCGTACATGACCAGGACGTCGTCGGCCAGCTCCGCCACCACGCCCAGGTCGTGCGTGATCATGATGACCGCCGAGCCGAACTCCTCCTGCAGGTCCCGGATCAGGTCCAGGATCTGCGCCTGCACGGTCACGTCGAGCGCCGTGGTGGGCTCGTCCGCGATCAGCAGCTTGGGGTCGTTCACCAGGGCCATCGCGATCATCGCGCGCTGGCGCATACCGCCGGAGAACTGGTGGCCGTAGTCGCTGAACCGCTTCGCCGGCTGCGGGATGCCGACCCGGGCCAGCATGTCGATGGTTCGTTCCCGGGCCTCCTTCTTGGAGGCCTTAGGGTTGTGCACCCGGTACGCCTCGACGATCTGCGACCCGACCGTGAAGTACGGGTGCATCGCGCTCAGCGGGTCCTGGAAGATCATCGCCATCTTGCCGCCGCGCAGCTGGCGTACCTGCTCGTCGGTCGCCGTGACCAGCTCCTGGTCGTCCAGCCAGACCTGGCCCTCGACCTTGGCGTTGCTGCGGGTGCGGTGCAGGCCGAGCACCGCGAGCGAAGTCACGCTCTTGCCCGAGCCGGACTCACCGACGATGCCGAGCGTCTTGCCACGGTCGACGGAGAAGGACGAGTTCGAGACGGCCTGCACGATCCCGTCGTCGGTCTCGAAGCGGACGGTGAGGTCCTTGACCTCGAGGAACGGTCGGGTGGTGCGGTCGCCCGGCATGGTGAGGCCGGCGAGCGAGTCGGTAGACATGTGGTTCTCTCCTCAGCCCAGCCGGACCCGCGGGTCGATGAGGCCGTACAGCACATCGACGATGAGGTTGATGAAGACGATGAAGAACGCCGCGATCAGCGTCACGCCGATGATCACCGGCAGGTCGTTGCCGCGGATCGCCGTCAGTGCCTGGTAGCCCAGACCACGCAGGTTGAAGACCGCCTCGGTGAGCACCGCGCCGCCCAGCAGGGCGCCCAGGTCCAGGCCGAAGACGGTGACGAGCGGGGTCAGGCCCGAGCGCAGCGCATGCTTACCGATGACCGTGCGCTCCCGCAGGCCCTTGGCGCGGGCTGTCCGGATGTAGTCCTCGCCCAGGGTCTCCAGCATGTTGGCCCGGGTAAGCCGGGCGTACGTGGCGGCAAAGAGGAAGGCCAGGGTCACCCAGGGCAGGATCAGGCCCGAGGCCCAGGCGAACGGATTGTCGATGAACGGGGTGTACTCGGCGTTGGGCAGCCAGCCCAGCCAGTACACGAAGATGCTCAGGGCCAGCAGACCGGTGAAGTAGATCGGCAGGGAGACGCCGGCCAGGGCGCCGGTCATCACCACCCGGTCCAACAGCGAGCCTCTTCGCAGTGCGGAGATGACGCCGGTGGAGACCCCGATGAGCACCCACAGCACCGCGGCTCCCAGGGCCAGCGACATGGTCACCGGCAGGTCGCCCATGAGCAGGGGGAAGACTTCCTGGTCCGTCTTGAACGAGTAGCCCATGCAGGGCGCGGGGCAGTGCGTGACGTCGTTTCCGTTGGCGTAGTCCCGTCCGGCGACGAGACCCTTCAGGAACTTGCCGTACTGCACGATGACCGGGTCGGCCAGGCCCAGCTTGGTCCTGATGCCCTCCACCGAGGCGGCGTCGGCGGTCTTGCCGATGTAGAGCAGGGCGGGGTCGCTGCCGGTGATCTTGGGCACCATGAAGAAGATGCCGAAGGTGACCAGCGTGACCACCAGGAGGGTGAGCACGGCGTTGACTCCCCGCCGGATGAGATATGCCAGCACGACGTTCGGCCGGACAGGGAGCGGGCGCCGTTTCCTCGCGGAACCGGCGCCCGCCCGCTGCGGGCGGCCTTCACCTGCCCTTCGGTGCTAGAAAGATCGACTACTTGCCGTCGCTCAGGCCGATGGCCTGGAAGTCGATCATGCTCAGGGCCGAGTGCTCGTAGACGTTCGTCAGCCGCGGGTTGCGGTAGTTGAGCGCCTTGTCGACGACGAAGGGCAGGTAGTACGCGCCCTCCATGATCTTCTGGTTGATCTGCTTGTAGATGTCGGCAGCCTTGACCGGGTCGGTCTCGCCGGCGGCCTGGTCGTACAGCGCGTCGATCGCGGGGTCCTTGATCTCCGGCAGGTTGTAGTTGCCGTTCTTCGGGATGAAGCGGCTGTCCGACAGCGGCTGCATGAAGCCGGCGCCGGTCGGGTAGTCGGCGCCCCAGCCGCCGATGATGATCCCGTAGCCCTTCTTCTTCACGTTGTCGGGCGAACCGGTGATCGAGGCCTGCTGCGCGCCGTCGTACTGGTCGATCTTGGCGTTGATGTTCGCGGCCTTGAGTGCGGCCTGCAGCGCCTCGGCGCTCTTGACCTCAGCCGGCTTGTTGTTGCGGACCGCGATGGTCACGTCGAAGCCGTTCGGCATGCCACAGGCGGTCAGCGCCTCCTTGGCCTTGTCCAGCTGCGGCTTGCCCTGCAGCCGGTTGAACGGGTCGTACGACGGGTCGGCACCCGCGATGTTCGGCGGCAGCATGTTCGTGCCGATGTCGCCACCGGCGATCGGGCCGCCACGGGCGGTCTGCAGCGACGTCGGGTCCGCGGCGTAGATGACGGCCTTGCGGCAGTCGATCTTGTCCAGCGGCGCGACCGAGGTGGCCAGGCCCGCGTAACGCAGGAAGCCGGTGGTCGGGGCGTCGGAGTTCGCCTTGAGCTTCTCGTCCTGCAGGATCTGGGTACGCGCCTGCGTCTGCACGCCGGTCTGACCGGCGTCGAGGTCCACGGTGCCGTCGATGAGACGCTTGTCCATGTCGTCAGCGTTCGTGGTGATCGTCAGGTTGATCGCGTCCGGCAGCGCCTTACGGATCGGGTCGGACGCCTGGTCCCAGTTGGGGTTGCGCACGAACGACACGCTCTTGCCGGGCACAACAGCGCCCGCCTTGAGCATGTACGGGCCGGAGGAGGCCGGGGCGGAGCCGTACTGCGCTCCGGTGTCGCGCGCCTTGGGCACCGGGCCGGAGCCCGGCATCGCCAGCAGGTAGAGGAAGTCCGAGAACGGCTTCGCCAGCTTGAAGACGATGGTGGTGTCGTCCGGCGTGGTGACGGACTTCAGCCCCAGCTTGTCGGGGTCGGTGTCCTTGTAGGGGCCCGGGTAGTTCTGGCCCTGGTCGAGGACGCCGGGCAGGTAGACCGGGCCGCCGGAGATGACGTCGGCCGCCCAGACCCGCTCGATGCCGTACTTGATGTCCTTCGACGTGATCGGTGCGCCGTCGTCGAACTTGAGGCCGCTACGCAGCTTGAAGGTGTAGGTCAGCTTGTCGGCGCTGATCTCGGGCTCGGCCGTCGCCAGGTCGGGGACCAGCTTGAGGCCGTCCTTGCCGGGAGCCGCGGCGTAGTCCACGAGCTTGCGGGTGTAGAGCCGGTTCAGGTTCCAGACGAACGCGTAGTAGGCGCGCGCCGGGTCCATCGAATCGACGTCCTGGGCGGACATCAGGTTCAGCGTGCCGCCCTTCTTGTCACTCGGGTTGACCACACCGGTGATCGCGGCGTTGTAGCCGGACGCACCGGTCGTCGTCGTGCCCTTGTCGGAGTCGCTGTCGGCCGTGCCACCGCAAGCGGCGGTGAGGCCCAACGCGACGGCGAGCCCTGCGGCCGCCACCACCCTAGTCTTGCTAACCACCTGTAACTCCTACCTCCTAGACAGCGAACCCGAGGGCCGCGGAACATGCATGTGGTGCAAAGACCCCTGTGTCAGCGGGCCTTGGGATCGAGCGCGTCACGCAGGCCGTCACCGAAGAGATTGAAGGCCAGCACGGTAATGAAGATCATCCCGCCCGGAACGATCATGTACATCGGGTCGTAGCGGTAGAAGTTCACCGCGTCCGAGAGCATGCCGCCCCACGACGGGTTCGGCGGCGGGATACCCACGCCGAGGAAGCTGAGGGCGGCCTCGGTGAGGATGTTGGTGGGGATGATCAGGGTCGTGTAGACGAGGATCGGCGCGGCCAGGTTCGGCAGCAGCTCCCGGCCCAGGATGCGCGGTGAACGGGCGCCGAGGCTCTTGGCGGCCTCGACGAACTCACGCTCGCGCAGCGACAGCGTCTGCCCGCGCACGATCCGGCCGATGTACGGCCAGCCGAAGAAGCCGATCACGCCGACCAGCACGAAGACCCGGGACCAGCGGTCGCCGAGCCCGAGCATGGAGTCGGGCAGCACCGACACCAGGGCGATCGCGAAGAGCAGCTGCGGGAAGGCGAGCAGGAAGTCCATGATCCGGCTGACCACCGCGTCGACCCAGCCGCCCAGGTAGCCGGCCGAGAGACCGAAGAGCACACCGAGGATGGTGGAGAGGAACGCCGACAGGAAGGCGACCGTCAGCGAGGTCTGGGCGCCGTAGACGATGCGGCTGAAGATGTCCCGGCCGGAGACGGGCTCGACACCGAGGATGAAATCCCTGCTGATGCCGCCCCAAGGACCGATCGGGGTGCCGAGCGTGGGGTCGATCTGGTCGCCGTGGAACTCGTCGATCGGGTGGCCGAACAGCTTGGTCAGCACCGGCGCGAGGACCGCGATGAGGACCAGCACGCCGACGACCACGGCACCGGCGAGCGCGACCTTGTCCGCCTTGAGCCGGCGCCACGCGATCTGCCGCAGCGACCGGCCGGCTATGGCCTGTTCACCGGACGCCCGCTCGATGGCGGGGTCGTCGGTGGGCGCCGACCGCTCGTCGGTAATCGACGCCTCTGGGCCGATCGACATGTATCCGCCGGTCCTTTCCCCGGCCGCCGACCACAGGTTTCCACAGCCGCGGTGACGGGCACCAAGCCCGGAAACCGGCGGTTATGGCTCCCGCAGCGCCCGGCAACCGATCGGTTATCGCAAGCCTCGAGTGCCGTTCCCCCGGGAAACCGGTCAGGTCCGACCGGCGCCACGAGGGCACGCGACAGCGGGTGTGCCGCCATCGTTAGGAACATTCACCTACCGCGGGGGTGCGGTCAAGGCCATCACCGGCACGCGCGTGCTTCCGTGTCTCCCCCGTGATGTGACCGTTACCTGCGGACCCGCCAAGACGGAAAACTACCGGCTACATGACGCTGAAGTACCGCAAAGCGGGCAAAATGCGCCGGTATGGCTACACGGCGCGGCGGCCCTCGAAAGCCCTGCCCAGGGTGATCTCGTCGGCGTACTCAAGATCGCCGCCGACCGGCAGCCCGCTGGCCAGCCGGGTGACGGCGATGCCCATCGGCTTCACCATGATGGCGAGGTAGGTAGCCGTGGCCTCGCCCTCGGTGTTCGGGTCGGTGGCGAGGATCAGCTCCTTGATCTCGCCGGTGCCGAGCCGGATCAGCAACTCCCGGATCCGCAGGTTGTCCGGCCCGATGCCCTCGAGCGGGTTGATGGCGCCACCCAGGACGTGATAGCGACCGCGGAACTCGCCGGTCCGCTCGATCGCCACGACGTCCTTCGGCTCCTCGACCACGCAGATGACCTCGTTGCTGCGACGGGTGTCGCGGCAGACCCGGCACTGCTCCGACTCGGCGACGTTGAAGCAGGTCGTGCAGAAGCGGACCAGCTCCTTCACCTTGCGCAGGGTGTTGGCCAGCCGGTTGACGTCGGCGGGATCGGCGGACAGGACGTGGAAGGCGATCCGCTGGGCACTCTTCGGGCCGACGCCCGGGAGCCGGCCCAGCTCGTCGATCAGGTCCTGGATGGCGCCCTCGTACACAGGCTCAGAATCCCGGGAGGGACAGGCCGCCCAGGCCGCCGGTGGCCGGACCCATCTTCTGCTCGGTCAGCTCCCGCACCGCCTCGGACCCGTTGTGGATGGCGGCGAGCACCAGATCCTCCAGCGTCTCGACGTCCTCAGGGTCGACCGCCTTCGCGTCGATCTTGATGGACTTGAACTCGCCCAGTCCGGTGACGACCACGGTGACCAGGCCACCGCCGGCCGTACCGGTGACCTCGGTCTCGGCGAGCTCGGCCTGCGCCTGCGCGACCTGCTGCTGCATCTTCTGCGCCTGCTTCATGATCTGCTGCATGTTCGGCTGTCCACCGGGGCGCATCGCATTGCTCCTTAAAACGGGGGTAGTCACAACCATTGTCCAGTGCCCCGCACAGGGGGCACGGAACCGGGTCAGGACTCGCTGATCTTCTCCGCCCCGAGAGCGTCCCGAAGCAGCTGAACGGCCTGCTGCTCACTGCTCTGCCGAGCGGTCTTCTCGTCGATCACGTCATCCAGCGGCTCGTCGCCGGGGTCGAATCCCTCGAAGGCAGGGCCACCGTTCGCGGGAGCACCGTTCGCAGGAGCACCGTTCGCGCGGCCAGCGGCGGCTGCGCGGGGCGGGCCGTCGTATTCGGGGTCGTAGGGTGCTTCCTCGGTGGGCGAGCCGTCGGCCCAGGCGCTGGTCTTGGCGGCGTTGGTGCCGCGGCCGGCTCCGGCGGCGGCGGCTCGGGCGGCGGCCAGGCCGCTGGAGGGTGCCCGTCCGCCGGGGGCGGATGCTCGGCCGCCGGTGGGGGGTGCCGCGGCGGCCGCGGGTGCGCTGTTGCGGGAAGCGTTGCGGTCAGCGGTAGTGCCGGGGTCGGTGGCCGGGCCGGGGTGACTTGACGTCGGGTTGGCGGCGTTCGACGTGGCCGGGGCGCTGCCCTGGCTTGCCGGTCCGGTGCCTGCACCGGTCGCGCTGCCCTGGCTTGCCGGACCGCCGCCCGCACTGCCCTGGCCGCCGCCCGCACTGCCCTGGCCGCCGCCCGCACCGCCGGCACCGCCGTGGCCGCTGCCCGCGCTGCCCTGGCCGCCCGCTATGCCCGCGCTGCCCTGGCCGCCCGCTATGCCCGCACCGCCCTGGCCGCCGCCTGCACCGCCCTGGCCGCCGCCCGCACCGGGCATGCTGCCCTGGCCGTGGTTGGCGCCGTTCGCGCCGGAAGTCCCACCCGGGCCACCGTTGGCAACGGTCGTGCCGGAATCGCTGCCGAGGCCGCCACCCGCACCGCCCAGGCCCACGTGCTGACCCGTGATGCCGCCCGAACCATCGGTTCCCGCGGCCGCACCGGCACCACCGATCTCGCTGGTCGTGGTGGCCGTGCCACCGGCCAATCCCGCCGAACCACCGAAGCCCCGGCCGCCGCCCGGCCCGTCGAGGTCGTCAACGGCCGGGCTGCTCTGCCCGACGCTCGGGTCCGTGAAGCCCCGCCCGGCGCTCATAGCGCCGCCGGGAAGTGCCGGCTCCGGCCACCCCTCGTCGTCCTCCGGGGGAGCCTCGACCACCTGCGTCGCCACGGCCGTGGCGAGCCCACCGGGACGGGCGGGTTCCGGCCACTCGTCGCCGGCGTCGCTCTCGACGACCGCCGACGAACGCGGCGCGGCCTCTCGCTGGCGTGCCGGGGCACCGCTGCTGCTCGGCGCGGTGCGGGACGCGTCCTGGCGGGGCGGACCCTCCTGCGGACGCTGCGGTGATCCACCCTGCGGGACGTCCTGGGCCTGCGGGGAACGTTGCGCGGGCCCCGACGGCCCACCACGCGGGCTCCGCGGTGCCGAACCGCCCGAGCCCGGCGACGGCCCGCTCTCCCCCGCTACGTCGCAGCGGATCTGCCAGCGTCCGCCGAGCGCCTCGTAGAGCGCGTCGGAGATCAGCGCCGGCTCGGCCGCGACCATTTTGGCGTGTGCCGGGAAGCGGAACGTGAGCACCACGGTCTGGCCCTCAAGGTCCCGCACGGTGGCGCCCTGGGCGAGCGCGGCGATCTTCTTGCTCTTGCGGCTGACCGCGGTCATGATCTCGGGCCAGACCTCCCGGATCGCCGCGGCGGACAGCTGACCGGGCGCCTCAGCCGCCGCGGCGAAGCCGGGCTCCTCAGGCGCGTCGGGCATGAGCCCGGCAGGCTCCGACCGGCCGACCGCCGACACGGGAGCCACCGAGCTGGCTGCAACCGGACCAGGCGCAACCGAGCCAGGACCGGCCGAGGCGGGACCGCCCGGGCGAGGAGCAGCCGAGCCGGCTCCGGCCGAGCCAGGAGCAGCCGAGGTGGGACCATCCGGGCGAGGAGCAGCCGAGCCGGGACCGGCCGCGCCAGGACCGGCCGCGCCAGGGGACGGTGAGTCGGGAACCCCCGAGACGGGAGACGGCGAGCCAGGAGCCGCTGAGACCGGAACCCGAGAAGCCGGCGCAGCGGAAACAGGACCGCCCGAAACCGGCACCGGCCCGCCGGCGTGTGGCGCCGAAGACGCGGCAGCCGGCACAGGTGAGGTGTCCCACGGCGGTCCCTCGTCACCAGCGGCAGGAGACCCCGGCGCCGCCGAGACCGGAGAGGCCGAGCCAGGCATCGCAGAAACCGGCGCGGCCGCACCGGAAGCCCCGTCAGCCGACACCGAACCCGCCCCGGAGACCGGCGACGCAACCGCGGGCGCACGCCGCCCCGCAGCCGCCGCAGCGGCGCGAGCAGCGGAGATCCCGCCGCCCCCGGGAGCCGCCTGACCAGCGGCTTCGGGCTGTGGGCGTACCTCATCGGCGGAGAGCGTGAGTCGCCGCTCCATCCGCTCCAGGCGCTGGAGCAGCGAGTTGGTCGCGTCGTCCGCGGCCGGCAGCAGCATGCGGGCCGTGATCAGCTCCAGGAGCAGCCGCGGCGCGGTCGTGCCGCGCATTTCCACCAGGCCGTTGTGCACGATGTCCGCGCAGCGGGACAGCGTGCCCGGGCCGAGCCGGGTCGCCTGCGCGCCCATCTGCTCGAGCTGGTCGGCCGGGCCGTCGATCAGGCCCTTCGCGACGGCGTCCGGGACCTGCTGCAGCACGATCAGGTCGCGGAAGCGTTCGAGCAGGTCGGAAGCGAAGCGCCGGGGGTCGTGGCCGGCCTCGGCCACGCGGTCGATGGTCTGGTACGCCGCCGCGCCGTCACCCGCCGCGACCGCGTCACACATCTCGTCGATGAGCGCCGCATCCGTGACACCGAGCAGCGACACCGCCCGCGGGTAGCTGACCCCCTCGGGCCCGGCGCCGGAGATGAGCTGGTCGAGCACCGACAGGCTGTCCCGGGCGCTGCCGCCGCCGGCCCGCACGACCAGCGGGAGCACCGCCGGGTCGACGTGCACCCCCTCGGCCTCGGTGAGCTGCTGCAGGTACGGCCGGAGCACCGCCGGCGGGATCAGCCGGAACGGGTAGTGATGGGTGCGCGACCGGATCGTGCCGAGGACCTTCTCCGGCTCGGTCGTGGCAAAGATGAACTTGACGTAATCCGGCGGCTCCTCGACGAGCTTGAGCAGCGCGTTGAAGCCGGCCGACGAGACCATGTGCGCCTCATCGATGACGTAGATCTTGTAGCGGCTGCTGGCGGGCGCGAAGAACGCTTTTTCCCGCAGGTCACGGGCGTCGTCGACACCACCGTGGCTGGCCGCGTCGATCTCGATGACGTCGATGGACCCGGCGCCGTCGTTGGCCAGCGACTTGCACGACGCGCAGACCCCGCACGGCTCCGGGGTGGGGCCCTGCTCACAGTTGAGCGAGCGGGCCAGGATGCGCGCGCTGGAGGTCTTGCCGCAGCCACGCGGCCCGGAGAACAGATAGGCATGGTGCAACCGGCCGCTGCGCAGTGCCTGCGACAACGGCTCGGTGACGTGCTCCTGCCCGATGACCTCGGCGAAGGTCCGGGGCCGGTACTTGCGGTAGAGGGCGAGAGCCACTCCTGCCACCTCCTCCGACGACCGCGCCATTCTCCGTCGGGGGTGTGACAACAACAAACCCCGGGCACGAAAGGACCCCCCGTGCACCCGTCAGAGCTCGCTTATCCTTGCTGCCTTCCGGCCCTGGGGAGGTTCACAAGATGACGCCGCACGAGGGGCTGCGGATAGAGTACCTGGCGCGGACGAGGAGCCGTGCAGCCCTCCCGCTCCAGGACGCCCCGGTGGGTCTTGTAAGCTGGCGCACGGAGGATTCGCCTAGTGGCCTAGGGCGCACGCTTGGAAAGCGTGTTGGGGGAAACCCCTCACGAGTTCGAATCTCGTATCCTCCGCACCGCTCATCAGGGCAAACGTGGAAGGGCCGGACCTGTTGGTCCGGCCCTTCGTCTACCTCCGCCTCAGTTCACGTCTGACTACCGACCGGCTAGTACGGCAGCCGCCGTTCGTGAGGTGACCTCGGATCCCGCGGGAACGAGGACGGCCACCGCATGATCGTCTGTGCGTTGTGGACACAACATCAGACCTTGCGGTGGCCGAGAGCCACAGCGTAGAGCCTGCCCGATGGCGACGAACCATCGACCTGGTGATCGATTCGTTCGCGGGCCGGTTCGCCCGGGTCGAGCCCCGCCGGGCGGCGGCCGGGTTCGTCACGGGCCTGCTTGCCGACCTGCAGATCAAGACGTGCTGGCAGCTGGCGGAACAGGCGGGACATGCTCGGCCGGACGCGATGCAACGGTTGCTGCACCGGGCGAAGTGGGACGCCGACGCGGTCCGCGACGACGTGCGGCAGGTTGTCGTGGACCGGCTCGGCGACCCGGACGGGGTCCTGGTGGTCGACGAGACGGGCGATCTGAAGAAGGGCGTGCACACCGTCGGTGTCCAGCGCCAATACACCGGAACCGCGGGACGGATCGAGAACGCCCAGGTCGGGGTGTTCCTGGCCTATGCGAGCAGGCACGGCCACACCCTGATCGACCGGCGGGTCTACCTGCCGAAGTCCTGGACTGACGACCGCCGGCGGTGTGAACAGGCCGGCATCCCGGACGACGTCGCGTTCGCCACCCGATCCGAACTGGCCGACCATATGATCACCGCCGCGGTGAAGGCCCTGGTCCCGGCCCGGTGGGTCGCCGCGGACGAGGCCTACGGCAACAACACCCGGCTCCGGGGTGAGCTGCGCAAACTCCGCCTCGGCTATGTCCTGGCGGTCTCCTGCGATCACCTCGTGCCGATCGACGGCGCCAAGATCCGCTGCCGCGCCGACCGGTTGGCCGCCGATCTACCGGCCACGGCGTGGACCCGCCGCAGCGCCGGCGACGGATCGAAAGGGCCACGGTTCTACGACTGGGCCTGGCTCGCCGACGTCGGCGCTGACGGCGACCCCGACGACGACGGCCGGCACAGTCTGCTGATCCGCCGCAACCATGCGACCGGTGAGCTGGCCTTCTACCGCTGTTGGACACCGGGCCCGGTCACTCTCGCCCAACTCGTGCGGGTAGCGGGAGTTCGCTGGATCGTGGAGGAGAGTTTCCAGGCCGGAAAGGGGCAGGTCGGTCTGGACCAGCACCAGGTCCGTCGGTGGACGTCCTGGCACCGGTTCACCACCCTCGCCCTGGCAGCCCTCGCCGTCCTCGCGATCTGCGCCGCTGATGCGCGCACCCCAGATCGCCGCAGTCAGCCGGACATGATCGACCTGACCGTCAACGAGATCCGCCGCCTGATCAACGTCCTACTGATCCGGCCGACACGCAGCATCGCCTACCGTTACGCTGGTCACAATGGCGACGCCGGCACCAGGCACGAGCCAGACGAGCCCACTACACCCGCCGTCTCAACCTCGAACTCCAGCCATGATCACGAATGGCGGCTGCCGTACTAGGCCCTCCCACCGGCGGCTCCGCCTCGGTCGTTGGTGCCTCAGCAGCGGTCCAGATCAGGCCGCCTACGCGCTTGGCGATGTCGGCCCGTAGAGGGTCGGTCACGTGCTGGTAGCGCGCGGCCATGCCGGTCGTCGCCCAGCCCATGACGTCCATCGCGGCCCGCTCCTGCACCGAGCAGCATGAGCACGGTGGCCGCTGTGTGCCGCGCATCGTGCAGCCGGGCGTCACGAACGCCCGCATCTTTGAGCAGCTTTTCCACTCGTGATAGTCGGCGTTCGGATTGAGTGGCACTCCGGTCGGCGAGGTAAATACCCAACCGCCTTCCTGCCAGAGTTGCGCGGCGTTTCGCCGTTCCCGGCTCTGTACATGGTCACCGGAGCTGAGAATCGGAGTCCGGCGTGACGCTTCGGCTCGACAGCGCGCAACGGAAGCCTTTCGTCTGCACAAACTGAGGAGTCCGGGGACTTTACCGTCCATGCAGACTATCGCTTTTGAACCGCATCCACGAAACCGCAGGCAATTAGGCGGTCGATCGCTCGATCGATTTGCCTGGTCTTGAACAGGTCAGCTTTCCGGGGCGTCCAAGAGGCCACGAAGTTGTAGATCTCATGCCTCGATGGCTTGCCGACGCTATGTGTCAACGCCCAATGCGTCGTTGCGAGCAACTCCAGGCTGTAGGGCGATTCCCAATCTGCCACGAGCTGCGACACTCGCTCTAGGCGCGCCAGCGTCTCAGGATGTCCAACGAGGAAGCTTTGAGCCTCCGCAGGAGCGTCACGGAGCAGCCTTATACGCGGTTCCTCACTTCGATCGCCGAAGCCGCTGGTGAAGTGACCATCCAACGTGCGCAAGACGTGATTAAGGTTCTCGGCATATGGCCCATACTTCGCCTTGACGTAATTTAGACGAAGTGGCTGCCCCGCAACCTGGAGGAAGTAGGCGAGTTTCTGCACTTCCAACGCCGTCAGTCTAAATTCGTCAGCATCCCGATATTGCTTTAAGAGCATCAACAGCGTCGCTCTGCCCAGAGTCATCGATGGCCTTCGGGTGCGAATGGGCATCTCATCAGGTGCCGGTGCACCAGTAGGTGCGAACAACACCACGTCGACCGACGTAAGAGGCTCCATGTACTGCAGTATGAGTGGACGGACATCCTCCCAGATCAGTCCACCGTTGCCACAACCCAAGGGAGGTACAGCGATCGAGGAAATCCCGTACTCGCCGATCACACGGACTAGGTCCTGCAGGCCGGCCTCGATGTCCTCAATCCGGCTTGCACCACGCCAGTGCCGCTTCGTTGGGAAGTTGACGATGTAGTGCGGAGGCTGTATCTGGCCGGTGGAGGTTACGAACATCCTTCCAGGCTCGACCTCGCCCCGCTTCGATGCGCGTTCGTACAGCTTGTAATTATTCGGGAATGCCTGCCGGAACTGGAGGGCGATGCCCTTGCCAGCAACCCCAACAGTATTGACCGTATTGACCAATGCATCAACTTGCGCCAGAAGGAGATTTCCTGAACCGGGCTTAATTGCCATAACTCTCGCCTCCCGCTCTAACTAATAGTACCAGCCTGGACGACTTCTGCAGGGCAGATCGACATCATTGCTCTCTAGAATGCCGAGAACCTTGCGACACTTTTCCTCATTCATGGTGACGATGCCTCGCATGTACTCAAGAGGCATTTTTTCCCAAACCAAGAACTCGGCCTGTCGGCGACGCTTGCGGTCCGGATAATCATCATAATCAAACCAATCCCTCTCCTTCATCAATGGAAGGTCAACCTCCCTGAGGTCGACTAGGTCGTTGAAGAAAAGGCGCGGCTCGACGATCGGATGCCCATCCGTGAACGCGAACGGCAGTCCAGCGGCAGCGATGTCCTGCGCTGCCGTCACAAAATACAGCAGCTCACTCAGATCTTCCCTTTTACCTGTGACGTTGCCACTCTTGTACGTCAACATCATCGGCGACTTGGGACCGAAATAGAAGGGAACATATTGGTCCAAGGTCCCGCCAGGGGGCACCTCGACTACCGTCCGGGCCCTTTGCGCTTTGATGCTTGTATAGGCGATGTTGCGGCGGTTCAGCCCCGATTTCTGGCACGCTCGATCGCACAGGAGACCACCTTGATCCAAGATCCGTTCAAGGTTGTCCTCATGCGTGAAGTGCATCACAAGCGTCGTCGGGCTCGGCATCGAGGCTCCTAGGGGGTGAACTCGCGTCGACGCTGACGGTATCGGCAGGGTACGACATTCTTGACCTTGCGACAGTCCATCAGTAGCGAGACCCCCGACCCACGAGTCTGCCGTCTCACTTACCGTCTCGTTCAGCACCGATCGGGGCTGCCCGTGAGCGTCCCTCGATCGAGGTCTCTAGCAGGTCACGGCCCTAGGCGATCGGTACCGGACGAGGCGCCGCAAACTTGGAAAGCGTGTTGGGGGAAACCCCTCACGAGTTCGAATCTCGTATCCTCCGCCAGCACGACGCCAGGGCCGACCCCCACGGGGATCGGCCCTTCTGCGTGTCCGGCAGCCGATAGCGGGACGGCCCCCGGGAGTGATCAAGAGGCCGCCTCCCGGCGCTGCTCAAGATCGTGATTGCCGCCGGGTGGGCCTTCTCCCGCCGCGCTGAGCGCCCTCGGCCGCCTCTAGGCTGGGCGCCGTGACCGACACCGACATGCACGCCGTGACCGACACCGACATCAAGACCGAGGAAGAGCCGGCGCCCGAGCTGATCGCCACGCACTACCTCACCAGCGTTGACGAGTTGGTCGAGCATCTGCGCGCCGCCGCCCAGCTTGATCTCGGCGTCCGGGTCAGTTCCTATCTGGTGGCCGATGAGGACGGTGGGTTCACCGCGCGCTGGGAGTTGGACCTGCTCACGTCCTCCCCCATCCACCAGGAGGACGACGCCGAGTAGGTCGGCCGGGTCAGGCGTCCAGGCTGGGCGGTCAGCCAACCGGCCCGGGCGCTACACCTGCGCCGCCTCGATCGCCTCCTCGACGTCCGGGAAGATCGCGAAGTAGCGGCTCAGCCCCACGGTCTCCAGCAGCGAGACCAGGAACCGGTTCGCGCCGGCGAAGCTCAGCCAGCCGCCGCGCGCGACGATCACCTGTTTTGCCGTAATGAAGGCGCTGAGCCCCACCGAGTCGCAGAACTTGAGGTCCGAGAGGTCCACGACGATCCGGGGTACCGGCCGCTCCAGCAGCTCCGCGAGCAGTTCATGCAGCCTGGTGGTGGTGTCGGCGTCGAGTTCGCCACTCAGGCGCAACACGGCGACGTCAGAACGGGTGTCAGTCACAGTGACCTGCATGGCATCACTTTCGTCCGGGTTGAGCGGGTTCTCAGCCTAGATCCACCCGAACGGTCGATGGCGGACAATACGTCCGCGTTTCACTTTTCCGCAGCCGGATGCCGCTGAACGCCAGCGTGCTCGCGGCGATCTGGCCCATCAGCGGCCACAGGCCGGACGCACGGTGTTGTCAGCAGAATCGGGCCGGACCCCGCAGGGGGTCCGACCCGATCGACATGTCTTGGCTGGCCGAGAGACTCAAGCGTGCGGCACAGCCCGGCTCCTGGCGCTCAGAGCTTGCGCCACTGCCAGCGTGGTCCGCGCCACGCGTCGGCCAGGATCAGCGCGGAGGCCTTTCCTGGACACTGCTGCACCTTGGATTTGCCCTGGGGGCCACCCATCTGGGCTTCGACCTCCCAGACCTCGCCGTCGGTGCGGACGTAGACATCCCGGCGCGCGAGCCGGTTGTCACCATTCCACCAGTGCTGCTCAACTCTCACCTGACCAACCTTAGGGCAGACATAGACACCTTTGCGCGAGGCCGTCCTGTGAAACTTTTTCGCCGCCAGGTTAGGACGGGTTGTCCGATCCGGTGGATTTCGGCACTACGCCTTGCAAAGACGCGACATATTAGGGCGGCATGTTAACTGTCACTATGGGTAATCTTCGCAGGTAACAACGCCGGTCCGCCAGGGACGAAACGGTACCGACACGCACCTGTCACCTGATCAGCGAATTTGATCATGGTGAGGCGGCGGCGGGAGGGTGCCGAGACCCGGTGTCGTCTCCGGCCAGACCAGCAAAATCTGGCACGGTGCGTGATCGACCACGAAGCGGGTGTGGTGCCCCAGACTGCGCGGACCGAGCCGGCTGCGGTCGCCGTCGCGGGCCAGCACAAGAAGATCCACATTGGCGCACGCGGCCACCACCTCGCGCTCCGGACGGCCCTGCCGCACCTCGGTTCCGGCCTCGCGGCCGAGCCGCGCCGCCGCCGCCTCCAGCAGCTCCCGCTCGGCCCGGGCCAGCAGAAACTCGGCCTCGTCGGCACTGCCGGAGCGGCCCAGCAGCCCCACCGGAGCGCTCAATGCGGCAGCGGTCGCATCGTCCACCACGTGCAACAGGGTGACCTCCCCCGCGAGGGGTCGCACCGCATCGACACAGGCGGGCCAGGTGCCCTCCGTGACCCACACCAGGATCCTCACAACCCCGACACTCGCAGACTCACCCACAGTGACGCCACCCCGACGATCAGACAGGCCGGCACGGTGAGTGCACCCAGCCGGAGAAATTCACCCGTCACGGGCGGGTGACCACTCTTGTGCAGGATCTGGCGCCACAAAAGGGTGGCGAGGGAACCGACATACGTCAGATTCGGCCCGATGTTCGCGCCCAGCAGCACCGCCAGCACCAGCCCGGGCGAGTGCGCCGCGAACGGCAACAGCATCAGCGTCGCCGGCAGGTTGTTGAGCACGTTCGCCAGCACCGCGGCGAGGAACGCCATGATCAGCAGGCCGAGCAGGTCCGCGCGGTGCGGCGCGACCCGGTCGACCAGCGCGCCGAAACCGCCCCGGCTCACCCCGAGCACGACCACGCCGAGGGCGAAGACAAAAAGACAGAACCCCGGATTCGCCTTCCGCAGCAGGGTGGGCACGCCCACCTTCAGCCGTACGGCGAGAGCGAGGGCGCCCGCCAGCGCGACCCAGGCGGGGTGGACGCCCAGCGGGGACGCCAGGGCGAAGCCGACCAGGGTCACGCCCAGCACGGTCAGCGCGAACCGTGGTGGCCGTACCGGCTCGACCGGGGGGCGGTGCGCCGGCGTGGCCAGATCGTCGGCGAAGAAGCGGCGCAGGATCACGTACTCGACGCCGATCACGGCAAGCCAGGGCAGCGCCATCAGTCCGGCGAAGCTCAGGAACGACAGGCCGGCCGCGGACATCGCGAGCAGGTTCGTGAGATTCGACACCGGCAGCAGCAACGAGGCGGAATTGGCGAGGTGGTTGCAGGCGTACACGTGGGGTTTGGGCCGGACGGCCAGCGCGGAGGCCGTGGCGAAGACCACGGGCGTGAGCAGCACGACGGTGGCGTCCAGGCTCAGCGCCGCGGTGACCGCGGCGGCGATGACAAAAACGAGCCCGAGCAGCCGCCGCGGCGAACCGCCGCTCCACCGGGCGGCGACCGCGCCGGCGAACCGGAAGACCCCGGCCCGGTCGGCCAGGTACGCCAGCAGCAGCACCGCGGCGAGGAAGCCCACCGTGGGCCCGAGCGAGGCCAGCTCATGCACCGCGTCGCGCCACGGCACCAGCCCGGCGACCACGGTGAGCGCGGCGGCCGGCACCGCACCGACCGCCTCGGGCAACCCGGCGGGCCGCACCACGGCGAAGCCCAGCACCGCGATGAGCAGCACCAACGAGATCGCGGTAGACACGATTGCGCACCCTACGGCCAGTCGCGGCACCCCGCATCGCTCGCGTACCGTCCGCATCATGCTTCGTCGATGGGGTCCGCCCGGCCTGCTCCTGATCCTCGGCGCCGTGGCGGTGATCGCCGGTCGCCCGGTGTGGTATCTCGTCCCCGGCGTCCTGCTGGCGTTGCTGGTGTCCCCGCTGGTGTTCCCCCGGTCGATGCCGGCGGCGGAGGCCCAGCGGCGCAGCGCGCAGGACGGCAGGGCCATCGTCTACTGGCGGCCGGGCTGCCCGTTCTGCCTGCGGCTGCGGGCGACGCTGGGCGGCACGGCCCGCCGGGCCTACTGGGTCGACATCTGGCAGGACCCGGAGGGTGCGGCGGCGGTCCGCGCGGTGGCGGACGGCAACGAGACGGTCCCCACGGTCATCCTGGCGGGAAGCCCGCATGTGAACCCTGATCCACGGTGGCTGCGGAGCCGGCTGCGCGCCGCATAGCGAAGTAGGCCAACCTTTTTGCTGCCGTCTGGCAACCGTTCCCACCTCATCGCGCCCGGAGTTAGTCCGACTCGAAAGGGGACCGAAGGCGACACCGCCTAGTTGCGAGCAGAGGACGACGACCGCGTGATGCGTAAAGCCTGGAAAGCCCATGTCACCGCCCTCACTGCCACCGCACTGACGGCCACCGGCCTGTTCTGCCCGGCGGTCACCTCACCCGCCGCGGCCGCCGTCCTGCCGGTGCCGAACCCCTCATTCGAGGGAGGCTGGACCAGCGGCAAGCTGACCTGCTGGAACATCGGCACCACGGGCGCGGCCAAACTGACGGTGACGCAAGGCGCACACAGCGGCGCCTGGGCGGCCTCTGCGACGGGCCTGACCGCGTCGACCGCCCCGGTGGAACTCACCACCGACCGCACCGACGCGTGCCAGCTGCCGGTGACCGCGGGACGGACGTACTCGCTCGGCTTCTGGGCCCGCTCGACGGGCGGCCTGAAGGCGGTCGTGTCGGCGTACTCGCCCACCACCGGGTGGACGCGCTGGTACACCGGCCCGACCGCCGCGGCCACCACCGACCTGCGCGGCTACACGCTGAACCTGCCGGTCACGCCGGCCGGGGTGACCCGGCTCAGCCTCGGCTGGTCGTTCCCCGGCAACAAGGCCCTGGTGGCCGACGACGTCAGCCTCACCGAGCTGGCCACCACCACCGAACCGGCCACCACTACCGAGCCGGCCACCACCACCGCCACCGGTCTGGGATTCCCGCAGCCGGGCCTCGTGACGAACGAGTACGCCTACTGGAACCCCACCGACGCCAAGCGGGTCGAGTCGCCGAGCTGGGAGATGACCAGCGGATCGCTCTTCGCCCGGGGCGGCAACGGCTACACGGGCACGGTCGACGCCACCCCGCCGGACAGCACCTCGAGCACCGGCACGGACTCGGCGGTGTTCCGGCTGAACACCCGCGACTTCTCGTTCCGGGACGTGCAGGTGTCGATGAACCTCAACATCGCCAAGCTCACCACCACGTCCCGTACGCCCGCCACGGACTGGGACGGGGTGCACATCTTCCTGCACTACCAGAGCCAGTACGAGCTCTACTACGCGAGCGTGGCGCGGCGGGACGGGCACATCGTGATCAAGAAGAAGTGCCTGGGCGGGGTCAGCAACGGCGGCGCCTACTACGCCCTCAGCACCAGCGAGCGCAGCGGCCACGCCTTCCCGCTCGCGACCTGGCGCCAGGTCGGCGCCTCGGTCCGCACCAACGCCGACGGCTCGGTGACGATCGTGCTCTTCCGCGACGGGAAGCCGGTCACCTCGGCCACCGACACCGGAACGGGCTGCGCCCCCATCGCCAAGGCCGGCGCCACCGGGATCCGCGGCGACAACGCCGAGTTCGACTTCAACAACTTCACGATCGCACCCCTGGCCTGATCGCCGGGACGACG
The DNA here is from genome assembly GCF_044465625.1 of Actinoplanes sp. NPDC049599. Classification (NCBI taxonomy): domain Bacteria; kingdom Bacillati; phylum Actinomycetota; class Actinomycetes; order Micromonosporales; family Micromonosporaceae; genus Actinoplanes; species Actinoplanes sp. NPDC049599. The sequence goes on from NZ_JBITLX010000008.1 coordinate 239,350, forward strand.
GCGAACGGCGGAGGGCACCGGTGCCCTCCGCCGTTCGCCGTTTTGCCGTACCGGTCCCGCTACAGCCGGTGCACGTTGCCCGCGCGGGGGAACCGGTTCCGGGTGTCCAGGATCAGGCCCGCGTTGCGCGCGATGTCCTCGTACGGCAGGTTGTCGTGGTCCGTGACCAGGATCGTCAGATCCGCCCGGGCCGCGCCGGTGGCGACGTCACCCAGCTGCTCGATCTTCACGTCGGACCACTGGTCGCGGAGGCCGTCCGGCGCCGGGAACGCGTACGGGTCACAGATCGACACGGCGGCGCCGAGCTCCCGCAGCCGTTCGACGATCCGGTGCGCGGGTGTCTCCCGCATGTCGCCGGTGTTCGCCTTGTAGGAGATGCCGAGCACGAGCACCGACGCCCCGTTGACCGATTGCTTCCGGCCGTTGAGCAGGTGCATGGCCCGGTCGACGACGTAGTCCGGCTGTTCGTCGTTGACCCGCATGGCCAGGTCGACGAAGTCGAAGCGGCGGCCGACCTCGCTCTCGACCCGGTCGGCCAGATAGACCGGGTCGACCGGCAGGCAGTGCCCCCCGACCCCCGGACCGGGATAAAAGGCCTGGAAGCCGTACGGCTTGGTGGCCGCCGCCTCGACCACGTCCCAGATCGGGATGCCCAGCAGGTGCGCGTGCCGGCTCATCTCGTTCACCAGCGCGATGTTGACGTGCCGGTAGGTGTTCTCCAGGAGCTTCGCCATCTCGGCGACGTCCGGTGAACTGCACGGGACCACAACCTCGCAGACCGTCCGGTAGAAGGCGGCGACCGCCGCGCAGCCGGCCTCCGTGGTGCCCGACACGAGCTTGGGTGTGCTGCCGAAACGCCACCGCGTGTTCCCCGGGTCGATCCGTTCGGGTGAGAAGCCGAGGTGATAGTCCCCGGCCGCGGCGGAGAGCGAGCCGGCGCCCTGCGCGATCTCCCGGGCGAAAGCCCCGGCGGTGGTTCCCGGCGCGACGGTCGACTCGAGCACCACCGTGCACCCGGCGGTGACGTGCGGCGCGATCAGGCGGGCCGCGGACAGCACGGCGGAGAGGTCGGGCCGCCCGTCCGCCAGCGGCGTGGGAACGGTGACCAGCGCGATGTCGAAGCCGCGCAGGTCCGCGCCCTCGGTCACCGCGCGGTATCTGCCGGAGGCCAGCATGGCGGCCAGCCCGGCGTCGTCGACGTCCTCGATGGGCGAGCTGCCGGCATTGATGCGGGCAACCTTGTCGGTGTCGATGTCGTATCCGACGACCTGATGACCGGCGGCCACGGCCGCCTCGGCCACGGGCAGACCGACATAACCCTGACCGATCACGACGACCGTCAGGTGGGCATTCTTGATCACCAGGAAACCTTTCGGTTGCAGCGGTTGAATCGGCGCCACCAAAGGCATGCACTGGCACCGGACACCGGCGCTTCACCGATCGCCTCGGCCGCCGAAGACCCTTTGAGATAACCACAGACCCCCTTTTGTAGCCGGGTCGGCCCGCTGCCCGGAAACAGACACCCGAATACCCGTCACCGGCCACTGCACCGCAGGTGAAGGCATGTTCGCTCGGCACACTGACGATCTGAGGCCGACCACATTTCACGCGAACGGATTAGTCCGACAGCCCGCCGAAAAGTGGGCGCTCAGCCGGGTTCCGCAATCAGCGAATACCATTCCTGCTTAACGTTGCGGGCTGATTGTGTCGGCTACGTCTCGTCCGGATGAGGTTCACGTGAGACGAAATTTGTGGCCTGATAGGAATGGTCTGCACTGCCGCCGGGGTTCAGCATCCGCCGCAGTGGGACTTTCGCTCATCTGCATCGACACTCCGGAGAATCCCTGTGCTCTACAGCCCGTCAATCCGCTCGCGTGAACATCCGGACACGGTGGACACCGTGCCCGTCGTGTGGCCCTCCGGGAATTCCGGCGCTGTCCGCGACGACGGGCCGGCACGGCGGCCGGCGGAGACGATCGATGCGGCGGACGAAAGCAGCCGCGGACTGCTGAAGTTCCTGAGCCTGCTGGGCATCGCCGGGATCTGCGCCCTGATCGCCTGGCACGTGGGCGTGAAGATCCTCTTCCTGCGCGGCAACTTCGTGCTGGCCGGCTACACGATCCTGATCAGCACCTACGTGCTCAGCCGGTTCGGCCTGGCGGCGTTCTACCGGCCGCCGAAGGGCCGCGCCATCGAGCCGACAGTCGCGATCATCGTGCCCGCGTACAACGAGAGCGAGGCGGTGGGCCGGACCATCCATTCCTGCCTGGCGCTGGACTACCCGGGCGAGAAGCTCGAGATCGTGGTGATCAACGACGGGTCGACCGACGACACCTGGGAGCGCATGCAGGAGGCGGCAGCCCGCTACCCGGCCGGCGCCGTACGGTGCATCGACCTCGGCCGCAACATGGGCAAGCGGGCCGCGATGGCCGCCGGCATCCGGGCCACCCACTCCGAGATCCTCGTCTTCGTCGACTCCGACTCGATGCCCGCGCCGGACGCGATCCGCAAGCTGGTGCAGGGATTCACCGACGAGAAGGTGGGCGCGATCTCCGGGCTGACCTACGTCCGGAACGCCGGCACCAACACCCTCACCAGGATGCAGGCGACCCGCTACTACGTGTCGTTCCAGCTGCTGAAGAGCGCCGAGTCGGTGCTGGGCGCGGTCACCTGCTGCTCGGGCTGTTTCGCGGCGTACCGCCGGTCGGCGGTCGTCGACCTGCTCGACGACTGGGAGCACCAGCGGTTCCTCGGCGTCGACTGCACCTACGGCGACGACCGGGCGCTGACCAACCGGGTGATCAAGGCCGGCTGGACCACCCGCTACGACTCGCGGGCCGAGGCGTGGACCGACGCGCCGGACGAATACCTCAAGTTCTTCCGGCAACAGCTGCGCTGGAAGAAGTCCTGGAGCCGGGAAGGCCCGCTGCTGCTGGCGCACATCTGGCGCTCGCGGCTGCGCGCCCTGCCGTCCGTGGCCGTGCAGACCTGCGCCGGGCTGATGAGTCCGCTCGTGATCCTCTACAGCCTCGCCCAGCCGCTGACCCACGGCAGGTTCCCCACCGTCTACTTCGTCGGTCTCTTCCTGGTCTCGTCGGCGTACGCGCTGGTCTACCGGCTGCTCCGCAACGACGGGATGTGGTTCTACGCGTTCCTGGGCACGTTCTTCTACATCGCGTTCTCGCCCCAGCTGCTGTGGGCCCTGGCCCGGATCCGGGACGGCAAGTGGGGGACCCGGGACGACGCCGGCGGGCCCCCGCCGGCGCCGGTGCGCACGCCCGAGCGGACGTTGGTGTTCGGCAATGTCTAGCACCACCGACCTGCGACAGCCGAGACACCGCGCGTCGGCCGCCGGGGTGCTCGCCGCCCTGCTGCGCAAGGCGACGACGCTGCTGGCGGTCTGCGCGCTGGGCGTCGCGGTCCTGGCCTGGATCGACCTCAGCAGGCCGTTCGACCCGCCGCAGCTCGAGCCGGTGCAGGTGCCCGCCGCCGGGATCGCGGCCGGGGTGCCGTCCTATCCGGGTGCGGTCACGGTGCTGGCGTACCACACCGTTTCGGACAAGGACCCGTCGACGAAGACGGTCACCCGTCGCACCTTCGCCGAGCACATGGCCACGCTGTCAGCGCTCGGCTACCAGACCGTGTCGCTGGCGACCGTGCGCGACCTGGTCCGGCACAAGCCGGTCCAGTTGCCGGAACGGCCGCTGCTGCTGACCTTCGACGACGGGTCGCTGACCACGTGGACCACCATCGACCCGGTGCTCGCGCAGCACCGCTTCTCCGCCGTGGCGTTCCTGGCCACCGACCTGGTCGTCGAGCCCGGCACACCGTCGTACTTCCTCTCCACCCGCCAGGTCCGTCAGCTCCAGGAGACGGGCCGCTGGGAGTTCGGTTCGCACACCGCGGCGATGGACCGGCTGGTGCCGGTCCCCGGTGACGTCCGGGCGCCGCTGACCAACCGCATCCTCACCAGCCGCGGCGCTGAGGACATCGCCCAGTGGCGCTCCCGGGTGGCCGGCGACCTCACCCGCAGCCAGCAGAGCCTGCGGGAGATGACCGGCGGTTCGGCCATCGCGTTCAGCTATCCGTTCGGCGACGCCGGACACGGCAGCAACGTGCCCCCGGTCGCCACCGAACTTCCCACGCTGATCGCGAGGGCGGGCTTCGACATGGCGTTCGTGGGCGAGAACGTGCCGACCGGGCACGTCGACGCGGTGACGGAATCCTCGCCGCGGATGGTGCTCCCGCGGATCGGCATCCGCCGCACCACGTCCGTCACACAGCTGCTGAAGATGATCAGAGAGTCGATGCCGACGCGGATGCCGGCCCGGCTCGCCGACCTGCGCTGGACCGGCGACGCGGCCGCGTGCACCACCACCGCGGCGACCGTCACGGTGCGGGCCGGGTCCCGGCGTTACGGGACGTGCTCCGTGCACGACGTCAACACCAGCCGCTGGATCAACTATTCGCTGAGCACGAGCATCAAGGGCATCTCGCCCCGGTCCACCGCCGTGATCGGGCTCCGGGACGGCGCGGGCGCGGGCCACTACGGACGGGTCGAGGTGACGTTCGGGATGACCCGGATGGTGATCCGGCAGCGAGTCGGCTCCGCTCCCCTCGAGGAGCTCCGCACCGTCGCGCTCCCGAGCCGGGCCAAGACGGCCGTGACGATCGACGTCCGCGGGGACTCGGTCACGGTGCGCGTCACCGGCCGCCCGCCCGCCACCGCCACCTTCGACCGGCGGCTGCACGAGGGTGGCATCACCCTGGCGCAGATCGGCACCGGCACCGTGACCTTCCAGAACGCGACGCTGACCAACCACTCCAGTCCCTGACCCTTGAGCCCGATCCGGAGAACCGTCGTGCGCATACCGAAATCTCGCTCCCACCGCAGATCAGCAATCCTGGCCGGGCTGCTGGTGCCGGGTCTGTTCCTAGCCACGGCGGCGTCGGCCTACACCCGGAACGCCCAGGTGGCCGTCACGAGCGAGACCCTGGTCTCGCTCACCTTCGACGACGGCATCCAGGACCAGTACGACAACGCCCGGCCGCTGCTCAACGACCGCGGCATGAAGGGCACCTTCTACATCAACAGCAGTCGGATCGGCACCGGCAACTACATGAGCGGGCAGGCCATCACCCAGCTCGCGGCGGACGGCCACGAGATCGGCGGCCACACGATCGACCACGCCGACCTGCCGACCCTTGCCCCCGACGACCAGAAGCGCACCATCTGCAACGACCGGGTGGCGCTTCTGAACCTCGGATTCGCGGTACGCAACTTCGCCTATCCGTTCGGCAACACCGACGCCTCCGCCCGGCAGGCCGTCGCCGACTGCGGATACAACAGCGCCCGCACGGTCGGCGGCGTGGTGTCGCCGGGCTCCTGCTCGGGATGCCCGTACGCGGAGACCGTGCCGCCGGTCGACGCCTTCCGGACCGCCACCCCCGACTCGGTCAAGACCACCACCACGCTGAACACGCTCAAGGCGTCCGTGACCAATGCCGAGCAGAACGGCGGCGGCTGGGTGGCCCTCGTGCTGCATCACGTCTGCGACGGGTGCGGCGACGAGTACGCGGTCTCCCCCGCGCTCCTCGGGTCGTTCCTCGACTGGCTGGCCGATCGCCGCTCCGCCGGAACCCGGGTGGTGACGGTCGACGAGGTCATCGGCGGCACCACCCAGCCGGGCGTCGCCGGACCCGTGCAGCCCCCCGCGCCGGACGGCAACCTCGTGCGGAACTACTCGCTCGAGTCGGCGACGAGCAACAAGACGCCCGTCTGCTTCCAGCTCGGCGGTTTCGGCACCAACACGTTCAGCTGGGCGCGGGTCACCGACGCGCACACCGGAACGTACGCCCAGCAGGTGACGGTCACCGCCCACACCAGCGGCGACCGGAAGCTCGTCACCAAACAGGACACCGGAGACGTCTGTTCCGTGCCGGCCGCGGCCGGGCGCACCTACAAGATCTCTTCCTGGTACCGGGGCAGCTGGCCCGCCGCCAGCCAGGTCAGGATCACGCTCTACCACCGCAACGCGGCGGGCGCCTGGATCTACTGGACCAGCGCGCCGGTGCTGCCCGCGGCCGGCGGCTGGGCCAAGACGCCGGTCTACACCACGCCGGCGCTCCCGGCGGGCAGCACCGCCCTCAGCTTCGGTGTGGCCATCGCCGGCGTCGGCACCCTGGTCGTCGACGACTACAGCGTCCAGGACACGGCGGCGTGAGCATGCGCAGAGCTACCCACGCCGGCCGGCGCCGCTCGTCGCTGTCCCGTACCTCGCTGGAGTTCCTGGCGGCGATCGCCGCGCTCACGGCGATCCTGCTGGCCCTGCTGGCCATTCCGCACTTCGGCAGCCGGCCGGAACCGGTGGCCGCGAAGGTGGAGCTCGACCCGGCCCTGCTGCGCTCGGCGACCAAGACCAACCCCTGTACGGCGGGCAAGGTCGCCCTCACCTTCGACGACGGCCCCGACGTCCACACGGAACCGATGCTGGAGCTGCTGCGTGCGTACGGGGTCAAGGCCACCTTCTTCGTGCTCGGCGCCAAGGTGAGCCAGCGCCCGCAGACCGTCCGCACGGCGATCGGCGACGGACACCTGGTGGAGAACCACAGCTGGGACCATCCGCACCTCGCCGACCTGACGGCCCCGGAGATCAACGCGCAGATCACCCGTACCCAGCAGGCAGTGCGCACGGCCGGCGCCCCGGCGCCGACCATGCTCCGGGCACCGTTCAACAGCTTGGACGACCGGGTACGCCAGGCGGCCACGGCGCACGGGCTCAAGCTCACCCAGTGGGACATCGACACCAACGACTGGCGTGGCCGCCGGCCCGAGGACATCACGAACTCGGTCGTCTCCCAGCTCCGTCCCGGGGCGGTGGTGCTGCTGCACGACGGGATCCAGGACTCCGGCGCCACCCTGAACGCCCTGCCGGCAATCATCGAGGGGATCCGAAGCCGTGGCTACTGCACCGCGACCCTGACATGAGGTGGGGCAGACGTTCCTGGGTGTCAGCCATGCTGACGGTCGGGGTGCTCCTCGGCGTCCAGTCCGCACCCACGGCGGACAGCCTCGCCTACCGCCCCACCCTGGGCGGGCAGGACCGGCTGCTCACCAACGAATACGCGCACTCCAACCCGGCCGACCACCGGGCGGTCCGGTCGGACGACTGGGACGTCACCAGCGGGTCGCTCTTCCTCCGGGACGGAACGGGCTGGACGGGCTCACCCGACGCGGCGAGCCCGGACGCCGGCTCGGCGAACGGCACCGGTTCGAGTGTCTTCCGGGCGACGACGAAGCGCAGCGATTTCGGCGACGCGCTGGTCAGCTTCCGGGTGAAGAACGAGGGCCTGACGTCACGCGGGCGGATGCGCCCGGCCGCCACCGACGGCATCCACGTCTTCCTGCGCTGGCACAGCCCGGAGGACCTGTACGTCGTCTCGGTCAACCGCCGGGACAACCGGATCCTCGTCAAGCGGAAGAGCCCCGGAGGTGAGGTCAACGGCGGCACCTACGCGACGCTCGGCCAGGCGCCGTACACCGTGCCGTACGGCCGCTGGCAGACCTTCCGGATCCTGATCGAGAACACCGCCGGGCACACCGCGACGATCTCGGTGGACATCGGCGGGCGGACCCTGCTCAAAGTCGTCGATCAGGGAACGGCTGCCCCGGTCAACCTGACCGCGGGCTCGGTGGGCCTCCGCGGCGACAACTGCGCCTTTCACTTCGACAGCTTCCGCGTCCTCCCGCTCTCCGCCGGCTGATCCACCGGCAGGCGCCCGGCGGCTGCCGGGCGCCTGCCGTGTCGGTAGAGCAGATGCCCGAGGACGAGCGGCACCACACCGACCGGGTACCAGGCCACATCCACCCAGTCGAACTGCATCCCGAGCACGAGCCGGGCCAGCAGGCTGCCCGCGGACAGCGCCGCGGGAACGCCGGTGAGCTGGAAGAACTCCACTGCCCAGCAGAAGCCGACGGCAAGAAGCCCGGCCCGGACAGGCGAGGCCGCCGGCCACAGCACAAAAACCCCGGCGTAGCTCATCGAGGCGTAGAGCGCGGTGCCGGAGAACTGCTCGAGCGGGCCGTCGCTGCCGGCCCGGATCCCGAACGCGAGCCCCAGCACCAGCGCCACCACGACCACTGCCGCCAACCGTCCGCGCATCATGGCGGCGAGCTTAGGGAGTCTTGTCATACCGCGATGGCAGGCTGCCCGCATGCCAGCTGAGGTGCTCCTTGATCAAGCCGTGTCGGTCGCCTACGGGCAGATCTACCTGGAGAGCGCAACCGCGCACATGGAAGGGGAGATGGAGGAATCATTCCGAGGCCAGTCCAACGGCCTCTGCGGCGCCGCGATCCCCGGCCTGCTGTTCCTGATGACCGGCACCCACACCGGCGACGTCGCCTTCCGGGTCGAACGGCACGACGCCGAGCCACCCCGCGACGAGCAGTGGGCGGAGTCCGTCGAGGCGTCCCTGGTCGCGGTCACGGGTGACGTCGTCCTGGCCGAGTGGGGCGGCGGCGACGAGCACCCGCTCCCGATGCCGGCCGGCGACTACCGGGTCCGCTACTACGCCCAGGGCATGGACCAGGCCGACGAGGACGAGCCGGTCGACCGCTACCTGCTCCAGCTGTGGCCGGCGGCCCCGGCGCCCGACAGCATCCTGCAAGTGACGTCGGCCGCGGCCGCGTACTGGCACGAGTGGGCGCAGGCCCTCCCACCCCCACCGGTTCACCTTGGGGCCGGAAAGAGAGGCGCCCGGTGACTCGCGGGGAGTCACCGGGCGCCTGCCCTGCTTGCTGGCTGTGGTGGTGGGATTTGAACCCTTGGAGGACTTGCACCCTCACACGCTTTCGAGGTCTGTGATCAACAGTTCGCGCAGGGTCGGCACCATGCGTGAGCTGGGCGAGAGGGCTCCTCCGGCCGCTCGCGATCATGCGCGAACACTCACGAACGAGACCAGAACTGAGACCAAGGACCCTGCGTCCCGAATTAGGATCATGATCCGCCGGCATCCCGCGCTCTTCCCAAAAAGGCCAGGTCGCAGTGTTGGTGTGCGTCGGGATGATCAAGCCTGCGGGGTCTTGTATCTCAAGATTCACTCCCCGATCACTCCCAGGACGGCGCCGGCGGCTGGCCTCGGACGGCATCGACGGCACCTCCGGCACGAGTTATCCCCCGAGGCTGGTACGCCTCCTTCTGGCAAGCAGGTGGCGCGAAGGCAGGTAAGAGGTACCTTCGCGCCGTCGACCGGACGTGTTGCGACCGAGGTCGGCGGGTCGCCCCACGGATGAGCGGTGAAGGCGTGACGATGCGCGCTCGCGATGAGGCCCAGGAAGATAATGCCCTTGGCGAACCTTGGACGTCCAGGCCATCATTGCTGACGAACCTGATTAGATCCGGGAAGGATGCGGCCGACGTGGCGGAGCAGGCACTACTTCGACACTATCGCAATGCAGTCGGCCAGAGCGCCGCAAGCCTTGAGGACGACATCTCTGCATTCCAACACCCCACGCAAGAAAGCCCTTTTCTGAAGGACATGGAATTGACCAAGCGGCTGCCGGCTCATAAGCAGAGGCGCCCTCGGATAAAGCTGCTTACGCTGAACATGGGGCAGTCGTACCATAAAATTGAGAATGTTCGCGACCACCTGCGCGCAATGAAGGCAATGTATGCGGTGGACCCACCTCTTACGTTCGCACCTTCTTCCGCAACGAGGGTAATTGTGGAAGCGGTGGCCGGCGTTGGGGCACTGCTCGATCCGGGGGTTGGTACCGAGGAACGCATCCTCCGGGCATCGGGCGACTTGTTAGAGAGCTACCAGCAGAACGTCAATGCAACCCGTCAGCTTCCGGTGAGCACCTTTCCAGATGCGGCGATCGAAGCGGAGAGGCGGCTCGATGGGCTTGTGGTTCTGATAGAACGCGCGGGGTGCGAGGTCGTTCGCCAGAGCAACGGAAAGCCCAAGCAGATTCGATTGATGGGGGGCAGCCGCTATCGCGGCGTTCCAACCGAGAGGATATCTTCCCGCGTTGAGGCGACGTTCTCGGCCTATCCCGCGCTATATCAGATGGGATCTGGCATAGCACACAGTATGGAGTGGATGCTGGGAGATCATGCTCGTATCCCGATCGCCGGCGAGTCGCGTCTCATCTACAAGAGCGACCCTTACGTCAACGGCGCCGCTGCAACTACCGCGATCGCCGCAATTGAATTCCTGGTCACGCAGTACGGCCGATATATGGGGCACGATCCGGAGGACAAGGTCGTGCCGCATCGGCGTCGACGTGAGGCGGTGGACAGGTACATGAATGAGTACGCCGCCGCGAAGATGCAGGCGACTGGCCGCCTCTAATCGAAGATCCACCACCAGGCTCTCTATGGCGCCGATGTCACCCGTTATGATGATTTCCAGTCCACAAACGAAGGATAGTATCGGCGGAATGCAAGCACTCGATTCGACGGGAGAGTTTTGGCTTCCCGGACCGCACGGTGTCAAGCAGTATGGCCGCCTCGTTTTTGACCCGGTTGACGGTACGACTCTAACCCTCGCGGACCCCCTGGTGGAACGCACGCCCAACGGGGAGGAGCACGAGAAGTCAGGCGGCATGCGCCGCCGCATACTTGGCCACATCGACTACGGGAATTACCGCCAACAAGTCACGCTGGTCGACAGTGTTCGCACGAATCGTAAGTTGTATAGGCCCAACGCCATCCTCATCGGAGGGCACTTTGATAGCGACGAAGAGACTGCCTTTGAGTCTGTCATCGTTCGTCTGCGAGATGCGGCACCGTGGGTTAACAGAGAAGCGATAGCGATTGATGACGACTCTCCGGTGGACGGCGTTGATCGGCGTGTTCTTGTATGCCGGCTAGATGTCCCTGGAGGGAGTCAGGCCAGATTCTCGCGTGGCGAAATTGCCTTGGACTTCCGCTGGTCCCGAGAAGACGTTGAGCTCGAGAGCTTCGCTGTCAGGCATTGGCCGGAGTTTGCGATCGAGTACGACAAACAGACTTCCTTGAGCGAGATTATTGAAGACGCGGGAAGCCTGCAAAGTCTGTCGTCTCTGTGTGTAGACCGCTCAGACGCGTTTATAAGCCTGCGCGTCTACCGCTCGGATCACCCGGAGACAAACATCAACGGGGTGCCATTCGACAGCACTCGTCGCCCAATCGAGCTCAAAGCGCGCATGCATGAACCAGGGCAGCAGCTCAAGGCTAAGCGGCTAGAAGCCCATAGGGTTGTCATTCCCCTGGACGACTTCGGTGGGATTAAGGCGATTGCGACTTGGCTCGATCGCGTGCCTGGCATTGCGCCGATCGTTGGCTCAGTGCTGACCATGCGGGCGCAAAGTATTTACTCGGAAAATAGATTTCTCAATGTAGCTTCGGCGGCAGAAGGGCTGCACCGAGCCTTCGCTGGTCGAGGCAGATACATGCCGCAAGCCACCTTCGACAAACTCAGGCGGGCAATACGCGAGCAGATGGTGCCGCCGGAGCATCACGAGTGGTTCACGAACGTGATGGCGCATGCGAACGACCTTGACCTTGACCGTCGGCTGAACGACCTCGTGGCAGAACTTGGCGATCTTGCCCATCTTCTTGTCGGCGAGGATGTCATGCTGTGGATTAAGGCCGTCAAGAAGGCTAGGAATAATCTCACCCACCTTGACGAAGATCGTCAGCATTTCGACGGATCAGACTTGTACTGGCTGGCAGAAAGCCTGTTCCAAGTAACCAGGCTTTGCCTGCTCACGCGTGCCGGCCTGAGTGCGGACCGGCTTCCGAAGATCGTGAGGCACATATACGGCTGGAGCGATATCGGGCCGCTAGAACGGGCGGTCCAACGCATCACAGGGCAATCGGCCACGACCTGACGATCGGCGAGGTGGGCCAGGGCTCTACGGCTTGTCTTCCTCGTCGAGTTCTGGCCTGTTGGCCTTGATCCACGCCTCTACATCTTCGGCGAGCCACACCTTGCCCATCGCGAGTGCGGCCTGAGGGTCGGGGAACCCCTTGCGTCCGATGATCACGTAGGTCCGTTGCTTCGACAGGCGCAAGCGCCGGCCGATCTCGGCGGCGCCCATGAGTCCAATGTCGGCACGTGGCATAGACCGGACGTTAAGCGCTGTTGACCTTGACCGTAGTTAAACCTACAGGACAGTGCCCTCAGGGGGTTTACCAGCGGTAAAGTGCTGAGATGACGAAGAGCAAGTGGAAGTTGACCCCGGAAGGCGACGTTGACGAGTGGGGCGAAGAACCACTCCGGCTGGACAGGCGGAACGCGAGCCCTCTCGAACTCCTAGCCGAAGATCCACAGAATGGACTCGTTGAGCTTCGTCCTGGTATCTACCTCGGCCCCAAGGCGCCGTAGTGATCGACCACGCCCCCTACCGGCCATCGTGGGACTGCCGTGCGTGCGGGGAGCCCTGGCCCTGCACTCCCGCACGACGACATCTCAGAGACACCCTCAGCCCCGCCAGGCTTGCCATGTACATGTGGTCAAACTTGGAGGAAGCGGCGGGTCAAGATCGCTTCAGTTCGAAGGATTGCGCGGCTCTGTTTGATCGCTTCATTCGCTGGACGCGCGATCCCGGCCCGCCCGAATGAGGGTCGCCACGCCTGCTGTCTGAGCGCGGGCGGGCGGAGGTCAGGCGGCCGGCTCTTGCGGCCCTGTCCACATGGCCACGGAAGCGTCGTCGTGTCGCTTCGTGCGTGGGTATCGGACGCCCTCGGGGTCGTTGCGCTCGATGCTCCGGACCTGCGCGATGAGACCGGCCGGACCGACCTTGTCTAGCAGGTCGAGGTACTCGGGCCATCCATGAATCGCCATCTGGTCAACTGGGCGCGTGGCGCCGTCGGAAAAGGCGCTGGCCCGACGTGTGCTACTGCGTGGATAGCTCGCGGTACGCGCGTACTGCGCCGCGTTCGGATCGGCTGCGGCCACCCACCAGCCGTCGGCCCGGTTGCGGGTCGCTGTCTGGCGTTGCACGAGCGCGGTGAGAGCGGCGGCGTGTTCTGGAGTGCCGAACCGCATGCCGGCCACTGCGTCAGGCTCGGTGCCGCTGATCTCTTCGATGGACAGGTCGCACGTGACTTCTGGCCCGGTGTCCAAGTCGACGACGATCGACACGTCCGACAGGGCGAGTGCGTCGACGCTCGCGGGGCCGATGCGCAGGATGCCAACGGCTGCGCACGGGGTTCCAGGGCTGGTCAGGTCACACGTGTCGCGGTGGAGATCGGCGACGGCCGCGATACCGGCGGCAAGACCCTCGGTCAGTGGCCGTTCCGGGGTGCCGATGAGAGCGACTAGTGTTTGTACGCCGAGCTGCTGGGCGTACCAGGCGACGCCGTGGTGGCATCCGCCGAACGGGATGCCGGCGCCGTCGACGACGACGGCGAGGTCGGTGGAGGCGACGGCGAAGTCTTCGTTGGGACGGCCGGGTGCGGCATCAGTGGCGAGGGCGAACAACGGCGAGACCTCCGTCACGCGGTGGTGGCGAGCAGGGCATCGAAGTGTGCGACGGCGGGGCGACTCGCCCATGGGCGGAGTTGCCCCGAGAGATGCCGCAGGTCGTTGATGGTACGAGACGACCCGGTCGCTACCGCAATGGCAAGCGATTCCTCGGCATGTGAGCAGGCCACGTCGGGTTCCTTGGCGAGCACGTACGCCTGGGCGAGGCGGGAGAGGTACTGGCCGCGGTCCCGGTGGTAGTCCGGTGGGAGCGTCTTCAGCACAGTGGTGAACGCGGATACAGCCTCCTCGGCGCGGCCCAGCTCGAGGTGCACCTTGGCGCGGGAGATGTTCAGGTAAAGCCCCATGTCGCAGTAACGCCCGGTGGAGGGATCGCCATCCTCCGGGACGTCAGCGCCGCCCTCGGAGAGCAGCGACTCAGCGATGCCGAGTGCGCGGTCTGCCTCAGACGCTTCGCGGTGGACGGCATGTCCAACAGCTTCCGTCTGCGCAGCGATGGTGCGGACGCGCGCCGTCTCGGGTGAGTCACTGCGCAGCGAGACGCGTGCCAGTCGTGCGGCAAGGGCGCCGTTCCTCGATCCAATGGCCTGGACCGCACGCCGCGTCATCACGAACGCGGCCATGCGGTCATCCTGGCCGGCCTCGGCCCACTCCAGCGCTCGCCGGTACCAAGCTATGGCCCCCGCAGGATCGCCGGAATCTTGGCTCAGCCAGCCGGCGAACTCCGCGTAGCCGGCGCCGACGGTGAGCAGGTCGTCTAGCGTTTTGCCGCCTGCATGCTGGGCGAGTCGCTCGATCGAGTCTGCGTGCGCCGTGATGACCGGAAGAAGCGCTCGGGGTCCCAGCAGGTTGTCGGACGTGTAGTGGTGACGGAGCCCTGCGCGAAGCGAATCCAGCAGTTCTGGAGTGGCCTGTTGGGGGCCGTCGAACGTCGGTGGGTGCGTGCGCGGGACAACGGTCAGAGACGGTTGCCCGCTGGCTGCTTCCGGCTGGCCGGCCAACTCTTCCATCTTGAGTGCGAAGCGTGCGCGCACTTCGTCGTTCGCCCGGGTCAGGGCAACGTCGAGAAGGTCCTGTGTGCGCAGCGCCAGTTCGCCCGTGGGCTGGGCCTCCCACTTGGCGACACCGCGAGTGGAGACGCCCAGGTGTGCCGCGAAGTCATCGCAGGACATGCGGAGTGCGAGCCGAAGCGATGCCGCACAGCGCCCGTTCCAGGTCGAAACGACGAGCATCGCATCCCCTCCTGAGTAGTTGACTCTGTCCGGAGTGTAACGACAGCCCCCTATGTCCACGAAGACCGAGTGCAGGCGCGGTGCCGGTTGAGTTCCGGAGCAGTTCATGGCTCATCCGGCGCGCCTGGCGTTGACTGTGAACAGGAACAACACGGGTCAACGACCAGGGCGGGGGCGGTACAGGTGAGGCACCTTTCAGGACCGTTTCGGCCCGGGAGCAGCCGGCGGGATTCCATCCTCGCGGGCTATCCGGCGGATGTAGGCCCCAGTGAACGGCGAAAGTCGCTCCACCTCAACCGGGGTGACGCCGTCCCGAAGTGCTGCCAGCACTGCGGCGATGGTCTCGTCTCTCGCCTTCTCGTGATCACTGGCCGTCTTCCGGTACCGCCTGGTCGCAGCTTCTAGATCTTTCCGAGGGTCGCTCACCCGACGAGGGTAGCGCAACTCTGTTGCGCTCCTACCTGAGTTGCGATAGCTTGTTGCGCAACACGGTTTCACTTTTTGGTCCTGAGAGAGCGGCAAAGCGGCTGGTCAAGCTGCGATGCGCGCCCTCGATCGGCCGATGCACGTTCGTTGATGAATTCCACAGAGACATGAAGACGGCGCGGCGAAAGCCCTGCCCTCAGTCCGCATTGAGCCGCATGGCGGCCGACCCTCGCGATTGGGCCGAGGCGAGCGGATGGAGGGTCGAAAGGGCGAGTACCCGCGTTGTCGACGACCCCCGAGGGGTCGTTCTAGCTGACGTTCTGAGGGCTTGTCGCAGCTTGACCACGCGCTGCGTCTCGCCTCCCAACCCCGTTCCGTGTTGCCGATCTGGAGGTTTCCGTGAGGAAGCGTTTCGCCCCTAGCAACGAGCCGACCAACGCTGACCTGGACGCGATCGACGCCGAATGGCCGTTGATCGACGCCGAACTGTCCCTGCTCGACGCCGAGATTGCTCTGATCAACGCCACCGACCACGGCGGTCCGTCGCCCCTGGACTGGCGTCGACTCCGCCGGGCTGAGGCCCGGGTTACCCGTGTCGCCGCCGAACTGGCCGATCGCCGCGCCGCCTGCCGAATCACTTCGGAGGTCGCGGCATGACCGCCGTCCAGTACCGGCCGTCCGGCCGCCGGCCGCAGGTCACTCCGTACACCACCGAACGCCGGATCGTCGGCACCCCGGCGGAGGTCGCCAGCACGGTTGACCGGGTTCGCCGGTCCGGCCGCCTGGTCGCCATGACCTACCCCCGGCCGATGGCCGAGGGCGACGGCCGCGTCTTCGTCAAGGTGCGATTCCTGGCTACGCCGGTCCGCTCGACGCGGCAGGTCACCACTGACCGCCGCCGCGCGGTCTTGCGGGCCGCCGGACGCGCCGCCGCCGTGGTGGTCCCGGCGACCGGACTTGCGGTCGCCGTGGTCTACGCCGTGTCGCGGCTGGTCGCTGCACTGCTCCACCTGCTGCCGCTCCTCGGTGTCGCCCTGGTCGTCACCGTTATCGCCTGGTCGCTGCTCGGCCGCGCGGGTGTCTGTCCCGGTCTGCACTGCCCCGGCTGCTCGCACGGAGGTCACCGATGAACCTGCGCAAGCTCGCCGGTTTCGCCCTGGTCGCGTTCGCCGTGTTCTACGCGATCACCAACCCCAGCGATGCCGCTGACTTCGTCCACACCATCGCGTCGGGCATCGGCTCGTTCGCAACCGCTCTCGCAGGAGGTACCCAATGACCGCCGCAACGATGGCCCCCAGCGCCTACCCGGCCGCTGTGGAAGCCCTCATCCCGCAGGCCCGCGAGCTTGCCGACCAGCTCGGCGAGGTCCCCTCGCGAAACCGGCTGATGAAGGAATTCAAGGTGGGCGCACCCAAGGCCATCGCCCTGCGCGAAGCCCTCACCCAGACCGACCCCGTACCGCCCGTGCTGGTCCCGATCCTCACCGTGGCCGACGAGGGGGCGGCGCTGTTCGGCACCACCGAAACCGCCGATCCGACCCCGGACACGAGCGACGACACCGACCGGATCGAGCCCGTACCGGTCGCCGTGGTCGCGGAGGAAACGCCGCAGGGTGACCCGGTCGGACACCCGGACGCGGAGATCGCCACCCCGGCACCCGTTGAGATGCCCCCGCCGCCGGTCAAGGCGGCGCGTCGGCCGGTGGCGTGGCCGGTGCTGCTGCTGGCCCTGCCCGCGTTCGTAGCGATCTGGTCCGGGTGGGTCTCGCTCGGCGAGCTGTCCGGGTTCGGCATCGTGCACCCGCTGCCCGGCATCGCCGACAACCTGACCATCAACACCGCGATCACCCTGCCCATCGGGGTCGAGACCTACGCCGCGTACGCCCTGTGGGTCTGGCTGTCCGGCCGCGCCCCGCTGGTCGCCCGCAAGTTCGCCAAGTGGTCCGCGATCGGCTCACTCGTGTTCGGCGCGGCCGGACAGATCGCCTACCACCTGATGGCCGCCGCTGGGATGACCTCGGCCCCGTGGCTGATCACCGCCGCCGTCGCCTGTCTCCCCGTCGCCGTGCTCGGCATGGGCGCGGCCCTGGCACACCTGCTGCACAGCACCGATCAGTAGCTCCGCCCGGCGGCACGGCCCTACGGCCTGGAAACCAGTGCCGTGCCGCCGGTCCTCATCCCGCACAGCCGCTCACGACCCCGCAGGAGAGAACCCTCATGGTCCCGCAAAACCCCACCCCTGACGACTTCGACTGGCAGGCCCGCGAGGCGGAAGTCCTCGACCTCAACGACGCCCGTACCCGCCGCACCACCCCGCCTCCGGCCGCCGGGGGCGGGGGCACCTCGGAACCGACCTCAGACACCCACTTCGAGATCGCTCTCGACGACGCCCCGCAGGCCGGCGGTACCCCGGTCGATCCGCCGGTGGCGCGGCCGGACGGCCGGCGGGACATCGTCCCGTCGAACTGGTCGAACTGGGCCAACATCAAGACCAGCCTCAAAGACGCTGCCGCGCTCTACGGCTACCGCGCCGGGTTCCACGGCGTCCGCATCCCCTGGTACTGCCTACAGGGCCTGTTCTGGGCAGTCGTCGGAGTGTTCCGGCTGATCGGCAAACACATCACCTGGTGGTGGGTGTCGGAACAGTACGGGCTCCGACAAGCCGCCGCCGACAGCAACGACCCGCAGATGTGGCTCAAGCTGCACCGCGAGGTCAAAGCCACCCGGATGTGGCGCGGCCTGGTCCTGGCCGGCGAGCTGCTCGCTGCCGCGATCGGCGCACCGATCCTGTACGCGATGGCACCGACGTGGGCGCTCGCCGTCACCCTGGTTGCCGTGATCGGACTGCTCGCCCGGATCGGCCGCCCCGTCGACCGGCGAATCATCACGCCAGCCACGGTCGCCGGACGGTTCCGCAGGGTCAACCCGGACATCATCCTGCGGGCGTACTACGCCGCCGGCCTCGGCCGGCCGGACAAGGACACCCAACACGTGACGTTCGGCTCGACGATGGCCCGGGACACCTCCGGTACCGGCTCGCAGGTGTCGATCGACCTGCCCTACGGCAAGACGTTCGACGACGCAGTCAAAGCCCGCGGTGCCATCGCTTCCGGTTTGGACGTGGCCGTGTCGCAGGTGTTCATCACCCGCGACCCGTCCAGCCACCGCCGCCACACGCTGTGGGTCGCTGACCGTGACCCGCTCGCCCAGGGCGCCGGACGGACGCCGCTGCTGCGCTGCAAGCCGACCGACATTTGGCAGCCGGCCCCGTTCGGGCTCGACGAACGCGGCAACAAGGTCACCGTCGACATGATGTGGAGCTCCATGCTGATCGGCGCGCAACCGAGGCAGGGCAAGACGTTTGCCGCCCGCACCCTGGCGCTGTACGGGGCACTCGACCCGTACGTGAAGCTCACCGTGCTCGACGGTGGCGGTAAGCCCGACTGGCGCAAGTTCGCCCTGGTCGCTGACCGGTGCTCGTTCGGGCTGGCGATGACCCGCGATGGTGACCCCGCCGAGATCGTCTTGGAGACGTTGCGGGAGATCAAAGCCGACGTGCAGGACCGTTACGAGCGGCTGTCCGCCCTGCCGGTCGATGTCTGCCCGGAAGGCAAGCTGACCAGGGAAATTGCCCGGAACCCGAAGTACAACATGCCCGTGCGGCTGGTCATCCTGGACGAGTTTCAGGAGTACTTCGACCTCGGCGACGTCTCCAAGGAGATCGCGTCGCTGTTGGTCTACCTGGTCAAGGTCGCCCCGGCCGCCGGTGTCATCTTCGTCGACGCCACCCAGCGCCCGTCGGGTGTCGGTACCGGGCAGGTCGCGCAGCAGTTCATCTCCTACCGCGACAACCACCAGGTGCGGTTCGCGTTGCGTACCGGCTCGTGGCAGGTCAGTGACCTGGTCATGGGCTCCGGCGCCTACAGCGAGGGTCACGACTCCTCGACCCTGCTGCCCACCTACAAGGGTGTCGGCATCCTGCGCGGCGCGTCCGACCACACGCCGACCGTGCGGACGTACCTAGCCGACCAGGAAGACGCCGAGAAGATCCTCATCGCGGCCCGCAAGCTGCGCGAGGCAGCGGGCACCCTGACCGGTATGGCCGCCGGAGAGCAGGCCATCCGCGAGGTGCGGGACGTGCTCGCGGACGCCCGCGCGGTGATCCACGCCGGGGAGAACGGCATGACCTGGGCGCGGCTGGCCGCACGGCTGGCGGAGCAGATGCCGGAGCACTACGCCGACATGACCGCCGAGACGATCTCTGCTCAGCTCCGCGCGCTGAATGTACGCAGCGTGAACGTCAAGGACAACGGTCAGGTCCTCAAGGGTGCCAAGACCGCCGACATCGACGCCGCAATTCAGCGCCGCAAAGCGGCCTGACCGGTAGCCGACCAGCCGCTACAGGTAGCACCGCCGCCACGCCACCCGCCACCACCCCTACCAGGACACATAAACCCTGGTGGCGGGTGGCGCGGCGAGCCCTTCACACCCAAAAACCGCCCCTGGAGGCATTTCGTGGCCACCCTCGCCGCTACCGCCACCCACACCATCAACGCCGCTGGGTTCCTGTTCGTCGCCCTCACCCTGGTCACCGTCGGTTACGGACTGTCGTGCTGGTTGTGGCCGTTCGGGACCTGCCGACGCTGCAAAGGCTCCGGCAAACGCCGCAGCCCGTTCGGCCGCTCGTTCGCTCTGTGCCGCCGCTGCGACGGTGACGGCCGCTGCCTGCGGGTCGGCCGCCGGATCATCAACGCCCTGCGCGAGATCCACGACAAGAGCAGCTGATGACCGCCGCAGGGTTCCTTGACTGGCGCGGCCACCGCGTCGGCCCGCCGCTGCCCTGCCGGATCTGCGCGAATCCCGCGATGTGCCGCGACCACCTCGGCCGCCCCTGCCACAAGACCTGCGCCGAGCAGGCTCCAGCCGCCGCAACCGCCGACCCCGTCGCCCTGGTCGTCGACCTCGACGCCTACCGCACCACCCGTACCACCACCCGTCGCCGCACTGCCTGACCACCCCTGGAAAGGACACCCCCCCCGTGAGCCACGCCGACCAGCTCCGCGCCGACGCCTTGCGCTGGCTACTCGCCATCGCCGACAACCACCACCTGCCCGTACCCGCCAGCATCACGACCTACCGGGTCAGCACCGGATGGCACCTGCACCTGCACCTCGACGACGAGCAGGGCGAGGACGTACGCCGCTGGGCGGAAGCCCTCCACCTGCCGATGCAGGCCGACCTGCGTGTCAACGGCTCCTGCGAAAGCTGGACATCCGTCAGCGCTAGCGGGACCGCGCCCGAGATCGTGTTCGCGGGCTGGAACACGATGCGGATCGATTCGTACTGCGACCACGCCGCCGCCGTCGTCGTCCCGGTGGCGGTTGCGGCCTGATGGACACCCGCCTACGCGCCGCTCTGGCGCTGGCCGAGCAGGGACGTCACGTGTTCCTGCTCGGCCGCACCAAACGCCCCATGGCCAACTGCCCACCCTGCCGGACGGCCGGACCGCGGCACGACCGGGAATCCTGCGCATGCCTTACGTGCCACGGGTTCTACGCCGCGACCACCGACCCGCATCGGATCGCAGCGATGCTCACCGGCCACCCGGCAGGGCTGCTCGCCATCCGGACCGGGACCGTGTCCGGTCTGCTGGTCGTCGACATCGACCCGCGCAACGGCGGACGCCTCGACCTCGCCCTGATGGCCCCCACGGCGACCGTGGCGACCGGGGGCGACGGATGGCACCTGCACTATGCCCATCCCGGTGGACCCACCGCAGCGAAGCTCACCGGCTGTCCGGGGGTGGACCTCAAGGGCGACGGCGGGTACGTCGTCGCACCGCCGTCGATCCACCCCGGCACCCGGCGCCCGTACCGCTGGGTGGGGGACTGGCCAGTCAATGAGATGCCCCCGCCGCTGGTCGCCGCGTGCCGACCTGCACCCGCTACGGCCGTGCCGCCGTCGACCAGGGCGACACCGACGCTCACCGGGGGCGAGGGCATCTCATCACCGGCCGCCCTGCTGCAAGCGCACCTCGCAGCGGTTGCCCGCGCTCCCGAGGGTCGGCGCCGCACCACCCTCTACGGCGCAGCCCGAGGCATCGCCCGGATGGTCGCCGCCGGAGCCCTCACCACCACCGACGCCCACACCGCGCTGACCGACGCTGGCCGATCCGCCGGCCAAGCCGACCGCGACATCCGAGCCGCGATCCTCGGCGGATTCCGCGCCGAAAACGTTGCCACAGAGGGGATCGCCGCATGACCGCCACACCCGCCCAGCCCATCGACGGCGCCGTGCTGCTCGACCAGCTGCACGCCGTCCTCACCCGATACGTGATCTTCCCGTCGCCGGAAGCCGCATGCGCCGTCACCCTGTGGGTCGCGGCCACGCACGCCCAAGCCGCGTGGGCGCACGCGCCCCGCCTCGTGATCCGGGCGCCGGAGAAGCGGTGCGGGAAGTCGCGGCTGCTTGACACGGTGGAGGGCACCTGCCACAACCCGCTGATCACCGTCAACGCCTCACCGGCCGCCGTGTACCGGGCCATCGGTTCCGACCGGCCGCCGACCCTGCTGGTCGACGAGGCAGACACGATCTTCGGTGGGAAAAACGCCGATTCGAACGAAGACCTGCGCGGCCTGCTCAACGCTGGTCATCAGCGCAACCGGCCCGCGATCCGGTGGGACAACAACACCCACCAGTTGGAGAAGATCCCCACCTTCGCCATGGCCGCTCTGGCCGGTATCGGGGCGATGCCCGACACGATCGAAGACCGCGCCGTGGTCATCCGGATGCGTCGCCGCGCGCCCGGCGAGTCGGTCAAGCCGTTCCGGCATCGCCGCGACCGGCCCGCCCTCACCGAGGTCGCCGCCCAGCTCGCCGAGTGGGTCGGCGCGCACCTGCCCGACCTGGAACGCGCCGAACCGGTCATGCCCCTGGAGGACCGGGCCGCCGACACCTGGGAGCCGCTGATCGCCGTTGCCGACCTGGCCGGCGGGGACTGGCCGGAACGAGCGCGGCACGCCGCCGAAGTCCTCAACGCCGAACGCGACGGCAACACCGTCTCATCCGACCGCATCCGGCTGCTCTCCGACTGCCGGACCGCGTTCGGCAACAACGACGCCATCCCCACGGCCGTGCTGCTGGAACGGCTCAAGGCTGACCCCGAAGCACCGTGGGCCGAATACGGCACGACCGGGCTGACCCCGATGAAACTCGGGGTGCTGCTCCGCGAGTACGACATCCGGTCGGACACCATCCGGTTCCCGCCGCCGACCGGGCAGGCCAAGGGCTACCGCCGCGAAGGATTCATCGACGCGTGGGAGCGCTACTGCCCCGACGCGGAGCCGTTGCCCGACCCGGAGCCGTACCAGCCGTACCAGGCGTACCCACACAGCTCAGGGGCGGTACGGCACCTGCACCCGGTACGGCTTGAGCCGTACCAAGGCACCCTCGCCGGGACGCCCGAAGCGTCCGACAGCGACGCCGCTGGTACGGCTTAAGCCGTACCAGGAAACCAGCCGTACCGCCCCTGACCTGCACTGGTACGGCTGGTACGGCTGGTACGGCTCCCCCGGACACAACCGCCGCCCGCACCTCGCCACACCCGATCGAGCGGCCCGCTGAGAGTCACGCATACAAATCGGCGCATGGCTCTACCCACGCATGCCCGAAATCTCGGCCTTAAGGCGCTTTCAGCGGGCCGCTTGACGGCTTCTGTAGCAACCGAACTACCCACCTACGTCCCGAGGTTCACTCCGCGCGCCAGAGCCTCAGCGACGACGTAGAGGCAATGCACCCCCTCGCCACGCCGACCCACGGGGAGACACCGCCATGGCGACCGACGCCACTCCACTCGTCCTGACCGTCGAGCAGGCCGCCCAGCGACTCGGCATCGGCCGAACGCTGATGTACGCGCTCATTGCCAGCGGTGAGGTCGAGTCCGTTCCCATCGGCCGACTTCGCCGAATCCCGGTCGAATGCCTCACCGAGTACGTCAACCGACTCCGCGAACAGAACACCCAGCTGCCTGCCGCCGCTTGAAAGGAACAGGAAATGGCGAAACGCCGCGAGAACGGCGAGTCAACCATCTACCAGGGCGCCGACGGCCGTTGGCACGGTCGCGTCACCGTCGGCACCAAGGACGACGGCACCCCGGACCGCCGACACGTGAGCGGCAAGACCGAGTCCATCGTCAAAGCGAAGGTTCGGAAGCTCGAAAAGGAGCGTGACAACGGCACCCTGCGCAAGGCAGGTGAAAGCTGGACCGTGGCGAAGTGGCTCACGCATTGGCTTGAGAACATCGCCATCCCGAACGTCCGCGAGAACACAGCGTCCGGGTATCGCGTCGCCGTCAACGTCCATCTCATCCCAGGAATCGGCGCCCACCGCCTAGAGAAACTGACGCCAGAGCACGTCGAGAAACTGACTCGCAAGATGCAGGAAGAGGGCAGTAAGCCGGCCACCGCCCACCAGGCTTTGCGTACATTGCGAACCTCGCTCAACGAGGCGATGCGCCGGGGGCATCTGGCCAAGAATCCAGCAAGTCTCGCCAAGCCGCCCCGGCTCGACGACGAGGAGGTCGAGCCGTATTCCGTCGAAGAGGTTCAGCGGCTTCTGATTGCGGCGGCCGAGGCGCCCCGGAACGGCGCGCGGTGGGCGGTCGCGCTTGCCATCGGGCTCAGGCAGGGAGAAGCGCTTGGGCTGAAATGGGCCGACGTAGACCTGACGAACGGCGCGATCATCGTGCGCCGTTCGCGTTTGAGGCCGAGATGGCAGCACGGTTGCACGAAGCCGTGCGGCCGGAAGATCGGTGGGCATTGTCCCGACCGGAAGCCGCTACGCGCCGAAGCGGCAGAGACAAAATCCCGTGCCGGTCGCCGACGCATCGGACTGCCCGAGCAGCTCGTGTCTCTGCTGCGCCAGCACAAGCGCACCCAGGATGCCGACCGGCTCAAGGCGGCCCAGCTATGGACCGAGGGTGACTGGGTGTTCACGACGCCGACCGGCGGAGCACTGAACCCACGCACCGACTACACCGAGTGGAAGCGGCTACTCAAGAAAGCTGGCTTGCGGGACGGCCGGCTGCACGATGCGCGGCATACAGCCGCCACGGTCCTTCTGGTTCTGGAGGTGGCCGAGCGCGCTGTCATGGGCATCATGGGCTGGTCTGACTCCGGTATGACGAAGCGGTACCAGCATCTCACTGCCCAGGTGCGCCGTGACGTCGCTGCGAAGGTCGGTGGGCTGCTCTGGCAGCCGTCTGCCGCCGACTCCGGAGAGCCTGACGACGGAGCGGCCGGAGTGCTCGCACGGGTCAACTGAGATCAGAAGGAGACGCCCGGTGACTCACCAGACGTCACCGGGCGTTGCCCTGCTGTGTGCCGGAAGGCGAGCACCATGCGGGGTAAAACGGGCCGAATGCGCGTCGCCGGGGGTGACGCCAACGTGAGCCTGGTCCCCAAATAGGTTGATCTCACTCACCCGATTGTCATACCCTTTTACCTCTAGAAAGTTCGTGAGTCGAGGCGGGATCGTTAACATGATCGACGAGTGGCCATTACGAGGCAATCCAAATGAGCAGATCGGTGCCAGGCATCACATTGTTCCACGCTTTTTGCTTGAGATGTGGTCGGATTCCGCCGAGGAGATCGCAGTCGTAGAGAAGAGCTCCGGAAATCGTTTCTCAACGAACATCAAGAATGCTGGCGCCGAACGCGACTTCTATACCTACGTCGGCACTGACAGCGAACTTCATGGCCACGCTGAGCAAATGTTGTGCAAAGTAGAGGATGAAGCATCTTCTGTTATCAAGAACGCCTTAGGGCCGTTTCGCGCATTCCCTCCCCAAGGGGAGGACAAGGTTGCTCTCGCCACCCTCATCGCGTTTCAGATGGCCCGAGGGCGCCGGACGCGTAAAACGCTTGAACTCCAGGCGGACCTCCTGGCAAGACTTCAGTTTGCGACTTCAACGCCCGACAGCCTATTGGATAGGCTCGGTGCCAACGGTATGCAGGAGGATCTAGGAGATCGGGACAAGCTTCGAGATCTCATTGAGAACCTTGATTCCTACGAGTTCAGCATTGATCCGAATGAGCACATTGGCACGATGGGTCAGATTGCGCTTGCCGCACTCCCCCTCCTAATGGACATGCGATGGTACCTCTTCGACTACGGACAAACCTCGCTCCTGACGTGCGATGAACCTGTCGTGCTTTACATGCATGATCCACAATCAACTGATTCGTTAGGGCTAGCGACCGCAGATGAACTTTGGTTTCCACTCAGCCCACAGTATCTCTTAGTTCTCACGAGGCATGATGTCGGGCCAGAGCGCATCTTACCTGGCGATCAAGTAACCGCGGAGACAGTCAATTACAGGCTCGTCCAGAACGCGTACACGCATATATTCATGACACCCGGGCACGACTTTATGCCCACGAAGATGCCGGTGGAGATGCCTCTCTTCGAGGTTGCCGGCGGTCCTAGCCCGGAGATTCTTGCGCGATACAACAAACCGCCGACGAACCGAAGGACCGAGCGACGGCGAAAGCCCCGTTAACGGCCAGCTCGCACGTTTGGAAAGCAGATTTCGGTGCGCCAATGACGTACTGTCATCAAGAAGATCCGTGCACTCGTCGGTCCACCCCGTCGCGCTGAGCAGTGACGGACAGTCATCCGCCGCTGGTTGGTGCGTAACGTTCGGCGCGTTCGGCGTCTGGGATGTTCGGGCTTGCGGGGGACACGCTCGTACCCGCCGATCCAGGCCAACTGAGACCAAAACTGAGACCAGACAGAGAAACGCCCGGTGCCTCACTCAGAGGTACCGGGCGTTACGCCTGGTGCTGGCGGTGGTGAAGGGATTTGAACCCTTGGAGGGCTTGCACCCTCACACGCTTTCGAGGCGTGCTCCTTAGGCCGCTCGGACACACCACCGCGAAGTAGATTACCTGACGCCCCGATCACCTCGCCGCCGGGTTACCACCTGGGGCAAAGCGCGAGGTCGCGGCATGTGCCGTCAGCCCGCCTGGCAGGATCCAGGCCATGAGTGTGCACATCGGCGCGCAGCCGGGCGACATCGCTGAGCGGGTCCTCCTACCGGGTGATCCCATGCGGGCGAAGTGGATCGCCGAGACGTTCCTGACGGATCCCGTCTGTTACACGCAGGTGCGGGGCATGCTGGGGTTCACCGGCACCTGGCAGGGCGTGACCGTCTCCGTACAGGGGTCCGGCATGGGGATGCCGTCCGCTTCCATCTACACCCACGAGCTGATCAACGAGTACGGCGTCAAGTCGCTGATCCGGATCGGTTCCTGCGGAGCGCTGGCCGACGACCTCAACCTCGGTGACGTCATCGCCGCGATCGGGTCCGCCACCGATTCGAACATGAACCGGGCGCGGTTCGACGGTCTGATCGACTACGCGCCGGTTGCGGACTTCTCGTTGCTGCGTACCGCCGCCGATGTCGCCGATCGGCGCGGGGTCGCGCTGCGGGTCGGGCCGATCCTGGCCGCGGACGCCTTCTACACCGACCGGCCCGACCTCTACGACACGCTCGCCGACTACGGCGTGCTCGCCGTCGAGATGGAGTCGGCCGCCATCTACACGATCGCCGCCCGCTACCGCGCCAAGGCGCTGACCATCCTGACCGTCAGCGACCACCTCAAGCGCGGCGAGAAGATGGCGGCCGACCAGCGTGAGCAGGGCTTCTCCGACATGGTGCAGATCGGCCTGGACACGGTGATCGCCTAGCCGGGGCGGTCCGGCCGGAAGAAGTCCCGCAGCAGGGCGGCGCATTCGTCCTCCAGGATGCCCGCATAGACCTCCGGGCGGTGGTTCAGGCGGCGGTCCCGGACCACGTCCCAGAGCGAGCCCACCGCCCCCGTCTTCGGCTCCCAGGCGCCGAAGACCAGCCGGGACACCCGGGCCAGCACCAGCGCGCCGGCGCACATCGTGCACGGCTCCAGCGTCACGACCAGGGTGCAGCCGGCCAGCCGCCAGCTGCCCGCGAGGACGGCGGCCCGCCGCAGCGCGATGATCTCCGCGTGTGCGGTCGGGTCGCCGGTCAGCTCGCGTTCGTTGCCGGCGGCGGCCAGTTCGACGCCGTCCGGGCCGTAGACGACCGCGCCCACCGGGATGTCCTCGGCGGAGGCGGACGCCACGGACAGCGCCCGCCGCATCCAGGACTCGTGCTGGGGGCGGAGCATCAGACCTCGCGCAGCTCTTCCAGTTCGTCGCCGCAGCCGAGCTTCTGGCAGATCTCCGCGGTCACGTCCGCCGGGAGCATGCCTTCGAGCCCGCAGAGGGTCAGCAGCCGGTGCGAGCTGACGTCCAGGTCGGCGAGCAGCTCGACGTCGCCCACCGGATCGGCGTCCGGGTCGGCGGCCGGCCGTTCGTCCTCGTCGTCGTCTGCCGCGATGGTCGGCGCGGCCAGGTCGTCGATCTCGAGCGCCGGCGTCTCGATGTCGGCGAGCAGCAGCGCGCCGAGCCGTGACTCGTCGGCGTACGCCGAGTCGGAGCCGAAGACCCGCAGGTCCTCGCCCTCGTCCAGGCGCAGGATCACCAGATATTGATCGTCGGCCTCGACGAAGAGCAGCGACAGGTCGGCGTCCGGCTCGGCGTCGCGGAGCCGGTCCACCACCTCTTCGAGATCGGCGACGCCGGTGAGCGCAAGCTCGGACGCCGTCCAGCCGTTCTTGCCCCGAGCGACGGCGGCAGCGAAAGTCGACACGAATCCCCCCACGGAGCTGTGGTCCTCAGCGCCTGACGGTAGCCGCTGGCGCGGCCTGCGTGCAGCGCCACGCCCCGAAGGAGATTGCCCATATAACGAACTTGTGGGCTCAGTTGGCGTGACGGCGGCGGTTTGCGATCAGCTCGCGGAGCCGGGCGCCGCGCAGGCGCCGGGGCTGGCTGTGTTCGCGGGCGGACTTGGCATCGGCCAGGGCGGCCAGGAGCTCCAGTCGGCGACGGCGACGATCGGGGTCGAGCCGCTGCGGTACGTGGGCCATGAGGCCGAGCGTGCCCAGCGCGGCGACGTTCGTCAAGGGCGAGTGCGCTGCGCCACCATAGGTGCACGGTTGGTCGCTGACAGAGGGGTGCAGAGCTGGACATTCACCACAGCGGCCAGTCGTTGGTGGAGATCCACCTGGCCGCGACGAAACCGGCGGCGGTCGATAGCCCGACCCCGGCGGCCAGGGCCACGCCGGTGGCGGTGCCGCGATCGCCGAGCAGGGCCAGCACGACGGCCACGGCCCAGGCCGAGATCGCCGCGGTGATCGTCCACCAGGCGTAGCCGGCCAGGTCGCGGCCGAGGCTGCCGAACAGGGCGAACCAGACCAGGGTGGCGCCGACGCCGGAGAGCAGCGGGGCGACGGCGATCGGGTGCGGCTCGCGGTAGACCGGCCGGGGCGGCGGGCCCACGGGCGGGGCCGGCCGGGCGGGCAGCCAGCCGGGCGGCGGTGCCTGCGCCGCTGCGGGCCAGGACCCGTGCTGTTCGGCCATGTCGCCTCCTACCGGCGGTCAGAGCATCACGGCCAGCCTATCCAGCTCTGGTGAGTCAGCGGGGACAGCTGCCTTCTGCCAGGATGGCCCGGTGGTTTCCCTGCGTACCCTCTCGATTCTGACCGTCGCGGCGTTCTCCCTCGCCGCCTGCGGCTCGCCCGGCGGCCCGCCCGCGGCGACCGTGACGCCGCAGTTCGTGGAGCCCTCGCAGACGGCGGGTCCGACACCGACCCCGGGTGTGACCACGCCGGAGAAGGCCGCCGGCGGCACGGTTACCTCGTCGCCCACCCCCGAGAAGACCTCCAGCAAGGCGCCGGCCGGGCTGAAGTACACGTTCCCGGTCAAGGCCTCCGACGTGGCCTTCCACCCGACCCACGCGAAGTATCCGGCGACGGACATCTTCGCCGACTGCGGTGAGCCGGCGGTGGCGACCACCACCGGCGTCGTGCTCGAGGTGAGCCGCAGGGACCAGTACGTCAAGGGCGCACCGGACGGCCCGTTCAACGGCGGCCTGTCGGTGTCGATCCTGGGTGACGACGGGGTCCGCTACTACGGCTCGCACCTGAGCAAGATCCAGAGCGGGATCAAGGCCGGGGTCCGGGTCGAGACCGGCCAGCAGGTCGGCGAGGTGGGCCGCACCGGCAACGCCAACGGCGTCTGCCACCTGCACTACGGCATCTCGCCGCCGTGCGCCGGGACCGGCGACTGGAAGGTCCGCCGCGGCGTCGTGTGGCCGGCCACCTTCCTCAAGTCGTGGCGGGCCAAGGGCAACAAGAGCCCGGTCGCCACCGTCGCGAAGTGGAAGAAAGCGCACAACTGCAAGGCCTGACCCACCGCACAGGGCCGCATCCCTCGCCCAAGGAATGCGGCCCCGCCGTGCGGGTAAGGCTTGTGCGGGCTCAGCCGAACTGGGCGAAGCGCTTCTGCGCCCGGCCGCCGATCATGGTGAAGGCGCCCCCGACGGCCAGCGACGAGAGTCCGCGGTTCACGGCCATGGTGAGCACGCCCACCACCCCGTTGGCGTCGGCGGTCCAGTCGCGCAGGTGACCGTCGTTGACGGCCAGGGCCGCCATCTTCACCCGGTCGTCGGAACCGTCCAGGCAGGTGCCCTGCATCCCGGTGAGTGCCGTACGGCAGGCCCGGTCGAAGTGCCCGCCGACGTAGACGGTGTCGCCCAGCACGCCGACCGCCTGGGCGTCCCCGTCGAAGGTGGCCGTCCACCGCTTGGCGCCGGAGAGGCTGAACGAACTGGCCGTGCCGCCCTGGCCGCCGTGCGCGGTGTAGACGCCCGTCGAGGTGACCGCGAGGCCGAAGGTGGCCGCCGGTGAGACGGGCTTGAAGCCGGCCACGACCGCCGCCGAGGACGGGTCCAGCGCAGCCAGCCGCTCGTGCCCGGCGACGCTGTTGATCCGGCGGAACCGCCCGCCGACGTAGACCCGGCCGCCGCCGGTCGCCAGCGCTTCGACCTGGCTGTCCGCGGTCGGCTTCCAGCGGGTGTCGAGCGCGCCGCTGGTCAGTCTGAAGGCGGCCAGCCGGCCCCGGGTCTGCCCGTCCACCGCGCTGAACGCGCCGCCGGCGTAGAGCCGGCTGCTGGACACCGCCAGCGCGAGCGGCCGGCCCTCGACGGTGTGCTTGAAGGCGCTGGAGATCGCGCCGGTACGGCCGTCGAGCCGGGCCAGGCTGTCCCGCCGCTTCCCGCCGACAGTGGTGAAGTCACCGGCGACGTACACCGCGGTGCCGCTGGTGGCGATGGCCTTGACCCGGCCGTCGGCGGCCGGCGCCCAGGGCAGCAGTTCGCCGGTACGGGCGTTCACCGCCGCCAGCCGGGACCGCGCCACGGCCTTGCCCCGCACCACCGCGGCGGTGAAGTCGCCGCCGAGGTAGACGGTGGAGCCGGAGTACGCCACGGCCAGCACGGTCCCGTTGAAGCTCGGCGTCGGGCCCGGCAACTCCGAGGGAGCGGCCTGGGCCGGCGCGGCGAGCATGGCGAGCGTTGTGCCCACGGTGCCCAGAAAGGCTATTTTGTCCCTGTACGTCACATGATCACCGTACGGGGGGCATTCATCCCTAACCAGTGGCGAAACGGACGAAAAGCGACAGGTCCATACGGCTGACACCGTACGTGTGCGAGAGTCTGCCGCGTGAACGTCGCAGTCATCGGCATGGGCCTCATCGGCGGCTCGCTCCTGCGGTCCCTGGCCGCCCACGGGCACCGCGTGGCCGGCTACGACCTGGACCCCCGCACCCGGGAGGCGGCCCGCGCCCTTGCAAAGACCCGGAGCATCGCCGTCAAGGGTCACTGGCAGGTGGTCGAGAGCATCCCCGAGGCCGTCGCGGGCGCCGACCTGGTGGTGCTGGCCGTACCGCTGCCGGCGATCCCCGGCGTGCTGGCGCAGCTGGCCGGCCATCCCGGCCTGATCACCGACGTCACCTCGGTGCAGGGTCCGGTCCGGGAGCTGCTGGCCGGGCGCCGGTTCGTCGGTGGGCACCCGATGGCGGGCAAGGAGTCGTCCGGTTTCCTCGCCGCCGACCCGGACCTGTTCGACGGCTGCGCCTGGGTGCTCTGCCTGGAACCGGACGGCACCGACCTGTCCGACTGGTTGTCCCTGGCCCGCCTCTGCACCGAGCTGGGCGCCCGCGTCGTGCCGGTCACCGCCGCGGAGCACGACCGGGCCGTCGCCGAGATCAGTCACGTGCCGCACCTGCTGGCCGCGGCGCTCAGCGCCGTGCTGGCCGGCAACCCGCTGGCCGGCACGCTGGCGGCCGGCTCGTTCCGGGACGGCACCCGGGTGGCCGGCACCCGGCCCGAGCTGATCGCGGCGATGTGCGGCGGCAACG
Source organism: Actinoplanes sp. NPDC049599 (assembly GCF_044465625.1). Classification (NCBI taxonomy): domain Bacteria; kingdom Bacillati; phylum Actinomycetota; class Actinomycetes; order Micromonosporales; family Micromonosporaceae; genus Actinoplanes; species Actinoplanes sp. NPDC049599. Next base: position 270,815 of record NZ_JBITLX010000008.1, read on the forward strand.
CCTCAGCGGTGCGCCAGGTGCTGGCCGGGGTCATCAGCGATCTTGAGCGGTACCGGCGGGAGCTGGCGGCGGACGACCCGATCGCGGCGCTCACCGAACGGCTGCGCGCACCCAGCGACCTGCGCCGGGCCTGGCCCCCGCAGCCCGGCGCGGCGGTCGAGGTGGCCGCCGAGCCGCAGGCCCTGCTGGCGCTGGGCCGAGCGGGCGGCTGGGTCACGGCGGTGCGCGACGACGGCAAACTGGCGGCAATGCGGCCAGGAACTGACCTCAATGACTCCTAGGCTGAGGCGGTAACCCCGGACAACAGGACAGGAGACAGACCATGCCTGGTCAGGTCGGTGCCATCGGGAACGAGCGGGAGGGCCTGCTCGCGTACCTCGCCCAGATGCGGTACGTGCTCAGGCTGACCGCGTACGGGCTGAGCCCGGAGCAGCTGCGGGCCGCGCCCACGGCCAGCCCGCTCACCGTCGGTGGCCTGATCAAGCACTGCGCGTCCACCGAGGAGGGCTGGATCGACACGGTCCGCCGCGAGCCGCGGGAGGTGGACTACCAGGCGTACGAGAACAACTTCGCGCTGAGCGACGGCGAGACGATCGAGGACGTGTTCGCGAACTATGAGCGGATCGCGGCCCGCACCGAGAAGACCGTCGCCGAGATCGCAGACCTGGGCCAGGACGTGCCGGTCGACCACTCCGTCCCGTGGAACCCCAAGGACCTGGACAACTGGTCGGTGCGCTGGGTGCTGCTGCACCTGATCCAGGAGACGGCCCGGCACGCCGGACACGCCGACATCATCCGTGAGGCCGTCGACGGCGGCACCGCGTACCCGATCATGGCCGCGGCCGAGGGCTGGCCGGAATCGCCCTGGATGAAGCCCTGGAAGCCGAGCTCCTAGACCTGCTCGCCGCGGTCGAGGCGGATCACCCGGCGGTCCGTCACGATCGCGGTCACCAGGTCGTACGGGGTGACGTCGAAGGCCGGGTTGACCGCCGCCGCGTAGTCGGTGACCTCGGCCGAGCCCCGGTCCTCGATCTCCACCGCGGCGCCGTCCGGCGTCTCCAGGTCCACTGTCGACTCCGGCGCGACCACGACGAACGGCAGCCCGGCCCGGCGGGCGCCGAGCGCGTGCGCGTAGCTGCCGACCTTGTTGATCACGTCGCCGTTGGCGCAGATCCGGTCCGCGCCCAGGATCACCGCGTCGGCTTCGCCGCGGGCCAGCAGGAACGGCCCGGCCGAGTCCACCGCGACCCGGAAGTCGATGCCGGCCTCGCGCAGCTCCCAGGCGGTCAGCCGGGCGCCCTGCAGCAACGGCCGGGTCTCGCTGGCGATCACGCCGGCCAGCGCGCCCCGGCGGTGCAGCTCGGTGACCACGCCGAGGGCGGTACCGCCGGTCACCGCGGCCAGCCCGCCGGTGTTGCAGTGGGTCAGCAGCCGCGGTCGCGCGCCGCACAGCTGCACCATCAGGTCCGCACCGAGCGTCGCCATCGCCGCCGAGGCCGCGATCTCCTCGTCCCGCACGGCGCACGCCTCGGCCAGCACGGCCTCCGGCCCGGCGGCCAGCCGCGCGGCGGCCCGCCGGGCCCCGCGAGCGAGATTCACGGCCGTGGGCCGGGCATGCTCCACCAGGCGTACGGCGTCAGCCCGCGCTCCGGGGTCCGCGGCGAACTGCCGGGCCGCCAGGGCCACCCCGAAGGCGCCCGCCACCCCGAGGGCCGGAGCACCGCGCACCGCCAGCGACCGGATCGCCGCGACCAGCTCGGCGACCGTGGTGAGCCGCAGCACCCGCACCTCACCCGGCAGCGCCGTCTGATCGATGATCTCGATGGCGCCGTCAGCCCAGTCGATCGTCCGCATGCGCCGGAGCCTAACCGGCGGCACGGCGGCCGGCTCACCGCGCAGCCGCTCGCCCCGGGCCCTTAGTCTGGCGCCATGGCATCTCGTGATCCGGTCGCTGACCTGCGGCGCATCGCCTTCCTGCTGGAACGGGCCAACGAGGCCACGTACCGGGTGAAGGCGTTCCGGTCCGCGGCCGCGACCGTCGGCGCGCTGCCGGCGGCGGAGCTCGCCGAGCGCGCGGCCGCCGGCACGCTGGCCGAACTGTCCGGCGTCGGCGACGTGACCGCCCGGTGCGTGGTCGAGTCGCTGCACGGCGAGGAACCCGCTTACCTGCGCCGGCTGGCGGCCACCGAGGGCACCGACCTGCAGGGCGCCGCGGCCGCGTTACGGGAGGCGCTGCGCGGGGACTGCCACGCGCACTCCGACTGGTCCGACGGCGGCTCGCCGATCGAGGAGATGGCGCTGGCCGCGGTCGAGCTGGGCCACGAGTACCTGGTGCTCACCGACCACTCGCCGCGGCTGACGGTGGCCCGCGGGCTGACCGCCGCCCGGCTGCGCAGGCAGCTCGACCACGTGGCCAAGCTGAACGCCGCGCTGCCCGAGGGCTTCCGGATGCTCACCGGCATCGAGGTCGACATCCTCGCCGACGGCGGGCTGGACCAGGAGGACGAGCTGCTCGCCGAGCTCGACGTGGTGGTCGGCTCGGTGCACAGCAACCTGCGCGACGACGCGGCGAAGATGACCCGCCGGATGCTGGCGGCGATCGAGAACCCGCACCTGGACATCCTGGGCCACCTGACCGGCCGCAAGGTGGCGGCGAGCGGCGCCGGCGACAAGGGCCACCGGGCCGGCCGGACCCGGCCGCCGAGCGACTTCGACGTCGCCAAGGTGCTCGCCGCGTGCGCCGAGCACGGCAAGGCGGTGGAGATCAACTCGCGGCCGGACCGGCTCGACCCGCCGAAGCGAATGCTCACGGTCGCGGTGGAGGCCGGCTGCCTGTTCAGCATCAACACCGACGCGCACGCGCCGGGACAGCTCGACTGGCAACGGTACGGCTGCGAGCGCGCGGCGATGTGCGGCGTACCGGTGGAGCGGGTGGTCAATTCCTGGCCGGCCGACCGCCTGCTGAAATGGACCGCCGGTCACCCGGACGGGAATTAAGGGACGGCAACCGGGCCCTCGCTCCCGTAGGGTCGGGCCGTGGGAGAGATTGATGACCTCGCGAACCGGTACGTCGACGAGTGGGCGCCGCTCAACCCGACCGGCGCCACCTTCATCGGGGTGTCCGGCCACGACTCCGAACTCGACGACCTGTCCCCGGACGGCTTCGCGGCCCAGGCCGAGCTGACCCGGCGCACGCTGGCCGAGCTCGACATGCTGGATCCGGAGACCGAGCCCGAGCACGTCGCCATGGACGCCATGCAGGAGCGGCTGGGTCTCGAGCTGGCCCGCCTCGACGCCGGTGACATCGCCAGCGGCCTGAACGTCATCGCCAGCCCGGTGCACGGCCTGCGGATGACCTTCGACCTGATGCCCACCCAGGGCGAGGAGGCGGTCGCCAACATCTCGGCCCGGCTCGGCGCCTTCCCACGGGCCCTGGAGCAGTACCGGCGCACCCTGCTCGAGGAGGCCGCGCGCGGCAACGTGAGCGCCCGCGTGCAGATGGTCGAGGTCGCCGAGCAGTGTGCCGCCTGGACCGATCCGGCCCGGGACAATTTCTTCCACCGGCTGGCCGACGGCCTCACCGCGGACGGCGCGCTGCTGGCGGAGTTGCGGCGCAACGCCGCGGCGGCCACCGCCGCCACGGCCGACTTCGGCACGTTCCTGCGCAGCGAGCTGGCCCCGCTGGGCAAGGAGAAGCAGGCAGCCGGCCCCGAGCTGTACGGCCGCGCGTCGCAGTACTTCCTCGGCGCCCGGGTGGACCAGGAGGAGACGTACGCCTGGGGCTTCGAGGAGCTGGCCCGGCTGGAGCAGGAGATGCGGACCGTCGCGGCCGAGATCGCCGGTCCGGGCGCGAGCGTCGACGAGGCGGTCGTGCGGCTGGACGCCGACCCGGCCCGGCGCATCACCGGCAAGGAGGCCTTCCGCGACTGGATGCAGCAGCTCGCCGACAAGGCCGTGGCGGAGCTCGACGGCACCCACTTCGACATCCCCGGCCCGGTCCGCGACATCGAGTGCTGCCTGGCGCCGACCAGCGACGGCGGCATCTACTACACCGCGCCGAGCGAGGACTTCAGCCGCCCGGGCCGGATGTGGTGGGCGGTGCCGGAGGGGCAGCGGCAGTTCTCCACCTGGCGTGAGGTGACCACCGTCTACCACGAGGGCGTGCCGGGTCATCACCTGCAGATCGGCCAGACGATCTACCGGGCCGAGCTGCTCAACCGCTGGCAGCGGCTGCTCTGCTTCTGCTCCGGGCACAGCGAGGGCTGGGCCCTGTACTCCGAGCGGCTGATGGACGAGCTCGGTTATCTCGCCGACCCCGGCGACCGGCTGGGCATGCTGGACGGCCAGTCGCTGCGGGCCAGCCGGGTGATCGTGGACATCGGCATGCACCTGGAGCTGGACATCCCCCGCGACAACCCGTTCGGCTTCCACCCCGGTGAGCGCTGGACGCCCGAGCTGGGTCTGGAGTTCCTGCGCGGGCACAGCCGGATGAACGACGAGGTGCTGCTCTTCGAGTGGAAGCGGTACCTGGGCTGGCCGGGGCAGGCGCCGTCGTACAAGATCGGCGAGCGGATCTGGCTCCAGGCGCGCGAGGACGCAAAAGCCCGCAAGGGCGCCGATTTTGACCTGAAGGCCTTCCACCGGCAGGCGCTGGACCTGGGCGCCCTGGGCCTCGACCCGCTCCGCAAGGCCCTCGATCGGCTCTAGCCGCCGGATCCTGCCTGCCAGAACGGCCCGCCCGGCGCTCCGCCGGGCGGGCTTTCTCATGGATTCGCCCGGATCTTGAGACGGACAGCGTGTCCGTCTCGCTACTCTCCGTGTTATTTTAGCGCTACGTAATGTGTTCGTTACCAAACGGAGATGGTTCGGGCGCGCGCCGCTCTCCTCCATTGTGGAACGCTCACGGTGTTGCCGGACAGGCGCCGAGCGGCCCCACGAAGTCCGTTCTCCGCACGCTCGGCAGCCCTCACCGAGCATCGCTTTCTATCCGTCCCGGTGCTGGCTGAGGCCGGTTTCCCCCGCGCGGTACAACCATCGCGGCCCGCTGGCGTATCCCCCGATCAGCCGAGACAACTCTGACCCTTGGAAAGGGGTCGCATGATTATTTCTCGGATAGATTGACCCGGATCGGTGCGCCCGCTTGGCTACGGAGGGTAGCCGCCAAAACGGTCTATCGCGGATGCATGGCGGAGGAATTGGCAATGTCAGTCTCGGTGGACAACCGGCGCAGCCGCACGCGCTCAGCGCTCGCGGCTGTTTTGACGGTTTTGATTCTCGTTCCGGCGGCGATCCTGTTCGCCAGCGTGTGGGGCACCATCTCCGACAAGCGGGACAGCACGAAGCTCGAGCAGCAGGGCGTTGAGTACATCTCCGCCCTGGCGCCTCTGGTCAGTGCGCTGGCGGAGGCACAGTCCTCGGCGCTGGCCGGCGTCTCGGACGCACCGGGCTCGCTCACCGCCGCGGTCAACGGCGTCGCCGCCGCGGACCAGCGGCTCGGTGACGACCTCGGCACGCGCGAGCGCTGGACCGGGCTGCGGCAGAAGATCGAGGGGCTGTCCAAGGTGACCGGCAACCCGGTGCTGGTCTTCCAGGCGCACGTGGAGGTCTCCGACCTCTCGCTCGCGCTCTACAACGCCGTGCGGAACAACTCCGAACTGATCCGCGACCCGGAGAACGACATCTCGCACCTGCAGCAGGCCGTCGCCATCGACCTGCCCACCACGGTGGTCCAGGTCAGCCGGATGGGCGACCTCAGCCAGCTGGTGGCCGGCGGCAACGCGCAGATCCAGGCGCAGCTCGGGCCGCAGTTCGGCGCCGCCGTGCAGTCGGTGAACACCGCGGTCAACAACCTCACCGACGACCTCCAGGCCGCGGTCGACGACACCGAGAGCACCACATTGAGCGGCAACCTGGTCAGCGGGCTCGACTCGTTCCGCCGGGGGGTGGAGTCGCTGACCCGCGGCGCCAACCCGGGCGGCACCCCGAACGCGGCCACCATGGCCACCGCGCAGAGTCAGCTGCAGACCTCGCTGGCGAACCTCTCCAACATCACCGCCCGGGAGATGACCACGCTGCTCGAGGAGCGGCTGGACAGCCTGGACAACGAAGCGATCGTGGCGCTGGCCGCGGCTGTCGCCGCCGTCCTGCTCGTCGCCGCCGCCATGGTGCTGCCGCTGACCGGCAGCGGCCGGCGGATCTTCACGCCGGCGCCCGGCGAGAGCACCCGCGACATGTCCGTGGGCCCGACCGGCCCCGACTCCGGCCGCACCGACCAAGGCACCCGCGTGCCGGGGTACGGCGAGGCCAACCCGACACGGCGGGAGCGATCCGGTGCTCTTCGGTAAGTTCCGCATCCTCGGCAAGCTCACGCTGCTGGTCCTGGTGCCGCTGCTCGGGGTCGTCGCGCTCGCGCTGCCCATCGTCGCCAACCGCATCGACGTCGCCCGCCAGGCGCAGGACACCTCCGACGCCATCCAGCTCGCCACCCAGGTCGGTTCGGCGGTCCAGGAGCTGCAGGAGGAACGTCTGCTCTCGGTCGGCTTCCTGTTCGGCCTGGTCCAGCAGCCGGAGCTGGTGGTGCAGAGCGCCAAGGCCAGCGACCGCATCCTCGGGCTCAAGCGGCTCGACCAGCGGCTGCCGGCCCAGCTGACCCAGGCCGTCAACGACGTCAAGAAGCTCGAGACCACCCGCGCCAACGTGCTCAACCGGACCATCCGGCCGGACCTGATCGTCTCCGAGTTCACCGCGGTGATCACGCCGATCATCGACGGCCTGGGCCTGAAGACGGCCGCCGACCTGACCACCTCGGTGGGCCGCCAGGTCTTCGCGCTGGACCAGGCGCTGCGCAGTGACGACCTGATCAGCCAGGCCTCCAGCCAGCTGACCAGCGCGGTGGCCACCAAGAACGCCGGCCTGACCAACCTGTTCTCGTCGACGCTGCTGCAGCTGCAGTTCATCATCGGTGGCGCGCAGGCATACTTCACCGCCGACCAGTACCGGCTCTACCTCGGCGCGCAGCAGGCGTTCTCGGCCCGCGTGGGTGACCAGTTCTTCGCCCGGGCCGCGACCGACCCGGCGTCGGCGGTCAAGCTGCTCAAGATCGAGACGCTCTACCCGTCGCTGCGCTCGGTCATCGTGCTCGGCGGCTTCGTGGAGAAGCGGATCGCCGCCGACGTGGACAACGCGGTGACCGAGAACCGGCAGAACGCGCTGCGCACGGCCGGCCTGGTCGGTGGCGGCGCCCTGTTCCTGCTGCTCGTCGTGGTCGCGCTGTCGCTGCTGATGGCCCGGGCGGTCGCCCGGCCGCTGCGCCGGCTCACCGTCTCCGCCGACCGGATCGCCCGTGCCGCCGAGGCGGAACTCCAGCGGGTCGCCGACGACGACGCGGAATCGGCCCGGCCGATCCGCCTGGACGACGTCGACGTGCAGGCCCAGGACGAGATCGGCGACCTGGCCCGGGCCTTCGACCGGGTGCAGACCACCGCCGTCCGGCTGGTGGAACGGCAGGTGCTCGGCCGCCGCAACGTCGCCCAGATGTTCGGCCACGTCGGCCGCCGTACCCAGAACCTGGTCGGCCGCCAGCTCGCCCTGATCGACAACCTGGAACGCCGGGAGACCGACAGCGACCGGCTGCGCGAGCTGTACCGGCTCGACCACATGTCCAGCCGGCTCCGCCGGAACGCCAGCAGCCTGGTGGTGCTCTCCGGCGCGGTCGGCGCCAACGACCACATGGCCCCGCTGGCCCTCTCCGACGTCGTCCGGCTCGCCCTCGGTGAGATCGAGGACTACACCCGGGTCGACGTCGAGGTGCCCGAGGAGATCGTGGTCGTGCCGGCCGTGCTGGCCGACCTGACGCTGCTGCTCGCCGAGCTGATGGAGAACGCGACGTCGTTCTCGCCGCCGCACACCCGGGTCACGGTCACCGCCGCGGAGCTGCGCGGCGGCGCCCGGCTCGCGATCATCGACCACGGCCTTGGCCTGGCGCCCGACCGGCTGGCCGAGGAGAACGCGCGGCTGACCCGCCGCGAACGCCTCGACCTGGCCCCCAGTGAGGTGCTCGGCCTGTTCGTGGTCGGCCGGCTCGCCCGGCGGCACGGCATCGAGATCACCCTCACCGACACCCCCGAGGGCGGCGTCACCGCATGGGTCGACCTCGCACCGGAGCACCTGGTGGCCCGTCGCGAGGTCGTCCAGGCGCCGATGCAGCCGATCCACGCGACCGTGCCGAGCCACCACACCGAGTTCGCGCCGCTGATCGCCGGCACCTCGGGCCGCTCGGTGCCGGGCAGCGCCCAGCCGTTCGACGCGAACGTGCTGTACCGGGCCACCAAGACCCTGGAGGCGGGCCGCTCCTGGAACGCCTTCGCCCCGGTCCGGGCCGGCGCCCCCGCGCTGGAGGCGGCGCCGAGTGGCTACGCCGCGCAGCCCGCTCAGCAGCACCCGTACGAGGTGCCGGGCGGCTACGAGGCCGGCACGCCGGTGGCCGGGCGCTTCCCGGCGGCCGTTCCCGAGCTGCCCTCGGCCGGGCGGTACGCCGAGCCCGAGCAGCCGCTGGTGGTGGAGGGCCCGATCGTCATGTCGGCGCCGGCCGACGCCGTCCCGATGCCGCACCAGCGCACCGAGGCGGAGGCCTACCGCCGCTCCGAGCCGCCGCGGTACGAGCGGCCGGCCCAGCCCGCGCCGCCGGTGCCGCAGCAGCGCACGAGCCCGGAGGCGCGCAACGGCGCCCCCGCCTCGGCCCCGTTGCGCCGCCGGGTGCCGGGCAACCAGTTGCCGGTGGAAACCGGCCCGAAGCTGCCGGTTGCGCCGCCCACCTCGGACGACGCCCTCGCGGCCCGGGAGGCGTTCGACGCCTTCGAGGCCGGCGTGTCCCGCGCGCAGTGGGACGTCATCGAGCAGGACATGTCGTCCCCGCCGGCGGCCGGCCATCCGCCGCTGACCCGGCGGGTGCCGGGCGCGACGCTGCCGGTGGGTGAGCCGCCCATGAACCCGGTGCCGGCAGCCTCCCCGGCCCAGCCGCTCGACCCGGAGGCCGCGCGCGCATCGATGGAACAGTTCGAGTTTGGCGTCGCCCGAGCACTGAACGAAACCCAGCCACAACCAGAGGGACAACCGCGATGACTTCCCCCTACTCGACCGAAACCGGCAACGGCAGCGACTACGCGCACTCCCAGTTGAGCGCCGAGGCGAAGACGTTCAACTGGCTGCTTGACTCGTTCACGTCCGGCACGGCGGGAGTCGTCGAGGCCATCGCCGTTTCCTCCGACGGCCTGCTGATGGCCATGTCCGCGATCAAGGACCGGCCCAACGCCGAGCGCCTGGCGGCCGTCGTCTCCGGGCTGACCAGCCTGGCCGGCGGCGCCGCGAGCTGGTACGCGCTGGGCAGCCTGAACCGCGTCATCATCGACATGGCCGACGGCTACCTGCTGGTCACCGCGATCAGCGCCGGCTCGGTGCTCGGCGTCATCGCGGACCGCTCCGCCAACCTGGGCACGCTGGCGTACGAGATGACGCTGTTCGCCACCCGGGCCGGCGGCGCCCTCAGCCCGCGCCTCATCGCTGAATTGAAAAACGCCGTTCAGCAATGAGACACCCGGCCGACCCCGACGACCCGGAACACCCGGCGGCGCCCGGTGTCCGGCCGTTCCTGCGCAACACCGGCCCCGGCGCGCGCTACCGGCCGGCGCCGCCGCAGGCACCCTCCACCGGGCCACCACCCGGCGAGCAGACCACGTCGCTGCGCCCGTTCGTCATCACGTCCGGGCGCGTCGCCGGGCTCGACCCGAACATCGGGCTGGAGACCCAGGTCAGCTCCCATCCGGGCGCGTTGTCCGCGCGCCTGTCGCCCGAGCAGCGGGCGATCGTGCACCTCTGCGGCGACCCGCTGTCGGTAGCGGAGATCTCCGCCCGGCTCCGGATGCACCTCGGCGTCACCCGGATTCTCGTCGGCGACCTGAGGGCCGCCGGACATCTTGACGTTCACGTGTTGGAGAACGACTTCCCCGACCCCGAGACCATCATGCGAGTGATCCGTGGACTTCGATCCATATCCTGACCGCCGCGTCGTCGGCACGGCGCGCGTGCCGAACGGGCCGCAGCGGACGGCACCCCCGGTGCCGGTCAAAATCATCGTGGCCGGCGGCTTCGGCGTGGGCAAGACGACCACCGTGGGCGCCATCTCCGAGATCTCGCCGCTGACCACCGAGGCGGAGATGACGATGGAGGGCATCGGCGTGGACGACCCGGGCCAGGCGTCCGGCAAGACCACCACGACCATCGCCATGGACTTCGGCTGCGTCACCATCGACCAGACGCTGAAGCTGTACCTGTTCGGCACGCCCGGGCAGACCCGCTTCGCGTTCATGTGGGACGACCTCGTCCGCGGCGCGCTCGGTGCCCTGGTTGTGGTGGATACCACCCGGATTGATGACTGTTATCCTGCGGTGGACTATTTCGAGCGTGCCGGGCTTCCGTTCGTGGTCGGCGTCAACACCTTCAACGGACAGCTCGGCTACAACCTGGACGAGGTCCGCTGGGCCCTGGCCGTCCGCGATGACGTGCCGATCGTCCAGTTCGACGCCCGCTTCCGGGGCTCGGTCCGGGATGCCCTGCTGGTGGTCCTGGATCAGGCACTCGATAAGGCGATGAAGATGCGGTCGTCGTAAGGTGTGCGCCGGGTCGCTTGCTTGCCGGTTCCCAAACCGCACCCGGAACGGGCACAGTAATACGGGCGACTGCGTGTGACGGGAGGACGGTGACGTGCGAGGCGGACTGGACGACGCGCTCGACAAGCTGGCGCGCCGGGACGAGCTGCGCCGCCGTGCCGCGGGGGAGGCCAACGGCACCCCGCCGGCGGTGACCGAGCTGGTCGAGGCGATCGCCGCGGTGGTCGGCCGCAACCCCGAACTCGGCGTGACCGTCGGCGTGGAGGGCGCGGGCGACCCGGTGCTGCTGCACTTCGCGGTCGAGGACGGCATCGTGCAGGTCAGCGCGGACAACTCGGTGGCCGACCGGGTGGCCGAGGCAGCGCCGACCGCGCCCCGGCACGCGGACTTCGACATCGACCTGGACGAGGCGGAGGCCTACGTCCAGCCGCACGGCTACCCGTTCGAGCGGCCGGCCGAGAACGGCCAGGAGACCCGCCGCCTGCACTATCCGGAGCCGGGCGAGCCCGACCGCTTCACCGGGCCGGCCACCCAGCCGGCGGAGCAGTTCCAGCCGCACCCGTTCGCGGCCACCCCGCCGCCGGAGGTGCCGCCGCAGACCACCCGGCGCATCCACGCCGAGCAGCACCGCGCCCCGGAGGAGCCGAGCGCCGCCCAGCGCGCCGCCGGCCAGCAGGAGCAGCGCGGCATGCCGACGCCGCTCCCGGAGCCGATCCCGCTGCGGGTCGACACGGAAGAGACGGAGATCGCGGCGAAACGCCTGGCCGCCCTGCTCCGCGACAACCCGACCCTGCTCCGCTCCCAGGACTGACCCGGCGCTCAGCTGCCGTAGTGGTGGCGGCAGGCCAGCACCTGCACGCTGTCGTCGACCAAGCGGTAGACCAGACGATGCTCGTGATCGCTGCGGCGGGACCAGAACCCCGACAGGTCCCCCGCAGCGGCTCCGGCTTGCCGATGCCCTCGTGCCCATTGCGCATGATGTCGTCGATGAGCGTGTTGGTGCGTTTGACCATTTGCCGTGGTTGGTCTGCCACCAGGCGTACTGGTCCCACGCCTCGGCCCAGAAGGTGACCTTCAGGGCCAGCGGGATGATCACGACGGGCGCGTGCCCGGAGCCCCTCCCGTGATCACACGTACAGAAATTGTGCGCCGAGCTACGCCGGACCGGCGAGGCGGCCGATGGCTTTCTCCACGTCGCCGACCCGGTCGGCCAGCAGGCCCACCGCGCCCACCGCCCGGGTCATCGGGTCGTCCGCCGCGCCGCCCAGCGCCTGCTCCCGCAGGAACGCCGCCTTCACCTCGGCCCACCGCTGCGCCTGCTCCGGGGTCAACCGGCCGCGCAGCTCCGCGAGCTTCAGCAGGTTCGCCTCCGCGCCGGTGGTCAGCGTCTGCGCCTCGCCCCGGTAGTGGTCGTCGACGACCGTTTCCAGCTCGGCGTCGTTCATCACCGGCACGATCCGCTCGGCCAGCTTGTTCATGTTGCGGTACGAGCCCTGCAGCTTGAACGGCGGCTCGGTGCGCGCCGCGTCGGACTGCCCCGCCGAGGCGATGTAGGTCTGGTTGTTGCGCAGCACGATCCGCTGCACCCGGCGCATCTTGCGCAGCACCGACAGCACCTGTTCCAGCTCGACGGCCGAGTACGCGTGGCTGAGCCGGTCGGGCCGCACCGAGTCGTCGCCCTCGGCCAGCCGGATCAGCAGCGGCAGGTCCGCCCGGTCCCGGGAGGACAGCGGCGCCAGCACCGTGTTCGAGGTCAGCGCGTTCTCCAGATAGGACAGCTCGAACACGTCGTCCCGCCCGGCCAGCACGTCGCCGAGGTTCCACACGTCGGCGCGGTTGGCCAGCATGTCCGGGATCCGGAACCGCTGCCCGCTCTCGGTGTACGGGTTGCCCGCCATGCACACCGCGAACCGCTTGCCCCGCATGTCGTACGTGCGGGTGCGCCCCTCCCAGACGCCCTCCATCCGGCGCTGCGCGTCACAGAGCGAGATGAACTTCTGCAGCAGCTCCGGCGACGTGTGCTGGATGTCGTCCAGGTAGAGCAGGACGTTGTTGCCCATCTCCAGCGCGAAGGAGATCTTCTCGACCTCCTGCCGGGCGGTGGCGTTCGGCGCCTCGGCCGGGTCCAGGGACGTGACGTCGTGGCCCAGCGCCGGCCCGTTGACCTTCACGAAGACCAGGCCGAGCCGGTTGGCCACGTATTCCATCAGGGTGGTCTTGCCGTAGCCCGGCGGGGAGATCAGCAGCAGCAGGCCGGACTGGTCGGTGCGCTTGGCGTCGCCGGCCGCGCCGAGCTGGCGGGCCAGGTTGTCGCCGATCAGCGGCAGGTAGACCTCGTCCAGCAGCTGGTTGCGCACGAACGCGCTCATCACCCCCGGCTTGAACTCGTCCAGCCGCAGGCGGTCCCGCTCGGCCGCGGCCAGGGCGGTGCGCTGCTTCTGGTACGCGCGGTACGCCGGCACCGCCGTGGCCCGGAACTCCCGGGTCCGGGTGAGCACCTCGTCCAGCCGCAGCGTGATCTTGCCGGCGACGATCCGGGGGTGGTTACCGAGCAGCCCGCCGACCGTCTCGGTGAGCGCCGCCGCAGAGTCGTGCCGGGTCAGCGCCGTCCCGGTCAGCTCCAGCGCCACCGCCTCGGCCAGATCGTCCGGCGAGCCTGCGTCCGGATGGGCCGCCACGAACGCGGTCAGCCACGCGGTGACGAGCTGCCGCCGCGCCGCCAGGTCGTCGGCGAGCGCCCGCAGATCGGCCGCGTACTCCTTGGGCGCCGCCGCCGGGCCACTGCCCAGCGCCCGGTGGAAGCGCTCGACCAGCGTGCGGGCGCCGGCGCTGGTGACGAAGCCGGCCGGGGTGCTCGCCAGTTCCTCCACCAGGTATTCGCCGACCAGCGGCTCCGGGCTGATCTCGGCGCACAGCTCGGGCAGCGCGGACCCGGCCGAGCCGAACATCTCCCGGGCGCGGACCAGCGACGATGCCCGTCGCGCCCAGGCGTCCTTGTTGCCTTCCCCGAACGCCCAGAGCAGCTGGGCCGCCGCGCGGACCGGGCCGGGATAGCGCAGCAGTCCGGCGGCGGCGTGCAGGCGGATCAGGGCGTCCAGGATCAGCGCGGCGTCGGCGTCGTGCACCCCGCGCTCGTACCCCTCGTCGTAGCGGGCCTCCGCGGCCCGGCGGACGACGGTGAGCAGCGTGCCGTCGGCGGCGGCCGCCGCGACCCCGGCGGGATCGTCGGCGAGCAGCGCGGCGGCGAGGTGCTCACCGCGGTAGACCGCCGTGGTCTCCGAGACCACGGTCTGGTTCCAGTACGCCTTGGTGGCCGCGAAGGAGGCGTCCCGGATCGGCGCCCGGTAGTCGGTGCCGGTGACCGCGAACGCCAGCTCGGGCCCGTCCGGCACCAGCGTCAGGTCGATGGCCTGGGTGTTGACCGCGAACGTGTGCCGGCCCAGCCGGATCGTGTGGCCGTCGGCGCCGTACAGGTCGAGGCGGTCGCGCAGGGCCCGGCCGGCCTCCTGCCGGGCGGCCTTGACCCGCCCGTCCAGCTCCTCGGCCCGCACGGTGTCGCCGAGGGTACGCAGCTCGCCCGCGACCGAACGCAGCTTGCCGACCATCGGATCGGTGGCGAAGTAGGTGTTGACCTCGTCGAGCGTGCCCAGCCCGGCGACCCGGCGCTGCACGCTGGCCAGCGTGCGTTGCGCGGAGTCGACCAGCCGGTCGGCCCGCCGCGCCCGGTCGTCGAGCAGCGCCTGCCGCCGGGCGGCGAACGCCTCGTAGACCTCGGAGCGCTTGGCACTGAGCTGATCCACGAAGTCGTCGAAGTCGCCGAACCGCGACTCCAGCGCCTCCACCTGCAGCATCAGCTTGGCGGACTGCTCGTCGCTGCGTTCCGGGGTGTCCGCGGCGGCCAGCCCGGCGGTGACCGACTGGCCCAGCAGGGCGAACTCGGCGGCGAACGCGGCCCGGCCCTCGACCGCGGCCAGCTCGCGCCGGCGGGCGTCCAACGTGGCCCGGGCGCGGTTGACGCCGCCGAGCACCTCACCGATGCGTTCCAGGATGGCGACCCGCACGGTGGCGTCGGCGATGTCGAGCCCGCCGACCACCTCGGTGACGACCTGCAGACCGTCGGCCTGCTCGGTGAGCCGCTCGGCCACGGGCGTGGCCTCCACCACGGTGGCGATCCCGGCCGCGTCGGTGATCAGCTGCCCGACCGACTGCTGGTAGCCGGCGAAGGCGTCCTCGCGTTGCAGGAACTCGACGGCGCGGCGGGCGGTGGACTCCACCTCGGCGGCCAGCTCGTGCTCCAGCCCGTCGAGCCGGGCCAGGTCGACGTACCGCAGCTCGCGCAGGGTGACGATCCGGCCCTGGGCCTGGCGCAGCGCGGCGAGCTGCCGGATCCAGGCGTCGGTGGTGGTGGGCACCTCGCCACGGGCCCGGCGGATCAGCGAGGTGGTGGCGGCAGCGGCCTCCTCGACCGCGGTGGCGGCCTGGGCGGTCAGCTCCTGCACCGACTCGTACTCGTCCAGGACCTGCTCGGCGGTGGCCCGGACCTCCGACAGCGGGCTGCGCAGGTCGCCCAGCTCCTGCTCGCCGAGCCAGTGGTAGTGGTCGAAGAGCCGGCCGCACGCGGCGATGATGGCCTCGAAGACCGCGCCGGACGGCGTCATCTCGTCGACCATCCGGGCCACCGACAGCGCGTCGGCGATGCCGCGGACCAGCTCCGCGTTGCCGACCCGCTCCAGCGGCCCGCTGCCGACCGGCTGCGCCGCGGCGTACGTGTCCGACACGTACGGCGTCTGCCACACCTGCATCGGGTGCACCCGGGTCGGCTCGTCCGTGACGTGCCGGAACGCGATCAGCGTCCCGTCGTCGAACAGCGAATACCCGTGGCAGCTGATCGGGGTGGCGACCTCCTTACGGATCACGTTGTACGGCAGCAGCAGATACCGCCCAGCCGTCCGCGCGTGGAAGACGTAGAGCACGTCCTCGCCGTTGACCGACCGCACCACCCGCTCGAACTCGAGGTCGGTGACGTCCGCGTCGAACGTCTTCGCCGCGCCGGTGGCCAGGTAGTAGCCGCCCGGGAAGATGACGCCCTGCTCCTCGGGCAGCCGCTGGCAGGCCTGCCCGATCCCGTCGAGCCGCCGCACCTCCCTGGTCCGGGTGTTGAAGATCAGGTACCGCTGGGTGGTCTCCTTGTACGGCAGCACCCGCAGCAGGATCAGCGGCCCGATCCGGGCGTACGCGATCTCCGCGTCGGCCAGGCTCTGCAGTGGCTCGTCCACCGGTTCGGAGAAGACGCCCTCGCCGTCCTCGGTGTTGTTCTCCACCTTGACGGTCAGGCTGCCGCCGACGGTCTCCACGAAGACCTCGTCCTCGATCGACACGTGCGGGTGCCGGCCCAGGATGTGCTGCTCGCGGGTGGTCGGCGTCCACTCGAAGTCGTGCGCGGGCGGGAAGACGTGGTCGCGTTCGCCGCGGTTGTCCACGTACGACACCGAGCCGTCGACGCCGACCTTCCAGCGCAGCACCTTCAGGTCGTCCGCCCGGGCCCCGGTCTGGAAGACCGCCAGCAGCAGGCCCTCCAGCCGGCGCAGCTGGAGCAGGTGGGTCTCGCGGTAGTAGCGGTACAGCTCGGCGAAGTCGCGCTGGAAGACCGGGTCGTCGAGCAGGCCCGGCAGGGCGCCCGGGTCGAAGCGGAACGCTTCGCCGTCGCGGCTGAAGCCGTGCACCGAGAAGACGTCGTCGATCGCCGTCTCGGTCTTGAGCCCGATGAACACGTTGTAGCCGAACAGCATCGAGCCGCCGACCTGCACGATGTCCCGCGGCACACAGTTGTTCCCGGTGCGGATCCGCTCCGCGCCGAGCAGCCGCGTCTGCTGCCCGCCGAAGGTCTCCATCCGCTGGGCGTTGAGCGCCTCGGCGCGCGCGGCCAGCTCCTTGGCCTGACCGCCGAGCCGGGCCCGGAGCACCTCGTAGGTGCCGGCGTCCAGTGCCGCGGCCTCGCCGGCCGCGGCACCCACTGCGGCCGTCGTCACTGCTGGGCCACCACCGCGCCGTTGGCCGGCACCAGGGCCGCGACCCGGGTGTCCGCCACGCCCAGCTTCTTGGCGGCGGCGAGCAGCTCACGCAGCTTGCCCGCGTCCGTGCCGCCGGCCTTGATCTGCTGGGTGAGGAACGCGGCGAGGGTCAGGTTGGCCACGTCGCCGGTGGACACCGAGCCGAGCACCCGGCCCAGGTCCTCGGCCAGGTTGGCCGAGCCGTCCAGGTACCGCGAGCCGATGCCCTGGGCGACGGTCGAGTGCTCGACGAAGCCGTCGAGGCTCTTGCCCATCGTGATCGAGCCGAGCAGCTTGTCGAAGAAGACCGAGTCGCCGCCGACGATGTCGATGTTCGCCTTCTCCAGCCCGGCCGCGACCACCATCGCCTGGGACTCGGCGATCTCCTTGTGCACGGTGATGCCGGCGAGCCGGATCTCCTTCTCCATCTCCAGCCGCAGCCGGTACTCCTCGTGCTCGCGGGTGACGTCGTCCATCGCGCCCAGCGCGGCGGCCTTGTCGGTCAGGCCCTCGGCCTCGCCCTTCAGCTTCTCGCGGATCGCCTCGGCCGCGACCAGCGCCTTCTCGCGGTCCACGGTGGCCTCGGCGCGGCCGGTCAGCTCGACGACCTCGGCGTTGGCCCGGCCGGTCTTCTCGATCACCTCGGCGTTGCGCTCGCGCACCTGGACGTCGGCCAGGCCGGCGGCGGCCGCCTCGGCCTGCGTACCCTCGGCCAGCCGGATCATGGCACGGGCGTCCAGCTCGGCGGTCTGCTGGCGAGCCTCGGCCAGCAGCAGCACCTCGCGGGCCTTGAACCGGGCCGCGGCCTCGGCCGCTTCCGCGGCCTTGATGTCCTTGACCAGGGCCTCCTGGGCCTCGGCCTCGGCGTTGATGATCACGGCCTGGCGGGTGCGCTCGGCCTCCTCGACCACGCGCAGCCGCTTGATGTTCTCTTCCTGCTCGGCCACGGTCCGGTCGACGGCGATGCGCTCGCGGATCACCTCGGCGATGGCCCGCTTCTCGCCCTCGACCTCCTTGTTCTTGCTGATCGTGGAGAGCTCGGTCTCCCGCTCGCGGCCGATGACCTCGAGCATCCGGTCCTTCTCGATGCGCTCGGTCTCGATCGCGATGACCCGCTCGCGGTTCTTCTCGGCGACCGCGATCTCCCGGTCCTTGTTCTGCTTCTGCACCCCGAGCTGCTGCTCGGTGCGCAGGTGCGCGCCCTCGGCGCGGAGCCGCTCCTCGGCCTGGGCGAGCTGGATCTCCGCCGTCTCGCGGGCCCGGATGGTCTCGATCTCCCGGTTCTGCTTGATCTCCGCGTCCGCCTGCCGGCGTTCCAGCTCGAGGATCGCCTCCCGGGCGTCCACGTTCTGCCGGGTGATCTCCTTCTCCTCGTTGCGCCGGAAGTCGTTGGTGCGGACCGCCTCGATCGCGGTCAGCTCGGTGATCTTCCGGATGCCCTGCGCGTCCAGGATGTTCTTCGGGTCCAGCGAGCTCATCGGCGTCTGCTCGAGGAAGTCGATGGCCGCGTCCTCGAGGCTGTAGCCGTTGAGGTCGGTGCCGATCACCTCGATGATCTGGTCCCGGAACTCGTTGCGCTTGGTGTAGAGGTCAACGAAGTCGAGCTGCTTGCCGACCGTCTTGAGCGCCTCGGAGAACTTGGCGCTGAACAGCTCCTGCAGCGTGGTCTCGCTGCTGGCCCGGGTGGTGCCGATCGCCTGGGCGACCTTGATGACGTCCTCGGTGGTCTTGTTGACCCGCACGAAGAACGTGATCCGGATGTCCGCCCGGATGTTGTCCCGGCAGATCAGGCCCTCCCGGCCGGTCCGGGAGATCTCGATGGTCTTCACCGAGATGTCCATGGTCTCGGCCTTGTGCAGCACCGGGAGCACGACCGCGCCGGTGAACGTGACGTCGACCCGGCGCACCTTCGACACAATGAGCGCCTTGCCCTGCTCCACCTTGCGGAACATCCGGCTGAAGAAGAAGACGACGCCGAGCGCGATGAGCAGCACGACGGCGATGAGCACACCGAGACCGGTGGAAATCACATCCATCATTGATCCTTCTTGCCGAGGGGCTGAACTGCCGAGAGGGCTGAACTAGAGAGCTACGTCGGCGGGGACGATCCAGAAGAACTCGCCGTCCGCGTCGAAGTCGTAGAGCACGGCGACCGTGCCGGCCCGCAGATCGTCGTTGCCGGCCTGCCGCACCTGCACCAGCGCGGAGGACCCGTCGGGTGAGTGCACCTCGGCCTGGCCGAAGGTCGCGGTGACCCGGCCGGTGCGCACGACGCAGGTCATCCCGACGAAGTCGGCGCGCGACGGCTCCGCGCCGGTCGGCAGGAACCGCCGCAGCAGCAGCACGGCCAACCGGGCGACCAGCCAGGCCACCGCGATCGCGCCGGCCAGCACCAGCCCGGCCGGCACGGCCCCCAGCAGCTCGCCGCCGGCCAGCGCCGCGAACCAGGCGACCGCGACGAGCACCGAGAGCACCACCGAGGCGGGCACGCCGCCGAAGCCGAGGAAACCGCCGTCGGTGTCGCCGCCGTCGCCGTCGGGGTCCGCCCCGCCGACGATGACCACGAGCCAGTAGCCGATCACGACCACGAGGAGAGGGGTGAAGATGACGGCGGGGAAGCTGAGTGCAGCCTCGAAGAACCCGCCCATGCAACGCCCCGTTTCCCCGCAAGCCGCCCGCCTGCGGTGATGTTCATGATGGCAGGGGCGGTCAACGCGCGTTGCCCCCGAACCGACCACAACGGGTCATCTGTTCAGTCGGAAGCCCGACGAACCTCACTCAGGGTGATGGCACGACGACCGTGGCGGTCCAAACGCTCGAAGCCACTGTGAGTGACGAGATCCTCGCTAAGGCGCACCACCTATCCCGGTTTGTCAGTCGGCGTCCTCACGTGGGGTGACGCGGCTTTTCGGGTCTTTCACGGTGATTCGCCCCGCCCGAGATGTCTGTCATAGGCCAAAAGGTCAGTTCGGCCCGGCGGGCCGGTCAGCACCCTTGCGTCACGCTAGGTAGCGACTTAATGTCCTATTACGTCCGAGAGAGCGGCCCTGAAACGGTGGTCGACATCACGGGTAGTGACGAGGGGAGGCGAAACGATGACGGCATCCGACAGCTGGTACCTGGTGATCGCCGGATACGCGATCATGCTGGCCTGGCCGGTCTCGACGCTGGCCCTGGTGAGCTTCGCGGTGCGGTACGTCGCCTCGCACCGCACCACCACCGTCACCAGTTCCCTGGCGCACGGCGACGGCACCCCGCAGCACTTCTGGATCATCGTGCCGGCGCTGAACGAAGAGGTCGTCGTCGGCACCACGGTCAACGCCGCCCTGCAGCTCGGCGGCCCCGGCGGCACGCTGGCCCGGGTGCTGGTGGTGGACGACGGCTCCGACGACCGCACCCCCGAGGTCCTCGCCGCCATCAGCCACCCGCGGCTCCAGGTGCTGCGCCGGAACCTGCCGAACGCCCGCAAGGGCAAGGGCGAGGCGCTGAACGCCGCGTACCGCTACATCGCCGAGCGCACCGCCGAGGCCGGCGTCGCGCCGGACAAGGTGGTCATCGGCATCATCGACGGCGACGGCCAGGGCAGCCGCAACATCCTGCTCGAGGTCTCCCGGATGATGCGGGACACCACGGTCGGTGCGGTCCAGGTGCAGGTGCGCATCCGCAACCGCAACAAGCTGCTCGGCGCGGTGCAGGACCTGGAGTTCGGCGCGATCGTCAACGCCTGCCAGAGCCTGCGGGACACCATCAACACCGTCGGCCTCGGCGGCAACGGCCAGTTCACCCGGCTGTCCGCGCTGCTCGCGCTGGGCGACTCGCCCTGGTCGGCCTGCCTGGTCGAGGACCTCGAGCTGGGGCTGCGGATGCACCTCGACGGGGTCGGCATCCGCTACACCTCCCGCGCCTCGGTCACCCAGCAGGCCGTGGTCGACCTGCGCCGGCTCACCCGGCAGCGCACCCGCTGGGCGCAGGGCAACATCCAGTGCGTCCGGTACCTGCGCCGGCTGATGAGCTCCGAGCGGATCGGCCCCACCTCGCTGCTCGAGGTCATGCACTACCTGATCTCCCCCTGGATCAACGCGGTGGTCACCGTCGTCCTCATCGGAGCGACCACGACGGCCACGGCGGGACTGCTGGTCAGCCACCCGATGCCGTTCCTGCCCACCTGGTCGGCACTGGCCGGCAGCGCCGGGATGTGGTTCTCGGTCACGTTCTTCCCCGGCTTCGTCTGGGCGCTGGTGCACCGGCACCGGCTGCGCGACGAGACCCTGCGCCGGCTGCTGCTCGCCGCGGCCGCGTACCCGATCTTCCTGCTCCTCGGCCTGGTGGCCACCTACCGCGCGATCGGCCGGCAGGCGGCCGGCAGGCAGGCCTGGGCCAAGACCGAACGGCTCGCCGAGGAGCCCCTCCCGCAGTCCCGGCAAGTAGCACTCGCCGCCTGAAGGTTCCCCCTCCCCCAAAAAAGAGGCACCCCCATGTCGCTCCCCGAAGTTCACCTGATCGGCGGCACCCGCCCCGAGGCCGTCAAGCTCGCCCCGGTCGTGCTGGCGATGCGCGCCGCCGGCCTGCTCACCCCGGTCCTGGTCGCCAGCGGCCAGCACCCGGCCATGGTCAGCCAGGCGCTCGCCGCCTTCGACCTCACCCCGGACGTGACGCTGCGGGTCGAACGCGGCACCGGCAGCCAGGCCGAGCTGCTCACCGAGCTGATCCGGCAGCTGGACGCGCTCTGGGCCGACCGGGCCCCGGCCGCGGTGATCGTGCAGGGCGACACCACCACCAGCCTGGCCGGCGCGCTGGCCGCCTTCTGGCGCCGCATCCCGGTCGTGCACCTCGAGGCCGGGCTGCGCTCCGGCGACCTCGACTCGCCGTTCCCCGAGGAGGCGAACCGCCGGCTGGTCGCCCAGGTCGCCGCGCTGCACCTCGCGCCGACGCCGCTGGCCGCGATGAACCTGCTGGACGAGAACATCAACACCGCGGACGTGCTGATCACCGGCAACACCGTGGTGGACGCGACGCTGGCGGTCGCCGGGCGCCGGCTGCCGTTCGAGAACGCGCAGGTCGCGGCGGTCCGGGCGAACGCCGCCGGGCGCCGGCTGGTGGTCGTGACGGCACACCGGCGCGAGTCGTGGGGCGCGCCGCTGGACCGCATCCTGGCCGCGGTCCGCACGCTGGTCGAGCGGTACGCCGACATCGACGTGATCCTGCCCAGCCACCCCAACCCGGCCGTCCGCGCCCAGGTCGAGGCGGGCCTCGCCGGCGTCAACCGGGTGACCGTCACCGACCCGCTGCCGTACCCGGACCTGTCCCGGCTGCTGTCGGAGGCCTACCTGGTGCTGACCGACTCCGGTGGCATCCAGGAGGAGGCGCCGTCGTTCGGCGTGCCGGCGCTGGTGCTGCGCGACGTGACCGAGCGGGTCGAGTCGCTGGACGCCGGCTGCGCCCGGCTGGTCGGCTCCGACACCGACCTGATCGTCAAGGAGGCGGCCGTGCTGCTCGACAGCAAGGTGCGCCGCGACGCGATGACCGCCGGGGGCAACCCGTACGGCGACGGGCTCGCCGCCGCCCGCACCGCCCAGGCCACCGCCGCCCTGCTCGGCCTCGCCCCGGCCCCGGCACCCATGCCCGCCGGCGCCTCCCCCGCCACCACCGCCACGTTCGGAGCGTCCTTCTGATGCGCATCTCCAAGATCTCCCGCCGCGCCCTGCTCGGCGCCGGCATCGCGGCCACCGCGACCGCCGCCCTCGGTGTCGGCGTGGTCAACGCCGACGCCGCCGTCCGGACCTCCGCCGTCGGTTCGATCGCCGCGAAGTCCGGCAAGGCCGCGCCCGGCGGTGGCACCGCGAAGACGCTGGTCCTCTACGACACCACCGGCGACTACGGCTGGCTGGGCGAGGTCTACGCGACCCAGACGGCGAACCTGGCCTCGCACTTCGGCTCCTGGACCGCCGAGCCGGTGGCGAACTACCAGGCCGGCGACCTGAGCGCGTTCACCGCGGTGATCTACCTCGGCTCGACCTACGACGAGCCGCTGCCGGACGCCTTCCTGGACGACGTCACGGCCACCACCAAGCCGGTCACCTGGGTCTTCGACAACATCTGGCAGCTCGCCGCGCGGGACGCCGCGTTCGCCGCCACCCGGGGCTTCACCAGCGGCGCGTTCGACTTCGCCGCGGTGGCCGAGGTGGGCTACAAGGGCCGCAAGCTGACCCGCGACACCACCGACCGGTCCGGGATCATGAACCTGGCGATCACCGACGCCGCCAAGGTCAAGACCCTGGCGACCGCGGTACGCCCGGACGGCACCAGCTTCCCGTGGGCGGTGCAGTCGGGCAACCTCACCTACGTGGGTGAGATCCCGTTCGCCTACGTCACCCACGACGACCGCTACCTGGCCTTCGCCGACCTGCTCTTCGACGCGCTCGGTGACACCGGCGTCGCCCGCGAGCGGCACCGCGCGCTGGCCCGCATCGAGGACGTCGGCCCCGACTCCGACCCGGCCGAGCTGCGCGCGATCGCCGACTACCTGTACGCGCAGAAGGTGCCGTTCAGCGTCGCCGTCTACCCGCGGTACCGCGACCCCAAGGGCGTGCAGAACAACGGCAAGGCGCAGGACTACACGCTGGTGCAGCGGCCGAAGGTGGTGGCGGCGCTGAAGTACCTGCAGCAGCGCGGCGGCACGCTGCTCATGCACGGCTACACCCACCAGTTCGGCAGCGTGGCGAACCCGTACGACGGCGAGAGCGCCAACGACTTCGAGTTCTACTCGGCACACGTCGACGCGAACAACAGCGTCATCTACGACGGCCCCGTGCCCGGTGACTCGGCCTCGTGGGCCGCGAGCCGGATCGCCGCCTCGGGCCTGACCTTCGCCCTGGCCGGCCTCGGCGTGCCGAGCACGTTCGAGTTCCCGCACTACGCCGGCAGCGCGGTCGACTACCAGGCGGTCAACTCGCTGATGGGCAAGCGCTACGACCGGGGCCTGTACTTCCCGGGCGTGCTCACCGGCGCGAAGTTCGACTACACCCGGCAGTTCGGCCAGTTCTTCCCGTACACCGTCCGCGACGTCTACGGCTCGGTGGTCATCCCGGAGAACATCGGCAACGTGGAGCCGGACTCGTACAACAACCACCCGGCCCGGCTGCCCGCCGACCTGCTCGCCTCGGCCGGCCGCAACCTGGTCGTCCGCGACGGGGTGGCCAGCTTCTTCTACCACCCGTACCTCGGCACGAGCTACCTGAAGGACCTGGTCACGGGGCTCAAGGCGCAGGGCTACACGTTCGTCGGCGGCGACCAGATGCTGGCCGGCTGACCATGTCGGGTACGGCAGAGGTCGTGGCCTTCTACGCCCAGTCCTGGATCAACTGCGACCCCCGCGCGGTGCGCCGGGTCATCGCCGCCGACGCCGAGATCGAGTGGAACCTCGATCTGCCGGTCGACGACGAGGAGCTGGTGCAGACGCTGGACCGGATCGCCGCGTTCGCCGACCCGGTCACCGTCGCCGCCACGACCTGCGCCGGCGACCGTGCCGTCCTCGTCTACGACTGCGTCGCCCCCTTCGGGGTCGTCCGCATCGCCGAGTTCGTCACGGTCGCCGACGGTGCCATCAGCGGGATCCGGCAGGTGTACGACGTGGTGGCGCTGCGCCGCTACTTCCCGGGTCTGCTGGACGACTGACCTACTTCTCCTTCATCGACTTCAGCGGGCTCGGGTCCACCGACGACGGCATGTTCCATTTCTGGATCTCCTTGCCGGTGCAGGTGGAGACGATCACCTCGCTCCACAGCCCGTTGTACCGGTAGGCGGCGCCCAGCGAGCCGGCCGGCATCAGGCAGAGCCCGAACTGGTCGACGATCTGGTACGACTCCTTGTACGTCGGCGCGTCCTCGTAGACGGTCCACTGCAGGTTGACCCCGCCGTCGGAGCACTTGGCGACCCAGACGAACGCGTTGGCGACCCCCGGGCTCTTCATGCAGTACGGCACCAGGTTCGGCGGCTGGGTGGAGATCTGCCCGATGGCCTTGTAGGCCGGTGCAACCACCGACGGCGCGATCCACTTGTGGTTCCAGTAGACGTCGCTGACGAAGCTCTGCTTGCACGGGTACGTGATCAGCGCCTTGACGTTGTTGTTCACGTTCTCGTTGGTGAGGTCGAGGCAGCGGCCGACCTCCTGGGTGCTGACCAGTTGCTTGCTCTTCGGGCCGGCGCCGCCGGGGCCGACCGAGGCCTCCGGCTGGAAGCTGCGCTGGTTGCTGTTCGCCGAGCCGCAGTTCGACCCACCCTTGCGCAGCACGATGGGGGAACCGACGGTGGCGTCCTTGGCGTTGAGGCAGTAGCGGGCGGCGCCGTTCAGGCCGTCGTTGGCGTAGTAGGTCTGCGGGTTGACGTCGTAGTTCCACTGCTGGGTGGCGAGCTTCGGGCTCACGCACTCCTGGAACTTCACCGGCGCGTCGGTGGCGTACGTCGTCGCGGTGATGCACAGCCCGTAGGTGTAGGTCGTCCCGCCGGTGCTGGTGACCGGCAGCCCGGTGAGCTTGTTGGTGACCGTCGGCGCGCGGGTGTTGGCGAGCACCAGGGACAGGTTGTTCGGGTAGATGAACGCGGCCTGCTCGTCGGGGCTGGTGCAGGGCACAGCGCTCACCGCGTCGCCGGGCTTCGGCGTGCCGTTGAGGTCACCGAGGCAGAGCTTGGTGGCGACGTTCGTGGCGTTGACCACGATCCGGCCACCGGGGATGTTGTCCTCGCTGGTGTGGAACGTGTAGGTCGCGTACAGGACGCGCTTGGTGCCGCCGACCTTGCCCTCGGAGCGCAGCAGGCCGTAGAGCGGCACCTGCTGCAACGTCCCGCCATTGCCGTTCACGTCGCTGCCGACGCAGCCGACCGCGCTGGTCAGGGCCTTGGCCAGCCCGACCGTGTCGGTCACCCCGGTCACGACATCGGTCAGGGCGCGGCCGCTGGCCAGCTTGTTGATGTTGGTCAGCGGGCCGAGGGCCTGGAGCTGCCCGACCAGGTTGGACGGGTTGGTGAGGAAGTAGCCGACCGTCGTCGTGTAGCCGGGCGTGGCGCTGGTGGACTTGCCGAGCGCCGCGAACGGGTTCTTGGTGGGGTCGGTGGGCGGGGTGAGCACGCCGCAGGGCAGCTTGTCCAGCAGCGCGCCGGTCACGGCGTAGGTGTCCCGGATCGCCTTGAGCCCGGCGTCCAGCCCGGCCTGGGCGGCATCCACGGCCGCCACCCGGTCGGCGAGCCGCTGGCTCTGCTTGAACTGGTCCATGACGACCCCGCCCAGACCCGCGCTCAGCGAGACCCCGACGAGGGTGACGAGCATGGCCAGCGGCATCGAACCGGCGTCGCTGCGGCGGTCGAGCCGGCGCTGACGCCACCGGGCAGCAAATGATCGAGGGCCGTGCATGTGACCTCCTGGCCCTGGTCGGGACTCTTCCGAACCCGTCAATCGACCAGTGCGCAGGGAACTTGAGGCCTTCCGCGCGGCCCGCGATCAGCGGGCCGGCGTGGGCAGGGCGGTGTCGAGCA
Source organism: Actinoplanes sp. NPDC049599 (assembly GCF_044465625.1). Taxonomy (NCBI): domain Bacteria; kingdom Bacillati; phylum Actinomycetota; class Actinomycetes; order Micromonosporales; family Micromonosporaceae; genus Actinoplanes; species Actinoplanes sp. NPDC049599. Next base: position 297,057 of record NZ_JBITLX010000008.1, read on the forward strand.
GCTCGAACAGCTTCTCCCAGTGCCGCTTCTCGGCCTCGGCGGAGTAGGCCGCTGTGTCCGCCATGGTGAAACCGTGCTCGGCGCCCGGGTAGATCTCCGAGCGGAACCGCACGTCGGCCGCGTCCAGGGCGGCCTCGAGCCGGTCGATCTGCTCCTGCGGCATCGCGTGGTCGTGGTCGGCGTGGGCGAAGTACACCTCGCCGGTGATCCGGCCGACCCGCAGATGCGGGCTGTCCGGCTCCTCGGTGGCGAGCCGGGCGCCGTGGAAGCTGGCCAGCGCGACCAGCCGCTCCGGGTAGGCGGTCATCGCCTTGAGCGCGTTCTGGCCGCCCATGCAGTAGCCGACGATCGCGTCCGGCCCGGCCGAGACGCCGTCCTGCGCGGCCAGGAAGTCGAGGTAGCCCCGGGTGTCGCGGGTGATCGCGGCGGTGTCCAGCGCCTGTATCATCGGCATGAGCCGGCCGAAGATCTTCCCGCGGGCGTCCGGGTCGGTCAGGTTGCTGGTGTCGGCGATCGGGGTGCGGGCGCTGCGGTAGAAGAGGTTCGGCGCCAGCACCGCGTACCCGCGCTCGGCGATCCGCTCGGCCATCTCGTACAGGCGCGGACGCAGCCCGAAGGCGTCCATGAAGAACAGCACACCCGGGAACGGCCCGTCGCCCGCCGGCACGACCAGGTACGCCTCCGCGACCCCGTCCTCGGTCGGCACGTCCACCATCGTCTTGCGCATGCCCTGCCTCCTGAACCCGATTGGTGATCATCACGACGGTACTGCGGCCGGGAGCCCCCACTCCCGGCGCCGCGCCCCGGGTGGCTCAGGCGAAGCCGCGGCCGGCCTCGGCGAGGGCCCGGTCCACCAGATCACCCAGGGACGCGTCCGCCGGGGCGTCCAGCCAGATGTGCAGCGCCACCCGCAGCGCCGCCATGAACGTCGCGGCCGCCAGTCTGGCGCGTACCCCCGAGGGGTCGGGCTCGGTCATCCGGGCGGTGACCGCCGCGGCCAGCTCGCGCTCCGCGGCGGCGAAGGTGTTGATCTGCTGCGCCAGCAGCGCGGGCTGGCTGCGCAGCAGCCGGGTCTGCGCCACCCACGCCGGGTCGAGCGTGCCCAGCTGCCGGTAGAACTCCCGGGCCGCCTCGGTCAGCGCCACCCACGGCCGCTCGTCGGCGGGCCGCGCCTGCACGATGCCGATCAGCGCGCCGATCCGCTGCTGGTCGCCGTAGAGCAGGGCCTCTTCCTTGTTGGCGAAGTAGTTGGAGAACGTGCGCCGGGAGACGCCGGCCGCGTCGGCCACCGCCTCCACCGTGATCTTGTCGGCGCCGTGCGCGATGGCCAGGCGCACGGCGGCCTGGTGCAGCGCCTGCCGGGTCGCGGCCTTCTTGCGCTCCCGCAGGCCCGCCTCGGACGTCGTCGTGCTCATACCGGCGAGCCTAGCGACGATGTGACGGACTTCCCAATGAGCAAACTTGCGCAGTGGGCAAGTTAGTCCGATAGTTGTATGTGGCAACCATTTCGAGGAGGTGGCACATGGTCGACGACGCCGGCACCGCCGCCCGTCATCAGCTGCTCGCCGACGTTCGCGAGCTGCTCAAGGCGGTCCGGGTTTTCAAGAGCGAGCTGCCCGCCCGGCACGAGACCGTGGCGACCGGCACCATCGGCGTGCTCGCGACGATCGACGCGATCGGCGGGGAGCCGGTCGGCGGCTGCCACCTCAAGGACCTCGCCGTGCGCTGCGCGCTCGACCCCTCCACGGTCAGCCGCGCCGTCGCCGCGCTGGTCCGTTCCGGCCTGGTCGCCCGCACCGCCGACCCCGCCGACGGCCGCGCCAGCGTGCTGGCCGTCACCGAGCAGGGCCGGCAGGCCCTCGACGACTTCACCCGCCTGGCGGACGAGCGCCTTGCCGACGCCCTGCGCGAATGGCGCCCCGAGGACATCGCCGTCCTCTCGGCGCTGCTCCGGCGCTTCTCCGCCGACCTGATGCCCCGCACCGAACGAACCCTGGAGGTCGCGCGATGAGCGCACCCACCGTCACCCGCGCCCCGGCCGGGGCGATGAGCCACCGGCAGATCCTGGAGGCGCTCAGCGGGCTGCTGCTCGTGCTCTTCGTCGCGATGTCCAGCGCCACCATCGTCTCCACCGCGCTGCCGAAGATCATCGGCTCGCTCAACGGCAGCCAGACGCAGTACACCTGGGTGGTCACCGCCACCCTGCTCACCGCCACCGCGAGCACCCCGATCTGGGGCAAGCTCTCCGACCTGTTCAGCAAGAAGCTGCTGATCCAGGTCGCGATCGTGGTGTTCGTCCTCGGTTCCATGGTGGCCGGCCTGTCGCAGAGCGCCGGGCAGCTGATCGCGGCCCGCGCCTTCCAGGGCATCGGCGTCGGCGGCCTGCAGGCGCTGGTCCAGGTGGCCATCGCGGCGATGATCCCGCCCCGCGAGCGCGGCCGCTACAACGGCTACCTCGGCGGCGTCATGGCGCTGGCGACGGTCGGCGGACCGCTGCTCGGCGGGCTGATCGTGGACACCTCGTGGCTGGGCTGGCGCTGGTGCTTCTTCATCGGCGCGCCGATCGCCGTGATCGCCCTGGTCGTGCTCCAGCGCACCTTGCACCTGGTGACGATCCGCCGGGACAACGTGAAGATCGACTACGCGGGCGCCTCGCTCATCGCGGCCGGCGTCAGCGTGCTGCTGATCTGGGTGTCGTTCGTGGACAGCTCGTTCGCGTGGGTCTCCTGGCAGTCCGGCGTCATGGTCGGCGCGGGCCTGGTGCTGCTGGCGATCGCGGTCTGGGTCGAGTCCCGGGTGGCCGAGCCGGTGGTGCCGCTGCAGATCGTCAAGCAGCGCACCACGGCCCTGTCGATCCTGGCCAGCCTGGCGGTCGGCATGGCGATGTTCGGCGGCTCGGTCTTCCTGGGCCAGTACTTCCAGATCGGCCGCGGCTACAGCCCGACCGAGGCCGGCCTGCTGACCATCCCGCTGATGGCCGGCGTGCTGGTGTCCTCGACGATCTCCGGCCGCATGATCAGCAACTCCGGCAAGATCAAGCCCTACCTCGTGGCCGGCACGGTGACGCTGGTGGCCGGCTTCGCGGTCCTGTCGGTGATCGACCACCGGACCCCGCTCTGGTACGTCGGCATCGGCATGGCCCTGGTCGGCATCGGCGTCGGCATGTCGATGCAGAACCTGGTGCTCGCGGTGCAGAACTCGGTCGAGCTCAAGGACATCGGCGCGGCCAGCTCGACGGTGGCGTTCTTCCGCTCGCTGGGCGGCACGATCGGCGTCTCGGTGCTCGGCGCCGTGCTCGCCCACCGGGTCACCGACTCGATCACCACCCAGCTGGCGGCGGCCGGCGTCCCGGCGAGCAGCGGCGGCGGCGACACCAGCAGCCTGAACCTGGCCGAGCTGCCGGCGGCGATGCAGCACATCGTCCGCGCGGCGTACGGCGACGCGACCGGGCACATCTTCCTGATCTCGGCGGGCATCGCGGTGGTCGGCGTGATCGCGGCCCTGCTGTTCCAGCAGATCACCCTGCGCTCGACGATCGACCTGGCGAAGGTGGCCCCGGAGGAGACGAGCGCGCCGGTCCCCACCGCGGCCGTCGGCAGGTAGCCACGCAGAGCAAGAGGCGGCGTCCGGCGTTCCGGGCGCCGCCTCTTGCCGCAGCTCAGGCCGGGACCGCCGCCTCAGCCAGCTGGTCCGAGTTCGCGGGCGCTGCCTCTCACCGCGCGGGTCAGGCGGCGACCGCCGCCTCGGCCAGCTGGTCCGAGGTCGGGTGCAGCCGGGGCGCACCCAGCGCGATCACGATGTTCGCCGCCGCGAAGACCGCCGCGATCAGCAGGCCCCGTTCGAAGCCGCCGACCAGCGCCTCCTGCTGGCCCGCGCCACCGGTGAGCAGGCCCTCCACGTGCGTCGTCGCCAGCGTGGTGATCGCCGCCAGCCCGAGGGCGCCGCCGACCTGGTAGCCCGCGTTCACCACGCCGGACGCCGCTCCCGCCTGCTCGTGCGTGACTTCCGAGACGGCCGCGATCGAGGCCGGCGTGCCCACCGCGATGATGCCCATGCCGAACAGCACCAGGCCGGGCAGGATCGTCAGCGCGTACGAGCCGGTGGCGTCCGCCCGCGACAGCAGCAGCAGGCCCACCACGCTGAGCGCCGCGCCGCCGAACTGGACCGGCTTGGTGCCGAAGCGGGTCACCAGCTGGGCGGCGAGCACCGCGCTGGTGATCGCCGCGATGCCCATCGGCAGGAACTGCAGGCCCGTCTCCAGCGCCGTCATGCCCCGGACCTGCTGGAGGAAGATCGCGGTCAGGAAGAACATCGCGAGGAACGCCGCGCCGTTCAGGGCCAGCGCGAGGATCGAGGTGGTCAGGCCACGCGAGCGGAACAGGCTCAGCGGCACCAGCGGCGCGGCCGAGCGGGCCTCCACCCGGACGAACGCGGTGAGCAACGCCAGGCCGCCGGCCAGCAGCCCGAGCACCTCGACCGAGGACCAGCCGAGCGGCTCGGCCCGGATGACCCCGAGCACGATCGCCAGCAGGCCGGCCGTGCTGAGCAGCGCGCCCGCGACGTCGAAGGTGCGCGTTCCGGTGGTGGTGATCTTCGATTCCCCGACGAAGAGCGGGACGATCACGGCCAGCGCCACCGCGATCGGCACGTTGACCAGGAAGACCCAGCGCCAGCTCAGTGAGTCGACCAGCAGCCCGCCGGCGATCACGCCGAGCGTGCCGCCGAGGCCGGCCAGGCCGCCCCAGACGCCCATCGCGATGTTGCGGTCGCGGCCGTGCTTGTAGGTCACCGTGAGGATCGCGAACGCGGCCGGCGACAGCAGCGCGCCGCCGAGGCCCTGGATCGCGCGCATCACCACGAGCTGCTCCGGGTTCTGCGCCAGCCCCGCGACCAGCGAGGTCACGCCGAACAGCAGCAGACCCACGATGAAGAGCCGGCGGCGGCCGAGCAGGTCGGCGGCCCGGCCGCCGAGGAGCAGAAAACCCCCGAAGAGCAGCGTGTACGCGCTGACGACCCACTGCAGCCCGGACGCGGAGAAGCCCAGATCCTGCTGGATGTCGGGGAGCGCCACGTTCACGATCGTCACGTCGAGCACCACCATGAACTGCGCGACCGCCAGGACGGCCAGGGTCGACCACGGGTTTCGTTGCACCGGTTCCACCTCCACCGAGCGCCGCACTGTGCGGCGTACATGTACACCGTAGATGTACGGCGTATAGCGGCGTCAAGCGGCAGCGTGGGCCAATCGGTGTGATCAAGGACGCGGCGGCTCAGCCGCGGCGCAGTCCCCGGACGCCCTGGACCAGCAGATCCAGGTTGAGCGCGAAGTAGTCGTCCTCGTCGCGGCAGACCACCAGCGCCGGCGCGGCGGCGATGACGTTCGGGTAGCGCGACGGCGGCAGCGAATCGAGCCGGGCCCGCTTGTCCCGCAGCATCTGCTCGCGCCCCTCAACCGAGGGCGGCGGCCCCGGCGCGGGCTCGCCGTTCGCCAGCGTGACCATCGAGCAGATCAGGAAGGTGCCGATCTCCGCCGCCCGGGCGGCCGGGAAGCCGGCCCGGTGGAGCAGGCCCAGGACCCGCTCGGCGATCATCAGCCCGGCCTCGGCGGCGAGGATGCGCCGCATGGCGAGGCCGGCCAGCCGCGGATGGGGACGGATCGTCGCCAGGAACGCGTGCAGGATCGCGCGCAGCTGCTCGTCCCACGGGGCGTCGCTCGGCGCCGGCAGCCGCACGGCCTCGATCAGGTGATCGGCGAGGCCGTCGAGCAGGCTCTCCTTGTCGGTGAAGTGCCAGTACATCGCCATCGGCGTGACGCCGTGCTCCTGCGCCAGCCGACGGATGGTGACCGCCTCCAGCCCCTCGCTGTCGGCCAGCGAGACCGCGCTGACGATGATCGCGTCCCGGCTCAGCCGTCCCCGGGTCGCCTCGTTCCGCTTGGCCATCCGCCAACTGTACGACGTACATGGATGACGACCCGCGGTGGTGGCGAGCTGGATCACGTTTGAGACGCTGGGTACGGCACTCACACACGGCTAGCATTTGAAAGCGCAGCGCAACAATCCCGGACGTCTGGAAGGCCTGTCATTTCTCTTCAGCCCGGCCCCGCGGTGTCGATGATGTGCGATGACGGAGGAGGGGTGAGCTTGATGGAACTATGCGACGACGAAGCGACGCAGCTGTCGGCCGCCCTGACCGAGATCGAGGATCAGTACCTCTGGGACGCCGACGCCGCCCTGGCGACCGCGGTCACGATCGAGGAGCAGGCTCTCGCGCTCGGCGACGAACGCCTGCTGTTCCGGGCCCGCCTCTGCCAGGCCAACATGCGGATGCGCAAGGGTGAGGTCGCGGCGGCCGCCCGGCAGATCTGGAAGATCCACCAGTGGGCCACCGACCACGCCGACAAGGTCGTGCAGGCGCGCACCCACCTGGTCTGGGCCAACATCCACCGGCACCTGGGCGACGCCGCCCAGTGCCTGGAACACTCCGTGCTCGCCGTCGAGCTGCTCGACGAGCACGCCAGCCCGCACATGCACGTGTGGCACCGGGCCAAGCTGGCCGACGCGCTCGGACTGGCCGGCTCGATGGACGCCGCCCGGATGCGCTACACCCAGACCGAGGAACTCGCGGTTGAGCTCGGCCACCCCCGGCTGCTCATGGGCATGCTCAACAACTACGCGTACACCGAGCACGCCGCCGGCGAGAACGGCCGGGCCCAGGAGGTCGCGCGCCGGCTGCAGCAGGTGGCGGACCGGCACGGCTTCCGGCTCGACCCCGCGGTGCTGGACACCATCGGCGTCATCGAGATCGAGAACGGGGACTACCTCGCGGCCGAGCGCACCCTGCGCGAGGCGGTACGCCGCCACCACGAGGGCAATTACGAGGACGCGGACGCGCTGGCCGAGTACATGCTGACGCTCGCGCGGGCCCAGCGTTTCCTGCGCGCCACCGATCGGGCGCAGGCCAGCCTGGACGCGTCCCGGGAGCTCTGCGTCCGGCGTGGCCTCGGCGACGTGCTGGTCCGGGTGCACCAGGAGCAGGCCGAGCTGCATGCGGCGCGGGGTGAGTTCGCGGAGGCTTTTGCCGTACACAAGGTCTTCTTCTCCGCCCACAACGCGCTGCACTCCTCGCAACGGGAGGCACAGGCCCGCACCCGGCAGGCGATGTTCGAGACGACCGAGGCCCGGCAGGAGGCCGAGCGGTTCCGCGAGCAGGCCCGCCGCGACCCGCTGACCGGGCTGCACAACCGGCGCTTCCTCGACGAGGAGCTGCCGGAGCTGATCGACGCCGGCGGCCCGCTGACCGTGGCGATCGTCGACCTGGACCACTTCAAGCGGATCAACGACCAGCTGTCGCACGACGTGGGAGACCAGGTGCTGGTGCTGGTCGCCAAGCTGCTGGAGACGGAGCTGGCCGCGGTCGCGCCGGAGGGCTTCGTGGTCCGGATGGGCGGCGAGGAATTCCTGATGGTGCTGCCCGGCACCGAGGTGGCCGAGGCGGCCGCCCAGCTGGAAGGCGTACGCCGGGCCATCAGCTACTACGATTGGGCCGAGCTGACCCACGGACTGCCCGTCACTGTGAGCATCGGCGCCGCCGACCTCCGCGACCTGTCGAACCCGGCCCAGGCCACCCTGCTGTCCACAGCAGACAGACGTTTGTACGTCGCCAAGCACGGCGGACGTGACCGGGTCGTCGCAAGTTCACCCCGCGACGCGCACCTGCGCTCCTACCGCGACAGTGCGTCCGCGGCCTGATACTGACTGCGCTGAGTAGTTTCGATCGAGCGACAAGTCTAAAATTGATCACCTTCTCCGGCTAGGCTCACCCCGGTACGTACCAGACGGCCAGGGGTGGCCTGAACGAGGAGGCGGTCGTGACGCAGGACAGCGAACTTTCCCCACCGGTGGAGGTCGCTCCGCCGGGCGTCAACATCAACGTGCCCCACTCGGCCCGCATCTACGACTACTGGCTGGGTGGCAAGGACAACTTCGCGGTCGACCGCGCCGTCGGCGAGGCGATCATCAAGGCCATCCCGGCCATGCGCTACATGGCCGGCGAGAACCGCAAGTTCGTCCACCGCGCGGCCCGTGACCTGGTCGCCAAGGAAGGCATCCGGCAGTTCCTGGACATCGGCACGGGCATCCCCACCCGGCCGAACCTGCACGAGGTCGCGCAGCGCATCGCCCCGGAGACCCGGGTCGTCTATGTGGACAACGACCCGATCGTGCTGGTCCACGCCCGGGCCCTGATGATCAGCACCGAGGAGGGCCGCAGCGAGTACATCTCGGCCGACATCCGGCAGCCCCGCTCGATCCTCACGGAACCGCTCCTGACCCGGACGCTGGACCTGACCAAGCCGGTCGGCCTCACCCTGATCGCGATCCTGATGCTGCTGTCGGACGAGGACAACCCGTGGTCGCTGGTGGACGAACTCCGCGACGCGATGCCGTCGGGCAGCATCCTGGCGCTCACCCACCCCACGGCGGACTTCAACCCGGCCGAGGTCAACCAGGCGGTGGCGGCGGCAACCAGCGCGGGCATGACCCTGGTGGCCCGCACCCGCGAAGCGGTGCAACGCTTCTTCGGCGACTGGGAAATGCTGGAACCAGGCCTGGTCCCGGTCTCGGCCTGGCGCCCGGACGAGCCGGCAGAAAACCCGGAAGCGGCCTACTACTGGGCCGGCGTAGCCCGCAAACCCTGACCGGCCGATGTACGAAGCAGTCCCGATCGGCCGGGTCGAGTCGCCGCTGACAAACCGGGCCACGGCCCCGAAACAGGCCGACGAGGACGCACCGGAAGCCTGGCTGATCTTCGAGGAACGCGTCGCGCCGGGCCTGAGCGACATCAGGCCCGGCGCGGAGCTGCTGCTCCTGACCTGGCTGGACCGCGCCGACCGGGAAGTCCTCCAGGTCCACCCCCGCGACGACAAGAACCGCCCGCTGACCGGAGTGTTCAGCACCCGCTCCCCGGACCGCCCGAACCCCCTGGGCCTGCACCGAATCACCGTGCTTGCGGTGGCAGGCCGGCGAATACACGTGAGCGGCCTCGATGCACTCAACGGCACCCCGATCATCGACCTCAAGCCGGTTCTGGACCCCCACACCGACCGCTGACCCCCAATCGGCAAGCGCCGCATCAATCGTGTCCGCGACCTCGAAACCCGGGCGGACCTCAACGCCACCCGCGCCGCAGCCGGGTCAGACGATCACGCCGCCCGAGCATCACCATCAGGCGACCAGGTGGCGGCACCGGCAACTGCACCGCAGCCCCGGCGAGCCCAAGTCCTGCGCTCCGCGGTCGCGAGCACCAGACCTACCCGGCTCGGCCTCACCTGCCTCCCACGGACTCGACGTGAGCTGCACCGACGCCCCACCGGACTCGACGTGAGCTGCATCGACGCCCCCTGCGGACCCACGCGAGCTGCATCGACGCCCCACCGGACTCGACCTAAGCTGCATCGACGCCCTGCCGGACTCGACGTGAGCTGCATCGACGCCCCCTTGGGGGCTCGACCTCGACTGCGCAGTCGTCCGCGGCGGAAAGGCTCGGGGCGACAGATCTTGGAGCGCAGTGGTCGTGCTAAAGAGTCTTTTGCGTGGTTGGTGTATCGGGCGATGGCAATAGCCCGCCGGAGTGACGTGGGCCGCGCCGACCGCCACCGACGCGCAAGATTTCGATCTTGTTGATGTGGTGTGAGCTCCGAACCTTAAGTCCACAAGATCGACAATTCGCTGCCCGCTTCGTGACTTTTACGCCCTTTGGTCCCTTAGGAGTTCCGCGATGTGAGAATCCTGCTCAATATGTGGCCCAGTGCTGCGGGTTCGGCGGTGGGCAGGCCTCCGGCAATGCTTGGCGCGGCCGTTCGGCGCGGCAGAAGCGTGTCGCCCGTCCGGGGGATGGCGATCGATCATCACAACAGCCATGCAAAAGACTCTAAATCGTGTCAGCTTTCCAAGATCTGCTGAGAGGCCGCTCGGCGCCGACCTTGAACCGCGCAGATTCACCATCACGGTGCGTGCCGCCCACTGCTTCCGCGACCGATCGCGATGGTCCGACTAGGTGATGAGCTCGTCGGCAACCCCCACTGAACGCCCGAATGCCCCATCCGCGATCACCCGAAAAGGTGAATCAGCAGGAAGGCAAAGCGCATGGCCAGTCGGAACAAGCCATCCACCCGACAGCAACAGGCCGAGGCCGCGCGAGGCGACCCAAGGCAGCGACGCGGGGCGGGGCGGGGCGAGGCGGCGGGAGGCGATGAGACGGGGGCCGGGCGGGGCGAGCCGGCGGGGAGACGCACAAAGGCCAGGCGGGATGGGACAGCCAGCGGAGGCGGCGGCGCGGGACGAACGACCATAACGACAAGAGCGGGCAACACATCGGCCGGAGCCCCGCCGGAATCAAACCCGAAGGTGGCATGACGCTGCGGGTGCGTGCCGGACCGATGGCACCAAGGCCGACCACCACGGGCTTGGGGGCGGGGATGACCCACGCGGATATCAAGCCTGACGAGCCGCGTGGGTCATCCCCGCCCCCAAGCCCCACCAGGCAACCAGCCGGCAGCAAGCAAACCCCCACGCACCAAGCCGGCAGCAAGCAGAATCCCCAAGCCGGCAGCAGATAAACCCATGCAATCAGCCCGCAATCGGCGGGAGCGACGGTCAGCACCATGCACCCACGCACGACCGGAATTGGATCTGGATCTTCAGACCAACCCTAACCGGCCGAGCGATCCGGCACGGGGGAACCGGACCGCCCGGCCGGAGTCGGGCGACGCGCCCTGCGGCGCGCGCTCGGAGCGACACCCGGGGGTGTCGCTCCGTGGTGTGAAGTTTTTCAGGGCCGCAGGCGTGGCCTCTTCCGGGACGGCGGGTGCGGCAGTCGACCGGCGCGGACCAGCACCTGGCGGCGTGAGCCCTCCCGGCCGGTCTGGTCGATCACCGTGCCTTCCACCTCGAGCCAGGTGTCTCCCTCGTACGGGATCGGCCTGGCCCATTCGACCCGGTCGACCCGCAGCGTCAGTGGGCCGATGCCGTAGCAGTAGTCCGTTTCCGCGAAGACGTGCACCGGCCAGCGCGGGACGCTCAGCTGGATGCGTCCGCTGCGGATGATCGGGGCGGCCAGGGCCCAGACCCGGCGGCCGGGTGCCGCTCCGGTGCGCCGGCGACGGGCGCAGTGGACGTGCTCAGTGACTCGCGTCGTCATCACCGCCGTCGTTCGGGTGGTGCTCGGCCGGGGGGTAGCTGTCGGGGCGGGTCAGTTGGTGCCGGACCCCGCCGAATCGGTGGGAGAGGGCCGTAGCGCGGGTTGATGCTGCTTGCATGCCGCCGGTCAGCGGTTCGTCCCGGTAGAGCATCGCCGGGTTGCCCCTTCTGGCGTCCGCACCGTCGGGGTCCATCGGGGCTGGTTGCTGCGGACCGGCGTTCGGGACCGTCATGCTCTTTTCCTCCCGCTCGGGCGCCCCCGCCAGGGAGCCTCGCGTCGAGGGTGGCAGGGGCCTTTCCGCGACCGACCCGTCACTCAAAGATGTCACCCTCCGTGACCCACTTTCGGTGGGGCTCGTGCGTTATCATGCTCACAATCATGTGAGAACGCAAGGCCAAATGCACGTGCATTTGCACAGCAAGTAGCCGGCGTGACACACAGAGCCGGTCCCCGGACCGGTCAAACCGTTAGGGAGCAAGTAATGACGCGCATTGTTAACGGCATGCCCGCCGGGCAGCTGGAGGGTGTGACCTGGCAGAAGAGTGGCCGGAGCAACCCCAGCGGCAACTGCGTCGAGTGCGCCGCACTCCCGGACGGCAGCGTCGCCATGCGGAACTCACGCGACCCGGAGGGTGCCGCCCTGATCTACACGCCGGCGGAGATCGAGGCGTTCCTGGGCGGTGTCCGCGACGGGGACTTTGACAACCTGCTCCACTGAGTCACCCCTCAGGGTGATTGACACACAGTGAGGAAACCACTCCACAGTGGGCCTCAGGCGAGACGGTGGGCCTCAGGCGAGCCGGCCGACCTCATGGAGGAGCTTGCCGAGGATCTCCTGGGTGTGGTTCGGCGGCTCGGCATCGATGCAGACGCGTTCCATCGCGATTGCGTAGTGATCGACGTCGTCGCGCTTTTCCAGATAGATGGCGCTCGTGAGCTGCTCGACGTAGACCACGTCGGGCAGCTCCGGCTCCGGGAACCGCAGGATGGCGAACGGCCCACCGGCCGCCGCGTGCCCACCGGCGTGGAACGGGATGATCTGGAGCCGGATGTTCGGCTTCTTGGCGGCCTCGATCAGCGCCTCGATCTGGGCCCGCATGACCTCGGGGCCACCGATCGGCCGGCGCAGCACGGCCTCGTCGATGACCGCCCACAGCTGCGGCGGCTCGATCCGGTCCAGGATCTGCTGGCGCTGCCGGCGCAGCTCGACCCGGCGGTCGATCTCGTCGGCGGTCGCGCCGGCGTGGCCGAGCAGGATGACGGCCCGGGCGTACTCCGGCGTCTGGAGCAGGCCGGGGACAAACTGGATCTCGTACGTCCGGATCAGCGTCGCCGCCGCCTCCAGGCCCAGATAGGACTGGAACCAGGGCGGCAGGATGTCGCCGTAGTGGTGCCACCAGCCGGGGTTGTTGGCCTGCCGGGCCAGCCCGAGCAGCGCCTCACGCTCGGCGGTGTCCTGCACGCCGTACATGCTGAGCAGGTCGGCGACGTCGCGCTCCTTGAAGCTGACCCGGCCGAGCTCCATCCGGCTGATCTTCGAGCCCGAGGCACGGATCTCGTAGCCCGCGTCCTCCCGGCTGATCCCCTTGCCCTCGCGCAACCGCCGCAGCTGGGCACCGAGCAGGATGCGCAGCACGGTGGGGCCGCTGTTCGGCGACTCCTCCTGCGTACCCGCGCTCACCTTGCTCCTATCGATCATCACCGGATGCAAGTTGCACCTCTTCGCCTCAGAGCATCCTAAGGGTGAGATCGTCCGACCGGAAACCGATCGATCGGCCCCTTCGCCGACGCGCACGAGTCAGATGCACGTGCAGACGGCCTTGCGGACGCACTTGATCCAGAGCATGATATCTGACAGGCGGTTGCTTGGGTGCTGACACAGCGTGCTGAAAAGTTTGACCTCTCAGCGGGTCAGGCGGACGACACGGGGTTGCCGGCGCCGAATCAACCGCCCGGTGTCCGCCCGACGACCGAGTCCCGGAAACAGGAGGCTCTCGAATGTCGACCCCGTCCATAGCCCCACCCCAGCGAGACCCGGCGGATGTCGCGCCGGCCGACAGCTACCACAAGGCCGACCCGGTCTGGGTCTACCGCGACGGCTGGCGAGCCGGAGTGATCGAGGCGGCTTCGCCGCGCGCGGTCACCGTGACGTACCGGCCGGGATCCCACCGGGGCACCGGTGTGGACACGTTCACCGCTTCCTACGTGACCACCCGCGCGGACGAGGACCCGGCCCTGGACCGCCGTGGCTGCGGACCGCTGATGACACGTCGCCCCCGGATCGGCAGCGACGGCGCTTCGGCGATGGGTGGCCTGCCCTCGTGACCGGTGCCATCGCCCTCGCGGCGGTAATAGGGCTGGCGAGCTTGCTGGCCGGCGTCGCCCTGGGCTGGTATCTGCGGCGCACCAACGACTGGTGCTCGCACTGCGGTGAGCAGTTGAGCTGCGAGGGTTGCGGCAGCAAGGCCGCCTGGCCCAAGCGCCGCGAAGCCGAGAACCTGCTCACCTCGCCGCGGTGACCTCGACCTCCAGCACCGCGCCGGGCAGGAAGAGCCGGCTGACCTCAACCGTGGTGCTCGCCGGCGGCCTGCCGGTGAAGACCTTCCGACGGACGGCCGCGTAGCCGCCCAGCTGCGCCAGATCGGTCAGGTACGACCGTATGTGCAGCACGTCGCCGAAGCCGGCACCGTGCGCGGCCAGCAGCCCACCGACGATCTCGAAGATCCGCTCCGCCTGCGCCGTGATGTCCCCCGGCGCGATCACCGCGCCGTCATCGTCGACGGCGACCTGGCCGGAGAGCATCAGCAGCGCCCCGCCCGCGAGATCAAGCCGGGCCACGTGGGCGAACCTGTCACCGAACGGCGCCGCAACGGACCGCGGATTGTCCAGTGTGAGCCTCATGTCGCCGCCCGGACGATCGTGCCGAGATCGGCGTCCCGCTCCGGCGCTTCCCGCAGCACGGCAGCGGCTGCCCGCACCACCGGCGGGTCGGCCAGGCCCAGCACCAGGTCAAGATCCTTGGCCGCCAGCGCGACCGGGAACGCGGCCCCGACGGCGGTCACCCGGGTGACCGCGCCGGCGAGCGCGCCCCTTGCGAGCACCGACAGCGCCGCCTCGGCGTCCACGCCGAGGGCCCGGGCCACCACCATCGTGTCGGCCAGCGCGGCGAGCCCGGTGACCAGCGCGGTGTTGGCGACCAACTTCAACGCGGCCCCGCTGCCCAGGTCACCGCAGTGCCGCACCGAGCCCAGCGACTCCAGCACCGGCCGCGCCCGCCCCATCTTGCCCCCGGCCAGCACGGTCAGCTGACCCGACTCGGCGGCGGCGACGCTGCCCAGCACGGGCGCGTCCACGACCTCGACCCCGTCGGGGACGCGCAGCTCGCGGATCGCGGCCGGCCCGATGGTGGACATCTCGACCAGCACGCTGCCGGGCCGCAGGTCGGCCGCCGCGACCACGTCGCGGACCGCCGCGGCGTCGGTGAGCATCGTGATGACCACCTCGGCGTCCGGCACGGCCGGCGTCGGCGCGGCCCGCGCACCCGCGGCCACCAGCGCTTCGGTCTTCTCAGCTGTACGGTTCCAGACGGTCACCCGGTGCCCGGTGTCGAGCAGCCGGCGCGTGATCGCGGCCCCCATCCGCCCGGTGCCGAGAACAGCAATATGCGCCATGCCGACGACGCTAGAAGCGTTCGAGCCATGTCACCAGCGAGCATTTCGCACCGCAGCCATGCGCTTCTAGCATGAGGTGGTGCAGACCCAGAGCCTTGAGGTGTTCGTGGCGGTCGCCCACGGCGGGTCGTTCACCCGGGCCGCGCGGGTGCTCGGCTACACCCAGTCGGCCGTCTCGCGGCAGATCGCCGTGCTGGAGAAGGACCTCAACGCCGACCTGTTCGACCGGTTGCCGCGCGGTGTCGCGCTGACCGAGCAGGGCCGCGCGCTGCTGCCGCACGCCGAGGCGACGCTGGAGCGGCTGCGCACGGCGCAGCGGGACCTGGATTCCCTGCGGGACGTCGGCGGCGGCCGGCTGCGGGTGGGCGCCTTCCCGACGGCGGTGGCCGCTCTGGTGCCCCGGGCCCTGGCCGCATTCCGTACGGCGTACCCGAAAGCGCAGTTGTCCCTGTTGGAGGGCCTGACCCCCGCCCTGCTGGACCGGCTGGCCGCGGGCGACGCCGACCTGGCCGTGGTCAGCGCCCCACCGGACCACCCGCTGGACACCGCCCGCTTCGACCTGCACCACCTGCTCGACGAGCAGTTGCTGGTCGCCGTCGCACCCGGGCACCCGCTGGCCGGCCGGCACACCGTACGGCTGGCGGAGCTGGCCGGTGACTCGTTCATCGCCGGTTCCGCCACCGCCGAGGAGACCTTGCTGCGGGCGGGCCTGCCCAGCGGCTTCCGCCCGCGGATCGACATCGTGGCGGCCGAATGGACCGGCAAACTGGGCTGCGTCGCGGCCGGCCTCGGCGTCGCGCTGGTGCCCGCCCTCGCCATCCGCGCCACCCCCGCCGACCTGGTGCTGCTGCGCCTGCACCCGGACGACGACGTCTCGGTACGGCGGATCTTCGCCGCCACGAACCGCCGCCCCACCCCCACGGTGACCCACATGGTGACGTTGCTGGGACGGATCGCCGCCACGCTGTAGGGACGGCGACCGGGCGCCTCGACCACGCGGTCGGCCAGGTCACCCTCAAGTGGACAGTGGGCGTTTGCCGCTTTCTGCCCCTTCTCGCCCCCGCTGACCAGCGAAACAGCAGAGCAGGCGCCGGCTGCCGCGCGGTACCTTGGGCAGGTGACGACCGCGCCCGAACACACCCACGTCGATGCGGCGCAGTGCGCCCGTGGCGATGCGGCACTGGCGCGCGCCTTCCAGTTCCTGGGCAAGCGATGGAACGCGGCGGTGCTCGGCAGCCTGGCCGCCGGCCCGGCCGGCTTCCGCGAGTTGTCCCGCAGCATCGACGGCATCAGCGACTCGGTGCTGTCCAACCGGCTGGTCTCGCTGGCCGAGACGGGCCTGATCAGCCGTACGGTCGACGCCGGCCCCCCGGTCACCGTGACCTACGCGCTGACCGACCGCGGTCAGGCATTGATGCCGGCGCTCGACCAGATCTCCCGCTGGGCCGACGAGCACCTCCCTTGCTAGATATTCCCGCCTGTTCCGAAGCTCACTTCCCTAGTACTTTGCACCCTGAAGCCACTAGCTTTTTCGAAGTGGATACTATTTCTGAAGCTGCCGTGAGCCGTCTGCCCCGCCTGGACGAGGCCGGCCGAGCGCTGCTCTTCACCGAGGCCCGCACCGCGAACTCCTTCGCGCCGACCCCGGTCACCGACGAGGAACTGGCCGCCGTGTGGGAGCTGGCCAAGTGGCCGCCGACCGCGGCCAACCTCCAGCCGCTGCGGGTGCTCTACGTGCGGACCCCGGAGCGCAAGGAGCGCCTGGTCGCGCACATGAACGAGGGCAACCGGGCCAAGACCGCGGCGGCGCCGGTCACCGCCGTCCTCGCGGTCGACACCGACTTCCACGAGCACGTGCCGGAGGTCTTCCCGATCAACCCCGCCCTGAAGGACGTCCTGGCGGACGCCCCGGAGATGCGCGACGGCATGGGCCGGTTCAGCGCCGGCCTGCAGATCGGCTACTTCCTGCTGGCGGTACGGGCGGAAGGCCTGGTCGCGGGCCCGATGGCAGGCTACGACGGCGAAGCGATCAACAAGGAATTCTTCCCCGACGGCCGGTTCAAGACGCTGCTCGTGGTGAACATCGGGCACCCGGGCAAGGACCCATGGTTCCCCCGGATGCCCCGGCTCTCCCACGACAACACGGTCGCCTGGGCCTGACCGCGGGTTTTCGCCGGATACACCCGGGGTAGCCCGGACGCAGCCCACCCGCAACGACGCGGGTGGGCGCACTCCTCTGCTCCGCACCGCCCTCGGAGGTACGCCATGACCGATCCGGAGGACGCGGCCACCGACGAGGACGCCCGAGCCTCGGACTAACGCCAGCGGTCGCCGGTGAGCCGCTCATAAACCTCGACGTACCGGTTCCGCGTGGCCTCCACGACCGCGTCGGGAATCTCCGGCCCCGGAGCGGTCCGGTCCCAGCCGGTCAACGACGAGGACCAGTCCCGCAGGAACTGCTTGTCGAGATACCGCTGCGTGCCACCGGGCTGCCACTCGTCGGCGGCCCAGAACCGCGACGAGTCAGGCGTGAGCAACTCGTCGCCGAGCTTCAACGCCCCACCGGAGAACCCCAGCTCAATCTTGGTGTCGGCAATGATGATCCCCTTGCCGGCGGCAACCTCGGACCCCCGCCGGTAAACCTCCAACGTGATCCGCCGCAGCTCGGCGGCAACATCAGCGCCGACCGAGACCTCCACATCGCCGTACGTGATGAACTCGTCATGCCCCTCACCCGGCGCCACCTTGGTGGTGGGGGTGAAAATCGGCTCGGGCAGCCTGGACCCCTCGATCAGCCCCTCGGGCAGCGCCACCCCGGAAACCGCACGATCCTTCTCGTACTCCTTGAGCCCGGACCCGGCAAGATAACCCCGGGCAATGCACTCCACCATGACCATCTCAAGCCGCTCACACCGAACAGCGCGCCCGGCCCACTCGGCAGGCACATCGGTGGCGGAGATGACATGGTTGGGCACAACATCGGAAAGCTGGTCGAACCACCAGAGCGACAGCTGGGTGAGAATCTTCCCCTTGTCGGGGATGGCGGTGGGCAGCACCACGTCGTAGATCGAGACCCGATCAGAAGCGACGAGCAGAATGTCAGCGCCATCGGCGTAGACATCCCGAACCTTCCCCGAGTGCAACAGCTCCACGAGTTCCCCTTAGCCGCGTCGGTGCCAACGCAGGTCACGCTATCGGACCCGGTATCTCCCGACTGATGACGGCCGCGCACTACGCGACGGTGTCGGACCCACCCGCTATGTTGCCGGCGTGACCGACCTTACTGAGGGCGCGTATGAGCACGTCATCACGCGTGGCATCGAGCAGAGCCTGGCTTCCATCGACTCCGACCTCGTCGATCGTGCCGGCCTTGATCCCGCCGATTCCCACCAGATATTGAGCCGGCACATCACCGCCCTCGCCGAAAGGGCCCTCAAGGCGGTGCCCGGCCAGGGCGTCGCGCGCCTGACTGCGCAACTGGAGCTCGCCAACACCATCACCGAGGCGATCAAGACGGCGGCGGCTCCGCGGGTGGTCCAGCCCGAAGACTTTCTGAGTACGCCGGCAGAGCTGCTCACGGCCATCGTGCCGCGCCCCCAGGCCCCCGCGGACGTGACCTTTCCGGTGCGGCCGGAGACCCCGCTGGCGTCCGGTGCCCTGCTCACCAACGGGCGCGGCCAGCCTCGTATCGGCTCTGAAGTCAACAAGGAGATGGCCTCGGCCGATGAGGTGCAGTTGCTCTGCGCCTTCATCAAGTGGCACGGGGTGCGCCTGTTGCAGGACGCCGTTCGTGAACTGACCGCACGTGGGGGACACCTGCGCATCATCACGACGACCTACATGGGCGCCACCGAGCAGCGGGCGCTCGACAAGCTTGCCGAGTTGGGCGCGGAAATCCGCATCTCGTATGAGACGCGCACGACCCGGCTGCACGCCAAGTCGTGGATGTTCCTCCGGAAAAGCGGGGCCAGCACCGCGTACGTCGGCTCTTCCAACCTGTCGAAGAGCGCGCTGATCGACGGCCTGGAGTGGAACGTCCGGCTGTCCCAGCTCGAGCAGGATGCCGTGGTCGAGACCATCCGAGCGACCTTCGTGGAGTACTGGAACGACCCCGCGTTTGAGCCTTACAACCCGCACAACCCGGAGGACCGTGAGCGGCTCCGTCAGGCGCTCACCACGGCCGGCGGCCCCCGGCCGGGTGATTTACCCATCGACATCACCAGCCTTGATGTGCGGCCCTATCCCTACCAACAGGAGATCCTGGAACGCCTCGATGCCGAGCGCGTGGTGCACGGCCGTCGCCACAATCTTGTGGTCATGGCCACCGGCACCGGCAAGACCGTTGTGGCAGGGCTGGACTATCGGCGCCTGCGCCAAAGTGGCATCAACTCTCTGCTGTTCGTCGCGCACCAGGAGCGCATCTTGCAGCAGAGCCAGGCGGTGTTTCGTCAGGTGCTCCGGGACGGGACGTTTGGCGAGCTCTTCGTGGGCGGCGAGCGCCCCAAGGATTGGCGGCACGTCTTCGCTTCGGTGCAGTCACTCCACCAGATCGTTGATGATCTTGATCCGGGTCAGTTCGACATGGTGATCGTTGACGAGTTCCATCATTCCGAGGCGCCCACCTACCGACGCCTGTTGCAGAGACTCAAGCCGCACATTCTGCTCGGGCTCACGGCCACCCCGGAACGCGCCGACGGCAAGGACATCTGGCACTGGTTCAACGGTCATACCGCTGTGGAGCTGCGCCTATGGGAGGCGCTGGAACGGCAGCTCCTCGCCCCCTTCCAATACTTCGGGGTGCACGACGAGGTCAACCTGTCCAGCCTGCGCTGGAAGCGCGGCCGAGGTTATGACATCAGTGAGCTGGAGAACGTCTACACCGGCGACGATGCTCGGGCCCGGCTTGTTGTCGAAGCCGTTCGCAAGACCGTCGACATCTCCCGGATGCGGGGCATCGGCTTCTGCGTCAGCATCAAGCACGCCAACTTCATGGCCGAACGCTTCAACCAGGTCGGTATCCCGGCCCTCGCGCTGCACTCGCAGGTGGACGGAGCAAAGCAGCGGGAGGCAGTTCGGGAGCTTGAGCGCGGCGACCTGAGCCTGCTCTTCACCGTTGACCTTTTCAACGAGGGTGTCGACCTGCCCCGGGTCGACACCATTCTGATGTTGCGCCCTACTGAGAGCGCGACGATCTTCCTGCAGCAGCTCGGGCGTGGCCTGCGCCTCTCGGACGACAAGGCGTGTTTGACCGTTCTCGACTTCATCGGCGGTCAGCACGGTGAGTTCCGGTTCGACCTGCGATACCGCGCCTTGACCGGCGCCACCCGGCGCACTTTGGCCCACGACGTCGAGCACGACTTTCCCACGCTGCCGGCCGGCTGCCACATCGAGTTGGATCGGGTGGCAAAGAAGATCGTGCTGGACAACATCCGGGCCGCTCTCCGATTGCAGCGCAAGGACATGGTGGCTGAGCTTCGCCGGCTCAGTGACGTCCCACTCGCGACGTTCCTTGCGGAGACCGGGTTTGAGGTCGAGGACCTCTACCGCCGGAAGGGTGGTCGCGGCTGGACCGGCCTGCGCGAGGAAGCCGGCCTGCAAACGCCCGCAAGCGGTGACGACTCGGCCGTCAGCACAGCGATCGGCAGGATGCTGCATATTGATGATCCCGATCGGCTTCGAGCCCTTCGCGAGGTGGCCGATGGTCGTTCGGTCCGCGGCCGGCTCGGCGCCATGATGGGCCAGGCCTTCTTTGGCGACCCGCGCGCAGACGTTGCCCAACGGCTTGCGGCCTTTCCGCAGCGCCGCGCCGAAATCCGCCAGCTAGCCGACGTCCTCGAATCCAGGATTGAACGGGTCACTTTCCCGATGGACCCGGCCGGAGTCAATCCGTTGCGGATCCACGCCCGCTACTCCCGCAACGAGATCGGGACAGCCTTCGGCATTCCGGACCCGTCCAACATCCGCGAGGGCGTCAAGTGGCTGCCGGAGGAGAACGCGGACATCTTCTTCGTCACGCTCACGAAGACGGAGCAGCACTATTCACCCACCACGATGTATCAGGACCGCGCCATCACCGACACGTTGTTCCAGTGGGAGTCGCAAAGCACGACATCATCGGCGTCCGGGACGGGTCAGCGCTACATCCAGCACGCCACTCACGGCTCGACGGTGCACCTCTTTGTGCGTGAGGTGAAGGATGCCGACGGAGACTTGGGGGTGCCGCCGTACCTCTACGCGGGCCCGATGACGTACGTGTCGCACACCGGTGATCGGCCGATGCGCATCCAGTGGCAACTGCATCACCCGCTACCAGCCGACATCTTCCACGCAGCACGGGTCATCGCCGCTTAACGTGCCGCCTGCAAGGGGGCACGTTTCGGGGAACGCTGTTTCGGTCAAATATTCCGCCATGCCCTCTCTCCCCTCGCAGGCCCACGGCGCGGCCTCCCGTACCGCCAACAGCAGCTGGCTGGAACATCTCACCCGTGCCGGCCTCGTCGGGTACGGCGTCATCCACCTCCTCTTCGCCTGGCTGATCCTGCAGATCGCGTTCAGCGGCTCCGGCACCGACGGAGACCAGTCCGGCGCCCTGCACAACCTCGCCGAGAAGCCCTTCGGCACGTTCCTCATCGTGGTCCTCGTCATCGGCCTGGTCGCCATGACGCTCTGGCAGCTCCTCGAGGCCGCGATCGGCCACCGCGCCGAGCGAGGCCGCCACCGCCTGTACGAGCGCCTCGCCTCCGCCGGCCGGGCCCTGTTCTACGCGTACTTCGCCTGGACCGGGATCAAGGTGCTGCGGGGCAAGAAGGCTTCCAGCGCCGACACCCAGCAGAAGGCCAGCGAGGACCTGATGGCCTCCAGTGGTGGCCGCATCACCGTGGGGCTGGCGGGCATCGCCATCGCCGCGATCGGTATCGGGCTGGTGATCTACGGCCTGCGGAAGAAGTTCGAGAAGCACCTGAAGATGAGCCAGATGTCCGCGCAGATGCGCCGGCTCAGCGAGCGGCTCGGCGTCGCCGGCTACGCCGCCAAGGGCACCGCGTACGGCATCGCCGGTGTTTTGTTCCTGATCGCCGCTGTCCAGTACGACCCGGACAAGGCTCGCGGTCTCGACGCCACTCTGAACGTCTTGGCGCAGCAGACGTATGGGCCGTGGCTGCTGGCTCTGACCGCCATTGGCATCGCCGCGTACGGGCTGTTCTCCATCGTCCAGTCCCGCTACCGCAAGGTCTGACGTCCTCCTACCACCGGGGTTTGTGTGGTTGCGCTGGGACGGCGGGGGCCGGGGGGGGGGCCCCCCCCCCCGGGGGGGGGGGGGGGTTTGGGGGGGGGGCCCCCCCCCCCCCCCCCCCACAAAAAAGAACCCGCCCCCCGGCGGGAGGGTTGGCCCCCCCAAGTA